>NZ_CP053344.1:3141365-3455501 GCF_013113715.1 Herbiconiux sp. SALV-R1
ACCTCGAGATCGACCGGGGCGAGTTCGTGGCGTTCGTCGGGGTGAACGGTGCGGGCAAGACCACGCTGCTCCAGGCGATCGCCGGTGTCACGCCGCCGCCGCGGGGCCGCATCGAGGTGCTCTCGCTCGACCCCTCACGAGCGGATGCGCGTGAGCTCGCCCGCACGATCGGCTTCGTCTTCCAGAACCCCGAGCACCAGTTCATCACGACCTCCGTGGCCGACGAGCTCGCCCACGCGCTCGAGCTGCAGCGGCTCGGCCGCGCCGAGATCGACGAGCGCGTCGACCGGATGCTCGACCGCTTCGGCCTCGCACAGCTGCGCGACGAGCATCCGTTCCTCCTCTCCGGCGGGCAGAAGCGCCGGCTCTCGGTGGGCACGGCGCTGATCGCGGGAGCGCCCGTGCTGGCACTCGACGAACCGACCTTCGGGCAGGACAGGGCGCGGGCCACCGAGCTCCTCACGGTGCTCGACGACCTGAACCGCGCGGGCACCACCGTGCTCGTCGTCACCCACGATCTGCAGCTGGTCGCCGACCACGCCGACCGTGTCGTGGTGATGGCGGAGGGGCGCATCGTGGCGCAGGGTGCGACGGGCGAGGTGTTCACCTCCGGGGCCTTGGAGGCGGCCGGGCTGCAGGCTCCGCCGCTCGTGAGAGCCCTGCGGGCGACGACGGATGCGCGCTGGCACCGCTTCTCCCGGCTCGCCGATCTCGGGGCGGGGGTGCGATCGTGAGTGCGGCCGCCGACCCCTACTCCGCCGCCGTCGACCACGGGGCCCTGCGCTTCCTGCACCGGCTCAACCCGCTCGCGAAGATCGCCGCCGCACTCCCCGGCATGGTGGTGCTGATCGTCACGCGCGACCTCGCCGTGGCCCTCGCGCTGATCGGGCTGGCGCTCGTGCTGATCGTCGTGGGCGCGCGCCTGTCGGGGCGCATCCTGGTGCTGCTGTTCCTGGTGCTGCCCGCCGTCGCCGCGGTGCTGACGGTGAGCTTCGGGCTGTGGGCCGATCGGGAACGAGCCGAGGGGTCGATGGTGCTCGTCTCGGTGGGCGGGTTCGACCTCACCCTGGGCGCCTTGGCCGTGGGCGCCACGACGGCCTCGCGGCTCGTCGGCATCGTGCTGCTGTCGCTGATCGCGGGGCTGACGACGACCGGGCCCGACCTCGTGCGTGCTCTCGTGCAGCAGCTGCGCGTGCCCTACCGGGTGGGCTACACCGCTCTCGCGGCGTACCGCTTCGTGCCGAGGTTCGGTCACGAGCTCGAGCTCATCCGGCAGGCCCACCGGGTGCGCGGCATGGCGCGCGGACGCGGGCCGCTCGCGGCGGCGAGGCGCTGGATCGGCTACGTGGTGCCGCTCTTGGCGGGAGGAATCCGGCACGCCGAGCGGGTGGCGCTCGCCATGGACTCGCGGGCCTTCGGCGCCCACCCCACCCGCACCGAGCGCTACCCGGTGCCGTTCCGGGCACAGGACGTGGTGTTCGTGGTGCTGTTCTGGGCGGCGACCGCGGCGGTCGTGGCGGTCGTGGTGGCGTCGGGCCTCGGTTCCGGGGCTTAGACGCGGTTCCGGGGCCTAGACGCGTCCGCGCGACGGCAGCGAGACCACGAGCACCGCCACGACGACGAGCACGGCGGCGATCGGGGTGGTCCAGTCGACGCCGTGGCCGGAGCCGGGGGCGATGAGGTCGATGGCGATCGAGCCGAGCAGCTGGCCCGAGATCGAGCACAGGCTGAGCAGCAGCACGCCGGTGGTGCGCACAGCGGTGGAGAGCCCGAAGATGAACGCGACGCCGAGCGGGCCGCCGAGGTACAGCCACCACTCGGTCGGCAGCGAGGCGGGCAACCCACCCGAAAGGCCCGCGTGCACCAGAGCGATGAGCACGAGCACGGCGGTGCCGGCGCAGAAGTTGAACAGGGTGGAGCTCACGGCCGAGCCCGCCGCGGCGGCGACCCGCCCGTTCACGGCCTGCTGCACCGCCTGCACGCTTCCCGCAATGAACGGGAGCAGGAGCATCCACACCGGGATCTGCGGGTCGATGTGCGCCACCACCGACCACACGACGACGGCGAAGGCGATGCCGGCGCCGAGCACCCGGCGAGGCGTCAGGTAGCGACGGCCACCGGGCCCGATGCCGACGCGGTCGACGACGAGGCCCGAGATGGTCTGGCCGCCGATGAAGGCGATGGTGAACAGCGAGACGCCGACGAGCGCCGAGGCGAGCCCCTGCGACAGCACGAAGACCGCCCCGCCGATGCCGCCGAGCAGCATCCACGCCGGAAGTCTGCGCTCGCGCACGTCGCGCAGCGCGGAGCGCGCGCCGTGCCGCGCGCTGGGCGTGAACGCCACGATGACCACCACGATCACGAGGCCGATGCCGAAGCTGATCGCCGCCGCCGTGTACCCGTCGCCGAGGCGCTTGCCGAACTCGCCGTTCACGCGCGACTGCGTCGCCATGAGCACGCCGCAGACGACGGCGACGGCGATCGCCAGCCACAGCGGCAGGCGGCTCGCGCGCGGCGCGCCGGCGACGGGTGCTGTCACTCCGGTCAGTTCTCCTGCGTCGTGTCGGCGGCGAGCTCGCTCACCAGCGGGTCGCCGGGCACCACGGTGACCATCTCGGCCTCGATCTCGGCGCGGCCGAGCAGTTCCTGCATCCGTCGACCGCGGCTGCGGCCGATGAGGGTGACGACCGTGCCCTTCTTGCCGGCACGACCGGTGCGGCCCGCGCGGTGCAGGTACGTCTTGTACTCGTCGGGCGCGTCGGCCTGGATGACCAGGTCGATGTCGTCGACGTGGATGCCGCGTGCCGCGACGTCGGTGGCCACCAGCACGTTCACCCGGCCGCTCGTGAGCAGCTGCAGGTTGCGGGTGCGTCGCGACTGGTTGAGGTCGCCGTGCAGGCTCGTGGCCGGGAACCCGGCGTCTTCGAGCTGCTCGGCGAGCGTCTCGGCGTAGGCACGGGTGCGGGCGAAGATGAGCGTCTTGCCCTCGCGGTCGGCGAGCTGCTCGATGACGGCGCCCTTGTCGCGGTGGTCGACGATGAGCACGCGGTGGTCGATGGTCGACGAGGCCTGGTCTTCGCCGGCGACCTCGTGCACGGAGGGGTCGACGAGGAACTCGTTCACGAGCGCCGCGACACCCTTGTCGAGGGTCGCCGAGAACAGCAGCTTCTGACCGCCGTCTTTCGTGCGACGCAGGATGCGCTGCACCGGCTCGAGGAAGCCCAGGTCGCACATGTGGTCGGCCTCGTCGAGCACGGTGACCGTGACCTCGGAGAGGTCGAGCCGACGCTGCGCGATGAGGTCCTCGATGCGACCGGGAGTGCCGATGACGATGTCGACACCGCGCTGCAGAGCGCCCACCTGGCGGTGCTGAGGCACGCCGCCGTAGATCTGGGTGGTGAACAGGCCGACCGAGCGGGCGATGGGCTGCACGGTGCGGTCGATCTGCAGGGCGAGCTCGCGGGTGGGGGCGAGGATGAGCGCGCGGGGCTTGCGGCCCGGCTTGCGGTTGGCGCCGCCGCCGTTCTCCATCAGGCGCTCGACCAGGGGGGCGCCGAAGGCGATGGTCTTGCCGCTGCCGGTGCGGCCACGGCCGAGCACGTCTTTCGCGGCGAGCACGTCGGGAATGGTGGCGGCCTGGATGGGGAAGGGCCGCTCGGCGCCGAGCTCGGCGAGCGCGCGGGTGATGTTGCCACCGAGACCGAGGTCGGCGAAGGTCACGCCCTCGACGTCGGAGGCCGTCGTGGCCTGCGCCTCGAGGCGCTCAAGCACCACGTCGTCGTCGTGGAACGCGGGGGCGGGCCTGGCGTCGCGCGAGGGGTAGAAGGAGGAGTCGCGGGTGCCGCGCGCGTCGCGGTCGCGCTCGAAGCCGCGGCTGGCGGTGCCGCGGGAGTCGCGGGAGGTCCGGTCGTCGCGAGCGGGGCGGTCGTCGCGGGCAGGTCGGTCGTCGCGGCGCTCGAAGCCACCGGTGCGGGGGCCGGAGCGGTTGAACCCGTTCTCACGGCTGGGCTTCTCGTAACGGGGACGGTCGTCGCGCGAGAACCGGTCATCGCGCGCCGGACGGTCGTCACGCGAGAAGCGGTCGCGCTCACCACGCGCCGGACGGTCGTCACGAGCCGGACGGTCATCACGCGAGAACCGGTCGTTGCGCGCGGGACGGTCATCACGCGAGAACCGGCCATCGCGCGCCGGGCGCTCGTCGCGGGAGAACCGGTCGTTGCGAGCCGGACGGTCATCGCGCGAGAACCGGTCGCGCTCTCCACGCACCGGACGGTCGTCACGGGAGAACCGGTCACGCTCGCCGCGCACCGGACGGTCGTCACGGGAGAACCGGTCGCGCTCTCCGCGCACCGGACGGTCGTCACGGGAGAACCGGTCACGCTCGCCGCGCACCGGACGGTCGTCACGAGCCGGACGGTCATCGCGCGAGAAACGGTCGCGGTCACCCCGCGCGGGGCGGTCGTCGCGCGAGAAGCGGTCGCGCTCGCCGCGCGAGCTCGACGCCGCACCACGGGCGGCGCGCTCGTCGGCGTTCCAGCGGGCCTTGCGGGGCTCCTCCTCGACGGGGCGGTAGCCGCGGTGGCCGGGGCTCCGGCTGCCGGCCTTGACGCCGCTCTTGGCGGGGCGGGGGTCGTAGTTCTTGGCGGGCTTGAAGCCGCCCGACTTGTGCGATTTGGGCATGATTCTTTCCGGGTTATCTCGTGATGCGCACACCCCAGCGCAGGCTGGTAGTGCTTTCGTGAACCCGGCATCTGTGCTCCGGGGCCGTGTCGTACGCGACATTCACCAGTGACCAGCGCAACAGCGCACTGACTGGGAAACCGGCCCACCAGACTGACAAACCCTCCGCGATGCAACTCGCGGCGTCCAGAGCCGACTGACCTACGTTACACGACCGAGCATCCGAAGTCGACGGATGCGCCGCATCCGTCTCTCACGACGCCCTGAGCCGTCGACCTCAGATGTCGTCGCGCAGCAGCGACCTGCTGAGCAGCGGGGGCGCGGCGATCACCGAGCCCAGCGAGCTCGCCCCGTCGGGGCTCGCCCGCCAGGCCCGGTAGTCGTCGTCGGCCTCGAGCGACTCCCAGGTCTCGACGACCACGATGTGGGCGGGATCGTCGACGTCGACCGCCACCTCCACCCCGAGGCATCCGGGCCGTGCGCGGGTGTCGTTCAACGTGTCGCGCAGAACGTCGTCGGCCGAGCCGACGAGCTCGGGCTTGAGCCGGAGTTCGAGCACTGAGATGACCGTCATGCACCCAGCCTAGGCACTCGCCCGAGCTGCCGACAGGGCTCAGCCCGCGATGCGGATGAGCTTCTTGTTCACGAACTCCTCGAGCGCGAAGCGGCCCATCTCACGGCCCGAACCGGAGCGCTTCACGCCACCGAACGGGAGTTCCGCGGCGTCGCCGAGCACGAGGTTGATCCACACCATGCCGGCGTCGATCGCGTCGGCGACCCGCAGCGCCTGCTCCTGGTCGGTGGTGTAGACGTAGGAGCCCAGACCGAACGGGGTGTCGTTCGCGAGCTTCACCGCCTCCTCCTCGGAGCGCACCCGGTAGAGCGCGGCGACCGGGCCGAAGAACTCCTCGCGGTAGGCGTCCATCTCGGGGGTGACGTCGGCGAGCACCGTGGGGCCGAAGTAGTTGCCCGAGCGCGAGCCCGCCGCCAGCACGGTGGCGCCCTGCTCGACGGCGCGGTCGACCTGCTCCCCCAGCCGTTCCGCGGCTGCCGACGACGACAGCGGGCCGAGCTCGGTGCCGTCGGCCATCGGGGGCGCCGGCTGCACGGCCGTGAAGACCTCGGTGAACTTCTTCGCGAACTCCTCGTACAGTCCGTCGATCACGACGAAGCGCTTGGCGGCGTTGCACGACTGGCCGTTGTTGTCGAGGCGGGCGTTCACCGCATCCTGAACCGTTGCATCGAGGTCGTCGGTGGAGAGCAGGATGAACGGGTCTGAGCCGCCCATCTCGAGCACGACCTTCTTGAGGTGCTTTCCGGCGAGCTCGGCGACGGCGGCACCCGCCCGCTCGGAGCCCGTCACCGACACACCCTGCACGCGCGGGTCGGCGATGACCTCGGCGATCTGCTCGTTGCTGGCGAAGATGTTCACGTAGACGCCCGCGGGTGCGCCGAGCTCGCTCGCGGCCTGCTCGAAGATCTCCTGCATGGCGACAGCCGACTCGGGGCACTGCGGGGCGTGCTTCAGCAGGATGGTGTTGCCGGCGACGATGTTCGGCCCCGCGAAACGCGCCACCTGGTAGTAGGGGAAGTTCCACGGCATGATGCCGAGCAGCACGCCGATGCCCGCCCGGCGCACGAAGGCCGAGCCGGTGCCGTCGGAGAGCTCGATGGGCTCGTCGGCGAGGAAGGTCTCGCCGTTGTCGACGTAGTACTGGTAGATGGCGGCGGCGAAGTCGACCTCGCCGAGCGCCTGCTCGAGCGGCTTGCCCATCTCGCGCACGGCGATCTCGGCGAGCGCCTCGCGACGCTCGGTGTGCAGCTCGGCGACTCGGGCGATGAGCTTGGCGCGGTCGGCCACCGGCACCCGGCGCGACCAGCCCTCGAAGGCCTCCGAGGCGGAGGCGACTGCGGCCTGCAGCTCTCCGTCGGTGATGGTGGGGTACTCGCTCAGGGTCTCGCCGGTGGCGGGGTCGACGACGGCGTAGAGGCTGCTCATGCGGTTGCTCCTTCGATGACGGTGGATGCGGCGGTGTCGGTGGCGGTGTCGGTACGGTCGGAGGCGGTGCTGGCGGAGCCGGAAGCGGCTGCGCTGTTGCTGTCGGCCGCGTCGCCGCCCTTCAGCGACTCCACGACCTCGGCGGCGAGCCGGCGGCCCACCCTGATGGCGCCGTCGACGTGCTGGTAGCCCTCGGGCGCGAGGTCGCTCGACCCGAAGCGGAGCGGCCCCACCGGTTCGAGCTGCAGTGCCCCGTACCGGGTGAGTCCACCCAGATCGAAGCTAGCCGCGTAGGCGCCCTGGGTCCACTCCTCGGCGGCCCAGTCGCTCTCGTAGTAGACGACGGGCTCGAGCGCCTGCGGGCCGTAGTACGCGGCGAGCGACTCGAGGATGCGGCGCTTGCGCTCCTCTGCCGGCAGCCGGAACACGTCGTCGGCCTTCTTGTCGGAGACGAAGCCCACGAGGGTGCCGCGGCTCTCGCCGTGGTTGCTGTTGTCGTAGGCCTCGTGCACCAGCTGGTAGGGGCTGAAGGCGGTCGCCGAGAGACCCGCCTCGCGCCAGAACGGCGTCTCGTAGCTAGCATGCACCTTGATGACGAGGCCGAGCGACTGGTGCTGCTGCGACTGCTGGCGCAGCCGGGGCAGGTTGGGGGCGTACTCGATGCGGTTGTAGAGGTTCGGCGGCACCGCCACGATGACCCGCTTGGCGGTGACGACGAGGGCGTCGGTCGACACCTCGACCGGCTCGCCCTCGACGGCGTCGGCGGGGAGCGCTGCAGCAGACCAGCGGATGCGGCGCACCGGCTGCGAGAGGCGCACGTTCTCGAGGCCCAGTGTCTCGGCGAGCTTCAGCGGAACCTGCTGCAGGCCGCCCACCACGCGCTTGTCGAGGATGAAGTCGGCGTCGACGAGGTGGCTGAAGCTGCCCGCACTGGCCGCCATGAGCAGCGCCTGCAGGAGCGAGAAGGAGTGCGCGGGCTTCGTGAGCATCGCGTCGGCGATGAACAGCGCGATGTTCTCGCGCGCCTCGGCGTCGTCGCTCTGCGACTCGAGCCAGGAGCGGAAGGAGACGGTGTCGAACTCGGTGGCCCGCGGGTGCTCCCAGGGCGCGGCCGGGTCGGTCTGCGCGACCAGCTCGTCGAGCACGGCGATGAGTCGCTCGATCTCGGCCTCGGTGTGCTCGCTGGCCGGGAAGATGTCGCCGGTGAAGCGCTTGGCCACACCGTCGGTGCCGATGTAGACGCTCTCGCCCTCGCGGTACCGGGAGTAGGTCTCGAGGCCGAGCTCGTCGAGCGTCTCGAGCAGCGCGGTCTGGTCGGGCGAGACCCACTGGCCGCCGATCTCGAACATCTGCCCGTCGATGTGGTTCGTCCACAGCCTGCCGCCGATGCGGTCACGCGCCTCGAGCACGATCACCGAGAGACCTGCTCGTTGCAGGGCCACCGCGGCGGTGAGCCCGGTCGCTCCCGCTCCGACGATGACGACGTCTTTCTGCAGCTGTTCCATCACGACTCTTTCCGTAGTTCAAAGACCTCATCGATGACGAAGTCGAAACCATGATGGCACGATGACTGACGGAATCGACAGTCACCCAGCGTTTTCACGCCGTGACGGCCCGACCCTTCCGCGCGGCGATGAAGGAGCGCACACCGAGAACGACGTACACGATGAGCAGCACGAAGGTGATGGTGCTGAGCACCACGGCCACGGGCCTCTCGGCGGTTCCCGCGAACACCTCGCCGATCTTGAGCACGTTCATGAGCGTGCCCGCGATACCGAGGAGCGCGACCACCAGCGCGACGTGGATGCCGATCTTCGGCCGCTTCACACCGATGAGGCCGAAGACGACGAGGAGCGCGCCCAGGATGGAGGGGATGAGGGCGGTCCAGCTCGCGAACTCGGTGGCGATGTACCCGATCACCCCCAGGACGATGAGAACGGCGCCGAGGATGATGGTGATGCGGGGCATGGGGATGTCCTGTTCGCTGGGTGTCGTTGTCGCCCCGACCCTATCGAAGCGAGCTGCGAGCGAGGTCGAGGGCGACGAGCATCGCCCACAGCTCCGCGCGGCCGCGGAAGGTGTCGAGCTGCAGGTCGAGCTCGCGCCCGAGCTCCGCCATGCGCTGCTTCAAGGTGTGGCGGTGGAGGCCGAGCTCGCGGGCCGCGGCATCCCACACCGCGTTGTGCGCGAGCCACACCGCCGCCTCGCCGAGCCGTGCCGTGCCGTCGGGTGTGGCGAGCTGGCCGCCCAGCCGCAGGCGGGCGAGCTCGGCGACCCTCGACTCGGTGAGGAGCCCGAGCACGGTGCCCGCCATCAGCTCGTCGAAGGCGAGGATGCGGCCCGGTGCGGCACCCGCGAGCGCCGCGACCGCCTGCGTGAGCGCCTCGTCGAGAGTGCGCCAGCGCGCCTCCGACGACAGGCCCGCCCTGGCCTCGCTCTCGGCCAGGCGTGCCTCGACGGCGACGCGGCTCGTGCCGTCGACGAACAGCAGCAGCTGGGCGTCGTGCTCGACCACGAACAGTCGACGGCCGCGGCCGGCAGCCATGCGCTCGAGGGAGTCGCGCAGGGTCGGCGCGACCTCGCCGGCTGCGAGGGCGAGGATGCGGAACGGCTCGGCCGGCAGCTGGGCCGGCAGGTGCTCGAGCGAGCGGCGCACGGCGTCGACGCGCCCGTCGCGGAGCAGGGCGAGCAGCTGCTGGGCGACAGAGCGGAAGCCGAGCCGCTGGTCTTCGGCGTGCTCGAGGGCGAGCTCGGTGAGCGCCGTCAAGAGGGTGATCACAGAGAGCTCGGCGGGGGTGAGCGGGTCGGAGCGCACCGCGACCACCGCCCCGAGCAGCCGTCCGGAGTGGCCGAGGGTCTGCACCGACCACGAGCCGCGGTCGTCGTCGCCGTGGTCGCGCGCGCGGGTGCCGCGTCGCAGCAGCGCCACGGCCCGCTCGCGCAGCCACCCCGGCGCCGCCCCCTCGAGCACGGCGCCATCGGGGTCGAGCACCGCGACCGGGCAGCCGAGCGCGCGCGACGCGCTGTCGACCGCGGCGGCGAGCCCGCCCGAGCCGAGCACCGCACGCGAGATCGACTCCTGGGCGGCGAGCGCCCATTCGAGCAGCCGGCGCTGCTCGGCGGCGATGCGGTCGGCGACGAAGCGGCTCACCGCGATGAAAGGGGTGGCGTAGGGCACCTCGACGAGTGCGACCCCGGCCGACTCGCAGGCCTCGATCAACTCGGCCGGAGTTCCCGCCCGCAGCACCTCGGTGCCGAAGCCGAGGGCGACGACACCCGCTGCCGCGACCCGCTGCACGTAGGCCTCGTAGTCCCTGAGTCCCTCGAAGGCGAGGAACTGGCGGCCCGTCGTGAGCAACAGCTGCCCGGCTTCGAGGAACGGGCTCGGGTCGTCGAGATCGCTGGAATTCGACCAACCGAGCTCGACGCCGTCGTCGCCGGCGAGCATCCGGATGCTCAGGGGGCGATGTAGAACCAGGTCGCGCACGGTCACAGGCATGCCACAGTGTCGCACAACGACGACCAGTCTGCCAGATCGGCAGAGGCGCCGGGGTCAGCGGCGACCTAGCGTGGAGGGCGCACCGCCCACCGTCGTGACCAGGAGGACCTCGTGACCATCGCACCCACCGCCCCGCCCGTCGTCGGCGGGCCTTCGCTCCCCCAGCGCCGCGAGCTCGTCACCGAGATCCCCGGCCCGCGCTCGCGCGAGCTCCACGCCCGCAAGACCGCCGCCGTCGCCGACGGGGTGGGCGTCACCCTTCCCGTCTACGTCGAGGCGGCCGGCGGGGGCGTCATCCGCGACATCGACGGCAACTCGCTCATCGACTTCGGCTCGGGCATCGCCGTGACCGGTGTCGGCAACTCGGCACCCGCCGTCGTCGAGGCCGTGAGCGCCCAGGTCGCCGCCTTCACCCACACCTGCTTCACCATCACCGGCTACGAGGGCTATGTCGCAGTCGCCGAGAAGCTCAACGAGCTCACCCCGGGCGACTTCGACAAGCGCACCGCCCTGTTCAACTCGGGCGCCGAGGCCGTCGAGAACGCGGTGAAGATCGCCCGCCACCACACCGGCCGGCAGGCCGTCGTCGCGTTCGACCACGCCTACCACGGGCGCACCAACCTCACGATGGCGCTCACCGCGAAGGCGATGCCCTACAAGTCGGGCTTCGGGCCGTTCGCCCCCGAGGTCTACCGCGCGCCGCTGTCGTACCCCTACCGCGACGGCGGGCTCTCGGGCGAGGCCGCGGCCGCCCGGGCCATCAGCGTGATCGAGAAGCAGATCGGCGCCGCGAACCTCGCCGCCGTCATCATCGAGCCGATCCAGGGCGAGGGCGGCTTCATCGTGCCGGCCGAGGGATTCCTCCCGGCGCTCCAGCGCTGGTCCCGGGCGAACGACGTGGTGTTCATCGCCGACGAGGTGCAGACGGGCTTCGCCCGCACCGGAGCCTTCTTCGCCAGCGAGCACGAGGGCATCGAGCCCGACCTCATCGTCACCGCGAAGGGCATCGCGGGCGGCCTGCCGCTCTCGGCGGTCACGGGTCGCGCCGACATCATGAACTCCGCCCACGCCGGCGGTCTCGGCGGCACCTACACGGGCAACCCGCTCGCCTGCGCCGCAGCGCTCGCCACCATCGAGAGCTACCGCAGTGAGAACCTCGTCGCGCGCGCCCGCGAGCTCGAGACGCTGTTCCGGGGTCGCCTCAACGCCCTGCGCGTGAACGACCCGCGCATCGGCGACGTGCGCGGCCGCGGCGCGATGATGGCGATCGAGCTCGTCGACCCGGCCACGGGCGAACCCGACGCCGCGCTCACCGGTCGCGTCGCCGCTGCGGCACACGCCGCGGGGCTCGTGCTGCTCACCTGCGGCACGTACGGCAATGTCATCCGCTTCCTCCCTCCCCTGGCCATCTCCGACGAGCTCGCGCTCGAGGGCCTCGACGTGCTGCGCGACGCACTGGCCGCCTCGTGAACGCGCCGGTGACCGCAGGCACGACGTCTGCCACGACCGCGGGCTCGACCGTCGCCGCCGACGCCGGTGTGCAGGCGCTGACGGATGCGCACTCCCAGCTCGCCGAGGCCGTCGCCTTCCACGGCTATGACGAGGGCACCCACGCCACCCTCGCCGCCTCGCGACGCGAGCTCACCGTGAGCATCCCGCTGCGCCGCGACGACGGCTCGGTCGAGGTGCTCACCGGCTACCGCGTGCAGCACAACATCTCGCGCGGGCCGGCGAAGGGCGGCCTCCGCTACAGCCCCGGCGTCGGCCTCGACGAGGTGCGGGCGCTCGCCATGTGGATGACCTGGAAGTGCGCCCTGCTCGACGTGCCCTACGGCGGCGCCAAGGGCGGGGTGGCGATCGACCCGCGCCTGCACTCGCGCGCCGAGCTCGAGCGGGTGACGAGGCGCTACACCACCGAGATCCTGCCGATCATCGGCCCGCAGCACGACATCCCCGCCCCCGACATCGGCACCGACGAGAACGTCATGGCCTGGATCATGGACACCTACTCAGTGAGCAAGGGCCACACCGTGCCGGGCGTCGTCACCGGCAAACCGCTCAGCCTCGGCGGCTCGCTCGGCCGCTCCAGCGCCACCTCGCGGGGGGTCGTGCACGTCGCTCTGGCGGCGCTCGACTCGCTCGGCATCGAGCACCGCGCCGCGACGGCCGCCGTGCAGGGTTTCGGCAAGGTCGGCCGCGACGCCGCGCGCTTCCTGCAGCAGGCGGGTGTCGCCGTCGTGGCGGTCGCCGACCAGTACGGTGCCGTGCACGCCTCGGGCGGGCTCGACGTCGAGGCGCTCGCGCGGCACGTCGACGCGGCCGGCTCCGTGGTGGGCTTCGAGAACGCCGAGCCGATCGAGGGCGACGAGCTGCTCGAGCTCGCCGTCGACCTGCTCGTGCCGGCGGCCGTGGAGGGCGTCATCAACGCGCAGAACGCGTCGCGCATCGCGGCCCGCGTGGTGGTGGAGGGCGCGAACGGCCCCACCACCCGCGAAGCCGACCGGGTGCTCGCCGACTCCGGCGTGCTCGTCGTTCCCGACATCCTCGCCAACGCCGGCGGGGTGATCGTGTCGTACTTCGAGTGGGTGCAGTCGAACCAGTCGTTCCGCTGGGGTCTCGACGAGGTCGAGTCACGCCTCGCCGAACGCATGCTCGGCGGCTGGCACGACGTCACCCGCTTCGCGACCCAGCACGACCTCACCCTGCGCGCCGCCGCCACGGCCCTCGCCGTGCAGCGCGTCACCGAGGCCCACCGCCAGCGCGGCCTCTACCCCTGATCGAGCACCCCGCTCCCGCTCCACCCGATGCACCCCTGACGACGAAGGACGGCACCATGACCACCGCACCGCACGAGACCGAGCTCCTCTCCCGCATCCCGAACCGCCTGTTCATCGGCGGCGAGTGGGTCGCGGGCGAGGGCGAGAAGACGCTCGACGTGTTCGACCCCGCCACCGGGCAGCGCCTCGTCTCCATCGCCGACGCCTCCCCCGCCGACGGCCTGCGCGCCCTCGACGCCGCGGTGGCCGCGGCCGAGGAGTGGGCGGCCACCCCGCCCCGCGTGCGCGGCGAGATCCTCCGCCGCACCTTCGACCTGCTGCAGGAGCGGCGCGACGAGGCGGCGCTGCTCATGACCCTCGAGATGGGCAAGCCCCTCGCCGAGGCCCAGGGCGAGGTGACCTACGGCGGCGAGTTCCTGCGCTGGTTCTCGGAGGAGGCGGTGCGCATCACCGGGCGCTACGGCGACAACCCCGAGGGCACCGGCCAGATGGTGGTGTCGCAGCGGCCCGTCGGCCCCTGCTTCCTCATCACCCCGTGGAACTTCCCGCTCGCGATGGCCACCCGCAAGATCGGGCCCGCGCTGGCCGCCGGCTGCACAGTCGTGGTGAAGCCCGCCGCGCTCACGCCCCTCACCACCCTCTTCCTGACCGGACTGTTCGAGGAGGCTGGCCTGCCGAAGGGTGTGCTCAACGTGGTCACCACCTCGGCGTCGGCGAAGCTCTCCGACCCGATCATCGCCGACCCGCGCCTGCGCAAGCTCTCCTTCACCGGCTCGACCCCGGTGGGCAAGGCGCTCATGAAGCAGGCGGCCGACAACGTGCTGCGCACCTCGATGGAGCTGGGCGGCAACGCCCCCTTCGTCGTGTTCGACGACGCCGACCTCGACAAGGCGGTCGACGGCGCGATGGCGGCGAAGTTCCGCAACATCGGCCAGGCCTGCACCGCGGCCAACCGCTTCATCGTGCACAGCGCCGTGGCGAAGGCCTTCGCCGACAAGCTCGCCGAGCGGGTGCGCGCCATGCGCATCGGCCGCGGCACCGACGAGGGCGTCACCATCGGCCCGCTCATCGACGACAAGGCGGTCGCCAAGACCGGCGAACTCGTCGACGACGCCGTCGAGCGCGGCGCCACCCTCGTGGTGGGCGGTCACGCCCTCGAGGGCGCGGGCAGCTTCTTCGAGCCGACCGTGGTGACCGGGGTGCCGTTCGGCAGCGACATCCTGCGCGAGGAGATCTTCGGCCCGGTGGTCTCCATCGTCGAGTTCGACGACGAGGCCGAGGCCGTGCGCCTGGCCAACGACACCGAGTACGGGCTCGTCTCCTACGTGTTCACCGAGTCGCTCGCTCGCGGCCAGCGCATGATCAAGGCGCTCGACACCGGCATGATGGGGCTGAACGTGGGCGTGCTCTCCAACGCCGCGGCGCCCTTCGGCGGGGTGAAGCAGTCGGGGCTCGGCCGCGAGGGCGGGGCCGAGGGCATCCACGAGTACCTCTCGACGAAGTACACCCTCATCCCGAACAGCTGATGCGGAGGGCCCCCGACCGCTAGGTTGGGGGCCAGCTCCCCCGAAAGGATCCCCGAGATGAGATTCATCGTCGGCTACACCGACACCCCGGCGGGTCGCGATGCGCTCGCTCTCGGGGTGCGGCTCGCCCGCGCCACCGGCGCCCGGCTCGACCTGGTGCTCGTGCTCTCGAGCGAGGAGCGGGCCACCATCGTGCCGGCCGACCCCGGCTACGAGCGCTACGTGAGGGAGACCGCCGAGGGCTGGCTCGCCGAGGCGCTCGGCACCGTTCCCGACGACGTGCGGGCGGGCTCGCACGTCGTCTACGCGGAGTCGTTCGCCGACGGGGTGCTCGACGCCGCGCGCGTGCTCGACGCCCGGCTCATCGTGGTGGGCGCGGCGCGCGGCGGCATCCTCGGGCGGTTCACCCTGGGCAGTGCCGCGAACGCGCTGCTGCACGCCGCGACGGTTCCGGTGGCGCTCGCCCCCGACGGCTGTCGTGACACCGCCGGTGATGCGCCGATCAGCCGCATCACCTGCGCCGTCGGCACCCGGCCGGGGGCCGAGGCACTGCTCGGTTCGGCGATCGGCGCCGCGCGGGCGGCGCACCTGCCGCTGCGGCTCATCTCGCTGGTCGCGCTCGACCAGCCGGTCGACTCTCAGCACCGCGACGCGATCGTGCGGGCAGCAGCCCACGCCACCGCGGTGCTCGAGCGCGCGGCTGCCGGTCTTCCCGACGACGTCGAGGTGACCTCCGAGGTCGTCACCGGCCGCCGTGTCGAAGACGCCGTGAGCGGCCTCGACTGGGAGCCCACCGAGATCGCCCTGGTGGGCTCGAGCCGGCTGGCCCAGCCCCGGCAGTTGTTCCTCGGTTCGACCGCAGCGAAGATGCTGCGCGAACTGCCCGTTCCGCTCGTCGTCGTGCCCCGCGACGCGGCAGTCACCATCGGAGACGCGTCATGACCCCTCCCGAGACCAGCGCCCCCGTCACGGCGGCCACCGCCGCCCTGTCGAAGAAGGGCCTCGGCGCCGGAACGGTGGGGCTCATCGGCGCCATCGTCATCGGCATCTCGTGCATCGCCCCGGCCTACACCCTCACCGGGGCGCTCGGCCCCACCGTGGCGGCCGTCGGCACGCACGTGCCCGCCATCTTCCTGGTCGGCTTCATCCCGATGCTCCTCGTGGCCTTCGGCTACCGCGAGCTGAACAGCCGCATGCCCGACTCGGGCACCTCCTTCACCTGGGCGACGCGCGCCTTCGGGCCCTGGATCGGCTGGATGGCCGGCTGGGGGCTCATCGCCGCCACCATCGTGGTGCTGTCGAACCTCGCCGGCATCGCCGTCGACTTCTTCTACCTGATGCTGTCGCAGATCTTCCAGAACCCCGACATCGCCGACCTCACGACCAACCCGTTCATCAACGTCGTCACCTGCCTGGCGTTCATGCTCGGGGCGACGCTCATCTCCTACCGCGACATGCAGACCACCCAGAAGCTGCAGTACGTGCTGGTGGGCTTTCAGCTGCTCGTCATGGTGTTCTTCGGAATCGTCGCGTTCATCCACGTCTCCGCCGGCGACGCCTTCGACGCGCTCCCGATCTCGCTCGACTGGTTCAACCCCTTCGCCGTGGGCTCGTTCAGTGCCTTCGCCGCGGGGCTGTCGCTGTCGATCTTCATCTTCTGGGGCTGGGATGTGACGCTCACCATGAGCGAGGAGACCAAGGGCTCCTCCTCCACCCCGGGCAAGGCCGCCACGGCGACGGTGGTCATCATCGTGGTGCTCTACCTCTTCCTCACCGTCGCGCTCATCAACTACGCGGGGGTCGGCGAGGGCGAGTACGGGCTCGGCAACCCCGACATCCAGGGCAACGTCTTCTTCTCGCTGGCGGGGCCCATCCTCGGGCCGCTCGCCATCCTGGTGTCGATCGCCGTGCTGTCGTCGTCGGCCGCGTCGCTGCAGTCAACCTTCGTCTCGCCCGCCCGAACGCTGCTCGCGATGGGGCACTACGGCGCGCTGTCGCCGAAGTTCTCGAAGGTGCACCCGCGCTTCTTCACCCCCGGCTACGCGACCATCGTGTCGAGCGTCGTCGCATCCGTCTTCTACACCGTCATGCGGTTCATCTCCGAAGACGTGCTGTGGGACACCATCACCACGCTCGGCATGCTCATCTGCTTCTACTACGGGCTCACCGCGTTCGCGTGCGTCTGGTACTTCCGCAAGCAGTGGTTCGCGAGCGTGCGCAACGCCTTCTTCCAGTTCGTCGCGCCGCTGGTGGGCGGGCTGATTCTCGCGGTGCTGTTCGTGACGACGCTCATCGAGAGCGCGAACCCCGACTACGGCAGCGGGTCGAACATCGGCGGGGTGGGCCTGGTGTTCATCCTCGGCATGATCATCATCGTCGCCGGCATCGTCATCATGCTCGTGCAGGCGAAACTGCGGCCCGACTTCTTCCGCAACAAGACCCTCGCCCGCGGCGTCGCCGGCGACGCGAACGAAGCGGATGCGGCGCTGCCGGAGTAGAGCGCCGCACCGTCGCTAGTCGGAGACCTTCGACACCACCTCGCGGGCGATGAAGTCGAGGTGGTCGAGGTCGCCCAGGTCGAGGATCTGCAGGTAGACCCGCTCGGCACCCTGCTCGCGCAGCGCCCCGATCTTGTCGACCACCTCGGAGGCGGTGCCGGCGAGCCCGTTCGTGCGCAGCTCCTCCGGCTCGCGGCCGATAGCTGCCGCGCGGCGAGCGAACTCGGCCTCGTCGGCACCGACCACGGCCACGAGGGCAGCGGAGTAGACCATGTCGTCGGGGTCGCGCCCCATCTCGTCGCAGGCGCGGCGCACGTTCTCGAACAGCCCGGGCAAGGTGCCCGGGTCGGGGAAGGGCGCGTTGAACTCGGTGGCGTAGCGGGCCGCGAGCAACGGTGTGCGCTTCGCACCCTTGCCGCCCACGATGACGGGCAGCGGTGACTGCACGGGCTTTGGCAGCGCCGGCGAGTTCTCGAGCGTGTAGTGCTCGCCCGTGTAGGAGTAGGTGTCGCCGCGCTCGGTGGTCCAGAGCCCGGTGACGATCTCGAGCTGCTCCTCGAGCAGGTCGAAGCGCTTGGGCGGGAAGGGGATGCCGTAGGCCTTGTGCTCGGCCTCGAACCAGCCGGTGCCGAGACCCAGCTCCGCGCGACCGCCCGACATCTGGTCGACCTGCGCCACCTGGATGGCGAGGATGCCCGGGTAGCGGTAGGTCACCGACGACACCAGGGTGCCGAGACGGATGCGTTCGGTCTCGCGGGCGAGGCCGGCCAGCGTGGTCCACGCATCGGTGGGGCCGTAGCCCGGGTCGCCGTCGCCCATGCGCAGATAGTGGTCGGAGCGGAAGAACGCGTCGAAGCCGAGCGTCTCGGTGGCCTTCGCCACCGCGAGGAGTTCGTCGTAGCTGGCACCCTGCTGGGGCTCGGTGAAGATGCGGAAGTCCATGGTTCAAGGCTAGTGCGGGAACGGCTGTGTCGGACGGGCGTGCTTAGCTTGGGGCATGGCGATGAGCACCGCGGCAGGCACGGCAGACGACTGGTGGAAGGGTGCGGTGGTCTACCAGATCTACCCGCGCAGCTTCCAGGATTCGGACGGGGACGGCATCGGCGACCTGCGGGGGATCCTGCAGCGGCTCGACCACCTCGAGCGGCTCGGCGTCGACGTCATCTGGCTCTCCCCCATCTACCGGTCGCCGCAGGCCGACAACGGCTACGACATCAGCGACTATCAGGACATCGACCCCGTGTTCGGCACCCTCGCCGACTTCGACGAGCTGCTCGAGGAGGTGCACCGGCGCGGCATGAAGCTGGTGATGGACTTGGTGGTCAATCACAGCTCCGACGAGCATCCGTGGTTCGTGGAGTCGCGCTCGAGCCCCGACAGCCCGAAGCGCGACTGGTACTGGTGGCGCAAGCCCCGTGAGGGCTTCGAGCCCGGCACCCCGGGCGCCGAGCCGAACAACTGGGAGTCGTTCTTCTCGGGCTCGGTCTGGCAGTTCGACGAGGCCAGCGGCGAGTACTACCTGCACCTGTTCGACCGCAAGCAGCCCGACCTCAACTGGGAGAACCCCGAGGTGCGGCAGGCCGTCTACGCCATGATGCGCTGGTGGCTCGATCGCGGTGTCGACGGGTTCAGGATGGACGTCATCAACCTCATCTCGAAGGTGCTGACCCTGCCCGACGCCGAGCCGCTGCCCGGCCGCACGCTCGCGAACGGCGCCGCCCACTACACCTCGGGGCCGCGCCTCCACGAGTTCCTGCAGGAGATGCATCGCGAGGTGTTCGCCGGGCGCGAGGGGCTCATCACGGTGGGCGAGACGCCCGGGGTGAGCACCGAGGAGGCCGTGCTGTTCACCGACCCCGCCCGCGGCGAGGTCGACATGGTGTTCCAGTTCGAGCACGTGGGGCTCGACCACGGCCCGGCGACGAAGTTCCGGTCGCGACGGCTCGACCCGGGCGAACTCGCCGCGAACCTCACGCGGTGGCAGGATGCGCTGGCCGAGACGGGCTGGAACAGCCTCTACCTCGAGAATCACGACCAGGCCCGCTCGGTCTCGCGCTTCGGCGACGACGGCGAGCACTGGCGGGCCTCGGCGACGGCGCTCGCCACGATGCTGCACCTGCAGCGCGGCACGCCCTACGTCTATCAGGGGCAGGAGATCGGCATGACGAACGCGCCGTTCGCCTCGATCGACGACTTCCGTGACGTCGAGTCCCTCAACCACTACGCCGACGACCTCGAATCGGGCTCCAGCCCCGCCGAGGCACTCCTCGGCCTCGCCTCGATGAGCCGCGACAACGCCCGCACGCCTGTGCAGTGGGACGATTCGCCGAACGCGGGGTTCACCACCGGCACCCCCTGGCTCGCGGCCAACCCGAACGCCTCGCGCATCTCGGTCGCGGCGCAGGAGGGCGACGCGCACTCCGTGCTGGCCCACTATCGTGCGCTCATCGCGGTGCGGCACGAGCATCCGGTGGTCGCGACCGGCTCGTTCACCCGGGTCGACGCGGGCGACGAGGCGGTGTTCGCGTTCGAGCGGGCTGGCGCCGCGGCCGACGGTGAGGCCGACGGCGGCTCCGGCGGCGGCGAGCGGATGCTCGTGGTGGCCAACCTGTCGTCTGACGAACGCGTGCCCCGCTTCGAGAACACGGTGTTCGAGCGCTGGGAAGACGCGGAGGTGCTGCTCACGAACCTCCCCGGCTCGGAGGGCACGCCCGACGCGGCGGCACCACTCGCCCCCTGGGAGGCGAAGGTCTACCTCGTGCGCGACTGAGCCGCAACGGCGACGATTCCTTCGCCCCACCGCTCATGGTGTAACACTTTTTGCACGGTGTTACACTTGGGTATGCCCACCAAGAGTCCGCGCACGAACATCACGCACACCCCCCAGGTGCAGCACGCGCTCGACGTCGCGCGGACGCACTGGCCTCGTGAGAAGCGAGAGAGTGCGCTGATCCTGAACCTCCTGGAGGCAGGCGCGAAAGCGATCGAGGACAGCGACGAGTTCGCTGCCGAGCGACGAGTCGCGCGTCTTCGTGAGGTCGCGGGCAAGCACACCGGGCTGTACGAGCCGGGCTACCTCGACGGGGTGCGCGAGGGCTGGCCGGAGTGATCGTCCTCGATGCGGGTGTGCTGATCGGCTTCCTCGACAGCGCTGACGCCCATCACGAGGCCGCCGTGAAGATCCTCGAGCGGAACCCCTTCGGCTATCTCGTGCATCCGCTGACGGCCGCTGAGGTTCTCGTAGGGCCGGCGAAGCGCGGCGTGGAAGACGAGGTCTGGCGCGATCTCCGAGGGATCGGCGTCGAGGTTGCCGAGCTCGGACCAGAGGGGCCCCTCGCACTGGCCCGACTGCGCGCACGGTGGGGGTTGAAGATGCCCGACACGTGCGTGCTCGCCACCGCCGAGCAGTTCGATGTGCACCTCGCGACCTTCGACCGTCAACTCGCCACTGTCGCGACTCGCACCGCCCGTCTGCTTCCCGACGGGTGAGCGCACCCGGAACGATCGATCACACGTCGTGCCGCATCAGTTGTCAGCGGCGGCGTGGGCCACGGGGGCCGCGGGGGCCGGTCGCACGGAGGGCGCCGGTGAGGCCGGCGGCGGCGAAGACGAGGGTGGCGATGAGCACGACGCCGATGGCGAGGGTCCAGTTGTCGGTGGCGTCGTGCACGGCGCCGATGAGGGTGGGGGCCGTGGCGCCGAGGGCGTAGCCGGTGCCCTGCACCATGGCCGAGAGGCGGCGGGCGTGGGTTCCCGTGAACGAGAGCTGCACCACGAGCATGAAGACGACGGTGATGCCGCCGCCCTGGGCCACGCCGCCGAGGAAGCCCCAGGCGAGCCAGCCGCCGGGGGCGAACATGAGCCCGAGCGGGAAGGCGACCCAGAGCGCGGCGACGAGGGCGAAGGTGGGCGGGATTCCGATGCGCTGTGCGAGCAGCGGCACCCCCAGCGCGCCGATCACCGCGGCGATCTGGAAGATGGAGGAGCTGGCGCCCGCATCCGTCGCCGAGTAGCCGAGCTGCTGCTCGAGCACGGTGGGGAACCAGGCGGTGAGGCCGTAGTACGAGAACGCCTGGCCGGCGAAGGCGAGCGCGAGCAGCACCGCAGAGAGGTTGCGCCAGGTGCGCGGCTCGGGGGCGGCGAGGGGAATGCCCCTGGTGTCGATGGCGACGGTGTCGACGGCGCCCGTCTCGACCGCCGGCTTCACCAGGCCCCAGCGCAGGGCTTTGCGGCCCACCGCTACGAACCAGGCGACGGCGGCGAGCACGACGAAACCCGTCCAGGCGAGCAGGGCGCCTCGCCAGCCGAAGGCGGCGGCGAGGGGGACCGTCGCGAGGGAGGTGATCATCGAGCTCACGTTCATGGCCGCGGTGTAGGCGCCGGTGACGATGCCGACCCGCTGCTCGGGCACGTCGCGGCGGATGATGACCGGGATGACGACGTTGCCGATGGTGATGAAGGCACCCATGATGACGGTGCCGACGAAGGTGGCCTCCACTCCCCCGGCCGAGCGCACGATCGAGCCGATGCCCACTCCGAGGATGGCGATGGTGGTCGAGAGGTTCGCCCCGGCCTTGCCGATGAACAGCGACGCGAACGGCGTCATGACGGCGAAGCAGAGCACCGGGAGGCTCGTGAGCAGGCCCGCCTGGGCGGCGTTCAGGCCGAGGTCGGCGCTGATGGGGCCGGTGACGGGGGCGACGGCGACGATCGGGCCGCGCAGGATGAACCCGACGAACACCACGCCGAGCACCAGGGTGACGGGGAGGCCCGCGCGGAGGGCTCGGTTCATCGGAAAATCCTGGTTCCCGGTCGCCGCCCCCGCACCGCCGACGGCTGACCGTCATCGGTGGGGAGCGGGGTGGTGCCCCTCCATCGTACGCGCGGCGGGCGGGGCGCTACGCCGTCGCGGGCACCACCGGCACGACCCATCCGATCTCCACCGGCCTCCGGCGTCTCGCCAGAGCCGCGATCGCGAGCACGAGGCTCACCACCAGGATTCCCGCCATGACCAGGCAGGCCGTCACCACGGTGCCCGCCTGCCCACCGGTGAGGATGGTCTGGATGCCCGACACCGCGTAGCTCAGCGGACTGATGGCGTTGACGGCCTGGAAGGGGCCGGAGAGCAGCTCCACCGGGTAGAGCCCGCCCGTCGCCGCGAGCTGCAGCGCGAGCAGCACCAGCGAGATCACCGAGCCGAGCCTGCCGAACGCGGTGCTGAGGAACTGCTGGAACGCGGTGAACGCGAGCGCCACGAGCAGCGAGAAGCCGAGGGTCGCGGGGAGCGAGCTCCAGGCCACCCCGAGCACCAGGTGCAGGAACGCCACGAGCAGGGCCGCCTGGACGGCGGCCACGCCGGCCGCACGCCCGAAGGTGCGGAGGGCGAGGCGGGCGGTCGGCGCCGAGGAGGCGAGCACGGCCCGCGAGAGCGGCCGCAGCCAGAGGAACACGGCGAGCGCCCCGAGCCACAGGGCGACCGGGAGCATGATCGTCGAGACGATCTGCCCCACACCCGACACGTTGTTCAGGCTGGTGGTGTCGACAGCCAGCGGCTGCGCCACCACGTCTGCCGCGTCGGCGGTGTCGGTGGGCACGGTGCCGGTGAGCTGCTCGGCCCCGCTCGAGAGCCCGTCGGAGAGCTGCTGCGCGCCGTCACCGAGCTGCGAGGCCCCGTCGGAGAGCTGCTCGGCCCCCGGCACCGTCTGCGCGACACCGTCGGCCAGCTGCGTCACCCCGTCGGCGAGCTGAGTCGCCCCGGGCACCGTCTGCTCGAGTCCCGACGCGAGCTGCGACACCCCGTCAGCCAGCTCCGTCGCCCCCGGCGCCGTCTGAGCCAGCCCCCCGGCCAGCTGCGCGCTTCCGTCGGCGAGCTGCTGCGCGCCCGAGGCGAGAGGCTCGCCGCCGGCGGCGAGCTGCTGCGCGCCGCTCGAGAGCTGCGCGATGCCGTCGCTGAGGGCAGGAAGCCCTGCGGCGCCGTCGGAGAGCGCGGATCCGCCGTCGGCGAGCTGCGTCAGACCCCCCGAGATCTGTTCCAGGCCCGACTTGAGATAGGCGGGCACTGTCGGATCGGCCTGAGCGGCCGCGTTGAGGTCGGCGAGGCCCGACGCCGTCTGGGACACTCCACCCGTGTACTGGTCGATGCCCGAGGAGAGCTGCCCGAGCTCGGTCGTCTGGCCGGCCAGGGCTCCCAGCCCGCCCGCGAGCTGGCTGACACCCCCGGTGTACTCGGAGATTCCGCTGCTGAGCTGCTGGGCTCCGTCGGCAGACTTGGACGCCCCGTCGGAGAGTCGGGTGAGGCCGTCGGCGAGCTGGGTGGCGCCGGGGGCCGCGGCGGAGGCGCCGGAGGCGAGCTGGCCGAGGCCGTCGGCGAGCTGGGAGGCGCCGGAGCCGGCGGAGGCGGCACCGGTGGAGAGCTGGCCGAGGCCGTCGGCGAGCTGGGAGGAGCCGTCGGCGAGACCGTCGGCGCCGGTGGCCAGCTGGGACGCGCCGTCGGCGGCGTCGGTGAGGCTCGTGCCCACGGTGTCGAAACCGGTGTAGATGCCGTTCACCACCTGCGCCGTGACGAACGACCCGAAGTTCGCCTGCACCGCCGACGCCACTGTCGACGCGACGATGCCCGAGAGGTAGCCGTGCGACGCATCCGTCTCGATCTGAATGAGACCCTTCTCGGGCGAGGTGCTGCCGAGCGTGTTGATCGACGCCGAGAACCCGGGCGGGATCGTCATCACCGCGTAGTACCGCCCGTCGGCGAGGCCCGCCTGGGCGTCGTCGGAGTTGGTGACCGTCCACCCGAACCCGGAGTCTCCCCCGGTGAGCTCGGTGACGACGGCGCGCCCGGCGAAGTTCACCGTCTCGGTGCCGTCGGCGTTCGTGGTCGTCGTCATCTCGTCGTTGTTCACGATGGCGGCCGGGATGGTCGTCAGGTTCGTGTCGGCGTTCGCGAGCGCCCCCGCGAACAGGCCGTTCACCGCGAGGGGCGTGAACACCACGGCGAGCAGGGCGAGCACCGCCAGCACGATCTTGGTGCGCCGCCGCATGCGGGGCGTGGGGGTGGAGGTCGAGGCGCTCATCGGAGGGCTCCTTCTGAAGCGGAGGACGCGGAGGTAGCGGATGCGGACGCGGATGCGGATGCGGATGCGGAGGCGCCGAGGTCGATCACCACGAGCGGCCGCCCCCCGAGCGTGTCGGCACCCCCGGCGACGGCCCGGTCGAGCCCGATCACCACGGTGGTGTCGAGCCCCGCCACGGCCGCGACGGCGGTGGCGAAGCCGAGCGTCGAGGTGCTCGTGAACTCGCCGTCACCGGCGTCGGCCACGGTCACCCGGGCCCCGTCAGCGACACCCATCGCCACGTTGAGCAGCGTCGCCGCGAGCGGCGAGAGCTCGCCGATGGTGCGGTGCACGTCGATCTGCTCCTCGTCGGCGAACGCGTCGAGCGCGAGGTTGATGCGGCCCACGAGCCCCTCCGCCGTGCGCGCCGGCACCCGCCTGAACCACGGTTGCGCGAGCCGCAACCGTTCGAGCAGCGCGTCGCCCACCGTCGTACTCGCGTCGAGGCGCCGCGACTCGAGGTCGACCAGCGTCACCGCTCCCGCGACATCCGCGGCCTCGGACGGCAGGCCGTGCCCGAGCACCTGCAGATGACCCGCGGCCGGCGCGATGCGCCCGGCGAGCGCCGCACCCACGAGCCGGCGCGACTGCGTGTCGCCCACGAGCACCGCGGCGGCACCGAACGGCAGCGAGAACGACACCGGGCCGACGGCCCCCGCGACCTCGAGCCGCTCCGCCGTCACGACGTCGCCCCCGCGGTCGGCGGCCCAGTCGCGCTCCTCGATGTGGTCGCGCAGGCTCTCGCCTTCCACGTCGACGTTCGGCAGCGCCTTGTCGAGCCAGCGCGGCAGGTACCAGGCCCGCCGGCCGAGCAGTGTCATCACCGCGGGCACCAGGGTCATGCGCACCAGGAAGGCGTCGACCGCCACACCCACGGCGAGCGCGAGCGCGATGGCCTTGATCGGCCCCTCCCCCTCGGGCACGAAGGCGAAGAAGACGAAGAACATGATGAGCGCGGCCGCGGTGACCACGCGGGCGCCGTGCTGGAAGCCGATGCGCACGGCCCGGCGCGCATCCTTCGTCTTCACGTACTCCTCGCGCATGCCCGAGACGAGGAAGACCTCGTAGTCCATCGCGAGCCCGAACAGGATCGCCATGAGCAGGATCGGCAGGAAGCTGATGATCGGCCCTGTCGCGTGCACGTTGAGCAGGTCGGCGGCCCACCCCCACTGGAACACGGCGACCGTCACCCCGAAGGAGGCGCCGATGGTGAGCACGAAGCCGAGCGCCGCCTTGATGGGCACCGCGAGCGAGCGGAACACCATCGCCAGCAGCACGATCGACAGCCCCACCACGAGCACGCCGAAGGGCAACAGTGCCGCGGTGAGCTGGTTCGACACGTCGATCGCCACGGCGGTCTGGCCGCTCACGGTGAACGGGGTGCCGTACTCCTCGTCGATCTGGGGGCTCAGCTCACGCAGCCGTTCCACCAGCGCCTTGGTGTCGGGCGAGTCGGGCGCGGTGGTGGGGATGACCTGGAAGATCGCGGTGTCGAGCGTCTCGTCAGGGAGGCCCGGGCCCACTGTCGCGACGCCGGGAACGGTCTCGAGCTCCTTGCGGATGCTGTCGAGGTCGTCGAGCACGTCGTTCGTCTGCGTGATGTCGGCGACCACCACGACGGTGCCGTTGTAGCCCGGGCCGAACTTCTCGGCGACCGTGTCGTAGGCGATGCGGGTGGTCGACCCCTCCGGCTGAGACGCTGCCGTGGGCAGGTTGAGGTCGAGACTGAAGGCCGGGATGCTCGCCACACCGAGCAGACCGATCACAGCGATGAGGAAGACGACGGGCGCTTTCATCACGAGCGCGACCCAGCGCCCGCCGAGCGAGGGCTTGTGCGCCTTCGAGCCCTCCTCGTCGGCGTCGTGCTCGGTCGCGGCGAGGAGTCGCCGGTGGGCGCGGGAGCCGGGCTTCGGCGCCAGCTTGCCCTTCGCCACACCCATGATGGCGGGCAGCATGGTGAGCGCCACGAGCACCGCCACCAGCACCGCGAACGCGGCTCCGACACCCATGACGGAAAGGAACGGGATGCCCACAACGAGGAGGCCGAGCAGCGCGATGATGACGGTGAGGCCCGCGAACAGCACGGCAGCGCCCGCGGTGGCGACCGATTGGGCTGCCGACTCCTCTGCATCCATTCCCTGCGCCAATTGACTTCGGTGCCTCGACAGGATGAACAGCGCGTAGTCGATTCCCACGGCGAGGCCGATCATCACGGCCAGCATGGGGGCCGTGCTCGACACCGGTGTGAAGAACGCCACCGCCATGATGCCGCCCGTCGACAGGCCGACGCCGATGAGCGCGGTGAGCAGCGGGAGGCCGGCCGCCAGCAGCGAGCCGAAGGTGATGAACAGCACCACCCCGGCGAACAGCACGCCGACCGCCTCGGTGATGGTGAGCCCGAACTCCTGGCTCTGGAAGGCCTCTCCCCCGTAGGAGACCTGCATGCCCTCGGCGGTGAGGGTGTTGCCGACCTCCTGCACCTGCTCGAGCGTGGCGTCGGTGATGTCGGTGGCCGGCCCGTCGAACTGCACCTTGATGAGACCGGTGGTGCCGTCTTCGGAGATCTGGTTGGTCGCGTACTCCGAGTAGGGCGGGATGACGCTCGCGACCTGGTCGAGGTCGCCGAGCTCGTTCGAGACGTCGGTGATCTCCTGGGTGACGTCGGCGTCGTTCACCGACGCGCCGTCGGGGGCGACCACGACCACCGTGGCCCCGGCACCGGCTGCCGCAGGGAAGAGGTTCTCGAGCTTGTCGATGGTCTGCTGCGACTCGGTGCCCGGGATGGTGAAGCTCTCCTGGAACTGACCGCCGAGGGCGAGGCCACCGCCGAGGAGCGCACCGAGCGCGAACACCCAGGCGATGACGACGTACCAGGCTCGGCGGTAGGCGAACCGGCCGATGCGATAGAGCAGGGTGGCCACGGGAAGCTCCTCGGTGTTCGGGTGTTCGGGTGTTCGGGTGCGGGGTGTGCGGGTGTGGTCGGGTTTCGGCGTGCGGTCGTGCGGGCGTGCGGTCAGCTCGACAGCGGTGTGATGAGTTCGCCGACGACGTCGATGAGGGCTTCCCTGACCTCGTCGATGTCTTCGGCGGCCGTGAGGCCGGGGCTCGAGGCCACCAGGATGTACGCGGCACCGGCGAGGGCGACCCCGAGCCGGATGCGCTGCTTGGTCGACGGGAGACCGAGCATGAACGACTCCCCGATGCGGTCGATGACGCCGCGCGCCTCGTCGATGATGGGGATGTCGGAGAGCGTCTGGCCCTGGTTGATGATGACGTGCGCGGCGAGCCGGTGCGCGAGCAGCAGGTCGACGAAGTTCGCGGTGAACTCGGCCCGCCGGTCGCCCGAGATGACCTTCTCGACCAGCGACTCGAGGAACCCGGCGAGCTCGGCGACCGAGGGCGCGAGCGCGGCCTCGAACAGCGCCTCCTTCGAGCGGAAGTGGTACAGCACGCTCGACTTCGAGTAGCCCGCCGCGTCGGCGATCTGCTGCAGGCTCGTGCCGGCGTACCCGTGCTCGGCGAACATGCTCAGCGCGATCTGGCGCAGCTCGGCGGCGACGTCATGCTGGGCACGCGCGATCGGGGGGATGACGGACACGAGTACGAGGGTAGCCTGACCGATCGGTCAGCGCCTGCACGATCGGTCAGATTCCGAGCGGCCCCCCAGCTTTCGCGCCGCTACGGCCCTGGCGTCGCTCCTGCACTAGCGTCGTCGTCATGGCACGGGAGAAGAAGCGGGCGCGCGACGCCGGAGACGGCACCGAAGACATCGCCGACGTCGAGGAGAACCAGCGCGAGACGACCGGCGACCGGCTCGAGGCGGTGGAGGACTTCTCCGACGAGCAGGCCGGCTACCACAAGTCGCTGAAGCCGCGGCAGCTGCAGATGATCGCGATCGGCGGCGCCATCGGCACCGGCCTCTTCCTCGGAGCGGGCGGCCGCCTGCACGAGGCGGGCCCGCTGCTCGTCTTCGACTACGCCGTGTGCGGCTTCTTCGCCTTCCTCATCCTGCGCGCCCTCGGCGAGCTCGTTCTGCACCGCCCCTCCTCGGGCTCCTTCGTCTCCTACGCGCGCGAGTTCTACGGCGAGAAGGCCGCCTACGTCTCGGGCTGGCTCTACTTCCTCAACTGGGCGATGACCGCCATCGTCGACTCCACAGCCGTCGCCGTCTACGTGCAGTACTGGAGTCTGTTCACCGACGTGCCGCAGTGGCTGCTCGCCCTCATCGCGCTCGCGGTGGTGCTCGGCGCCAACATGATCTCGGTCAAGGTGTTCGGCGAGATGGAGTTCTGGTTCGCCCTCATCAAAGTGGTGGCGCTCGTCTCCTTCCTCATCATCGGCGTCGTGTTCCTCGCCTTCGCCTTCCCGACGGATGCGGGGGTCACCGGCATCCCGATGCTGGTGAACGAGGGCGGTCTCTTCCCCGACGGCATCAACACGCTCGTCGTGGCGGTCGTGATGATCCAGGGCGTGGTGTTCGCCTACGCCGGCGTCGAGCTCGTGGGCACCGCGGCGGGAGAGACGGCGAACCCCGAGAAGATCATGCCGAAGGCCATCAACAGCGTCGTCTTCCGCATCGCCGTCTTCTACTGCGGCTCGATCGCCCTGCTGGCGCTCCTCTTGCCGGCCTCCACCTACTCCGCCACCGAGAGCCCGTTCGTCACCTTCTTCTCGAACATCGGCAACCCGACGGTGGCCGCCATCGCGGGCTCCGCCATGAACTTCGTGGTGCTCACCGCGGCGCTGTCGAGCCTCAATGCCGGCCTGTACTCGACCGGGCGCATCCTGCATTCCCTCTCGGCCGCCGGCGCCGCACCGAAGTTCACGGGCAAGATCAACAAGCGCGGGGTGCCGTTCGGCGGCATCCTGCTCACCTCGGCGGTCGCGCTGCTCGGGGTGGGGCTCAACTTCGTGGTGCCCGCCCAGGCCTTCGAGATCGTGCTCAACGTCTCGGCGCTCGGCATCATCTCGAGCTGGGGCACCATCGTGCTGTGCCAGATGAAGTTCAAGAAGCTTGCCGACCAGGGCCTCTACACGCGACCGAAGTTCAGGCTGTTCGGGGCGCCGTTCACCTCGTACCTCACGCTCGTGTTCCTGGTGTCGGTGCTGGTGCTGATGGCCTTCGACTACCCGGCGGGCACCTTCACCATCGCGTCGCTCGTCATCATCGTGCCGCTGCTCATCGTGGGGTGGTTCGTGTACCGCGACCGCATCACGGCGATCGCGGCGGCGCGGGCGGGATACACGGGGGCGTTCCCGACGGTGGCGAACCGGTCGGCGCTGGAGGCGGAGGCGGGTCGCGGTGCGAGCGGCTCGGGCGGCGCTGGGGGCTCGGTTTCGGGTGGAGCCTCTGATGGTGCCTCTGGTGGAGCCGACGAGGGCGGGAAGCGCTAGGCCTCGTCGCGCCAGCTGTGCTGCGGGCTGTACCAGAGCATCCGCTTCGCCTTGTCGATGGAGAGCAGCGTCTCGGTGCCCTCGACGTCGCGGGTGAAGGGCACGTCGGGGAAGAAGCGGGCGGCGAGCTCGGTCGAGGGCGCGTCGAGCACGGTGTCGGCGGCGGCGATGATGAAGGCCTCGAAGCCGGTGAGGGTGCTCTCGAGGGCGAGGCGCACGGCCTGCGCGCCGTCGCGGGCGTCGATGTAGCCCCAGGCGTTCCAGGCGCGGCTCGCCGGGTCGTCGGCGAAGCCCGGGAAGGCGGCGTAGTCGGCCGGTTCCATCACGTTCGAGAAGCGCAGGCCGATGAGCTTGAGCGACGGGTTCCAGCGGGTGAAGTGGCGGGCCATCTCCTCCTCGAGCGCCTTGCCGAGCGAGTAGGTCGACTGCGGGCGCACCGGGTACTCCTCGTCGACCGGGAACGACGGCGGCGGCGACTGCAGGAAGGGCAGCCCGAGCACGGTCTCGCTCGAGGCCCAGACGATGTTGTCGATGCCGGCGGCCTGCGCGGCGGCGAACACGTTGTAGCTGGAGGGGACGTTGTTCGCGAAGGTCGCCGAGTTGGTGAGGATGCCCGGCGCCGGGATCGCGGCGAGGTGCGCAACCGCGTCGATGGAGGAGTAGCGGTCGTCGACCGCGGTGAGCGCCTCGGCGACCTGGCCGTAGTCGGCGAGGTCGATGCGGAGGAACGCGGCGCGGGGGTCGTGCGAGGAGGAGCGCTCGCGATCGAGCACCACCACGTCGTACCCGTGGGTGAGCAGGTCGGCGACGACAGCTCGGCCGAGCTTGCCGCTGCCGCCGGTGACGGCGACTCGGGTCATGGGGGCTCCTTCGTGAGGGTTCCTGTTGGTGGTGATTCGTGTTGGCGCTGCTTCGTGTTGGCGCTGGCGCCGTGTCTCACCCTAGGCTCGCCGCATGGGAATCGCCGCCTCTATCCTCATCGGCATCGCCGGACTGATCCACGTCTACATCTTCGTGTTGGAGAGCATCCGGTGGCGGGCGCCCTCCACCTGGCGCGTGTTCGGCCTGCGCAGCCAGGAGGAGGCCGACACGACGGCGGGCCTGGCCTACAACCAGGGCTTCTACAACCTCTTCCTCGCGATCGGCGCTCTCCTCGGCGTCGTGCTGCTGCTCGCCGGCGGCGGCTCGGCCGGCGTGCTCGGCGGCTCCGCCGGAGCGGGCGACTCTGCCGGGGTGGTCGGCGGATCTGCGGGCGTGGGCGGCGTCTCCGCGGCCGCCGTCGCCGGGTTCACGCTCGCCCTCTTCAGCGCCGGCTCCATGTTCGCCGCCTCGATGGTGCTCCTCTCCACCGGCCGCGACAAGCTCCGCGCCGTCACCATCCAGGGCCTCCCGCCCCTCCTCGGCATCATCACCCTCCTCGTCTCCCTCGCCCTCTGACCCGCCCCGGCGGCGCCCCGCCGCCCCCCCTCCCTCCCGGCGAAACGACGGAGTTCCGAGTCGTTCGTACCGAACGACGGAGCCTCGGCGGCGTGTCGAGCCGAGCATCCGTCGTTCCGTCGCACCAGCCCGGCGCCGACCTCCGGCCGAACGACGGAGTCCCGGGGCGTCCGTACCGAACGACGGAGCCTCGGCGGCGTGTCGAGCCGAGCATCCGTCGTTTCGTCGCGCGTGCCGCGTCGGAACGCGATGGAGCTGAGGGCCTCGCGGGCGGCGTGCGGCGCGGCGCGGCGGGGCGCGCCGCACACACGGGACGGGCCCGCCCGGCGCCGTGACGGCGGCCGGACGGGCCCGTTCTGCGGGGTGACGACCCGGGGTTAGCCCTTCTGCGCGGCCCGGCGTCGCGCCACCACGAGCGCGGCGACTCCCGCGGCCAGCACCAGGGCGCCGAGCGCCCCGAAGCCGAGGCCCGCGAAGCCCGTCGAGGCGAGTCCGCCTCCCGCGCCCGCGCCGGGCGCCGGGGTCGCCGAGCTGCCCGGGTCACCGGGGGTCGGCGCGCCCGTGGGGCTCGGCGAGCCGGTCGGGTCGGGCGACCCGGTCGGCGTCGGCGTCGGCGTGGGTGCCGCCTGCGTGGTGGTCACCGACACGAGCGTCGAGATGCCCGAGTCGCCGTACGCCACCGAGCCGAGGAACCGCGCCGGCCCGTCGAGCGACGCCCACGAGGCCTCGTAGCTGGTCTCCTGACCCGAGACCGCCGCGAGCGCGGCCGGCGTGACCGTCAGCGTGCTGCTCTCACCGACACCGAGCGCGTACTCGACCAGGTCGAAGGTGGCCTCCGACTTGCCCGAAGGAGCCGCGTAGATGTCGACGGTCACCTGGTAGGTGCCGGGCGTCGGGTTCTCGAGGTCGACCCGCTCGTCGGCCGAACCGGTCGCCGAGAGGTACTGCTCCACCGGCTCACCCGACTCGTCGACGAGGTCGACGAACAGGTCGAGGTCGGCCGTGTCGTCGACCGAGTCGAGGTCGAAGCGGGCGAAGGTCGTGCCCTCCTCCACCGTCATGGTCGACACGAACTGCTTGCCCGTCGGCAGCGTTCCCGAGTGGCCGTCGGATGCGCTCTCGTCTTCCACGAGCACGCCCTCGGCCAGGTTCGTCACGGCCAGCGGCACCTCGCCGTCGACGCCCGGGGTCACCGGAACGCTGACGCTGCCGGTGTTGCCCTCGCCGGTCACCTCGTAGGGTGCGGCGATGGCCACGGGGCGCACCGCCACCGGGCTCCGCACGTCGCCGTTCTCGCCCGACCAGGTGAGGTACCCGGTGGCGAACTCGTCGAGCGGAGCATCCGTCACATCGAACGAGACGGTGTACGTGGCCGTCTCGCCCGGCCCGTCGAAGGAGAGCGTCGACGGGGTGACGGTGGTGTCGACACCGTCGATCGACAGCTCGGCGGTGTAGTCGCCGGCCGCGGTCGAGGTGACGGTGCGGGTGACGGTCTGGATGCCCGCGAGCGATCCGATCGCGATCGACGCCTGGTTGAGGTCGGACGGGTCGATCGGGTCGATGCCGGTCGGCTCGCTGAACACGTAGCCCTCGCCCTGGAGGAAGGCGATCCAGTCGTCGACCCCGCTGTCGTACACGAGACCGGGGTCGAGCATCCGGTTCGGGTCGACGTGGCCGGCACCCTGGGCGAAGACGTCGGTCGACGCGCTGCCGTCCTGGTTCACGGTGTCGTAGGCCGAGGTCATCATCGACGACCTGATGGTCGAGACCGAGGCGTTCGGGAACTTGGTGAGGTACAGCGCCGCGAGACCGGCCACGTGGGGAGCCGACATCGAGGTGCCCGACTCGAACTGGAAGGTCGGGTCGTCACCCTCCTGGTTGGGGCCGTCGGCCAGAATCGAGACGCCAGGAGCCGAGATGTCGGGCTTCAGCACGTCGGCGCCGTCGGCCTCGGCCGGTCCGCGCGACGAGAAACCGGCGACCTGCGGCGTGGGACGCACGACACCCGAGGTGTTGCCCTGCACGAGGGTGACGGTGGCGCCGTCGGTCGCCGCGTAGGCGTAGATGGCGTCGTAGGCGTCGGAGTCGATCTGGATCGACGGCACCGAGTGGTCGTCGGCGTGGTCGGCGTTCGGGAACGGGTTCACCAGCAGCATGCCGACACCGCCGGCGCGAGCCACCTCGGCCGACTTCGAGACGCGCGCCGTGACGCCCGCCTCGCAGACGACGACCTTGCCCGCGGTCTCGGCGGCCGAGAGGCTGCCGTCTTCGCAGATCGTGGCGTCGCCCGTGCCGCTCGCGACCGCGTCGCTCAGCACGAGCGGAGCGGTCAGCGGGTCGTGCACCGTGATCGACGAGCCGGCGAACTTCTCGCCGTTGCCGAGCTCGGCCGTCGCCATGTAGGTCGGGATCGACGACGCGGCGACAGTGGCGTACCAGGGCGAGGCGTGGTCGAGCGTCGTGGAGTCGGGACCGGAGTTGCCGGCGGAAGCCGCGACGAACACGCCCGCGGCGGCGGCACCGAAGAAGGCCTGGTCTTCGAGCGCGAAGGTGCTGGTGGCCGAGCCGCCGCCGATCGAGAAGTTGATCACGTCGACGCCGTCGGCGACAGCCTGGTCGATGGCCGCGAGGATCGACTCCGTGTAGCAGCCGTCTTCGGTCTCGACGCCGTTGCCGTTCCAGCACACCTTGTACTGGGCGACCTTGGCGGCCGGGGCCACGCCCGAGATGTCGCCGAAGTCGTAGTCGCCGATGGTGGCGTCGACGTCGGCGTTGCCCGCCGCGGTCGAGGTGGTGTGCGAGCCGTGCCCGTCACCGTCGCGGGGCGACAGGTACTCGGGGCGGTCGGGGGTGCCCACAAGGTCGTAGAGCGCGGAGGGCAGGAACCAGTTCGCGCCGATCAGCTTGGTGTTGCACTCGTCGCCCGTCCACTGCTGGTCGGCGTCGAGACCGGGCTGGCAGGTGCCCGAGTAGGTCTGGCCGTCGGACTTCTCGAACACGATGCGCCCGTCGGCGAGGTAGGGGTCGGCGCCGGCCGTGGTGCCGAGTTCGTCGCCCGCGAACGACGGGTTCTCGGGAGCGATTCCGGTGTCGAGGTCGCCGACGACGATGCCGGCACCAGCCGACTCGATGCCGCCGAGCTCCGACCAGAGTCCGTCGTCACCGGTCAAGCCGAGGAAGTCGGTCGAGGCGACCTGACCGGTGTCGGGAAAAGGGGTGAGATCGGCGGTGGTGATCGGGGCGTCGACCGCCGCATCCGTGGCCTCGGTCGCGCCGGGCTCGGGTGCGGTGGCCCGGTCGAGCTTCAGCACCTCCGACTTCGTCACTGCGGCGACGTCTTTGTGGGACGCGAGCTCGGCCGCCTGCGCTCCGGTGAGCCGCGCCGAGAAGCCGTTGAGGGTGAGCGTGTAGCTGTAGTCGACGGATGCTCCCACCGACGCGGCCACCGCATCCTGCTGGCTCTGCAGCCGGGCTGCGTAGGCCTCGACCGCCGGGGCCGAGGCGTCGAGCTGACGCCCGCCCTCGGGAGCGGTCTTCGCGAGCTGCGCGTCGCCGGTGAAGGTGGCGGCCGGGGCTGCGACGAGGGTGACGATGTAGGTTCCGTCGGCGTACGACACCGGGCTCGAAGGGCCCGCGGGCGGCTTCACGACCGAGCCGCCCGGGGCGGCCGAGGCGGGCAGGAACGCGAAGGTGCCTGCGGCCACCACACCGGCGACGACGGCGACCGCAGCGGCGACGCCGCCTCGTCGGCCGGCCGGCCCTCGTTTCGGTGCGGTGAAGGACGACGATCTCAGAGGGGCACGGCGCACGTAGGGCAGCTTTCTCGTGGAGGGAACCGGATCCAGATGGGGATTCGATGAGAATGTCATCCGATTATGCGGAGAATTGTGGCGGAACGGCAGTCTTCACTTTTGGTTGCCGAACGTTTACTATCCACCCCCCACTCGGGGGGATCGCTCGCTCGGAGGGGGCGCCCACTCCAGGGACCGCGTCAGACGCGGGTCGCGGCGATCCTCTCGCGGGCCCGCTGCTCCCGCCGGTCGCGGAGGCGCTCCCGGAAGCCCTCGACCAGGTTGTAGAGCACGGGCAGCACGATGAGCGTGAGCACGGTCGACGACACCAGGCCGCCGATGACGATGATGGCGAGCGGCTGCGAGATGAAGCCGCCGTGACCGGTGAGCCCGACCGCCATGGGCAGCAGCGCGAAGATCGTCGCCAGGGCCGTCATGAGGATGGGCCGCAGACGTCTCGAGGCGCCCTCCACCAGCGCTTCGGCCACCTTGAGACCGCGCCCGCGGTACTGGTTCACGAGGTCGACGAGCACGATGGCGTTCGTCACCACGATGCCGACGAGCATGAGCACGCCGATGATCGAGGCGACGCCGAGCGGGATGCCGGAGATCACCTGCAGCGCGACGGCTCCGGTCGCCGCGAACGGGATCGACAGCAGGAGCAGGAGCGGCTGCAGCAGGCTCTTGAAGGTCGCCACCATTACCACGTAGACGATGAGGATGGCGACGAGCACGGCGATGCCGAGCTGCCCGAAGGCGTCGGACTGGTCGGTGACCACGCCTCCGATCTCGGCCGAGGCGCCCGGTGGGAGCTCGACGTCGGCGAGCGCCTGCTGCACCTCGGTGCTGGCCGTACCGAGGTCGTCGCTGTTCGGCGTGACCGAGACCGTCGCCGTGCGCACGCCCTTGACCGTGGTGATGGTCGCGGGGCCGTCGACGACGCCGACGGTGGCGAGCGAGTCGAGCCGCACCGGGCCCGCGACCGTGGGCACGGCCAGCGCGGCCAGCTCCTCCTCGGTGGTGGGCGGGTCTTCCGAGACGAGGTAGATGGTGTAGTTCGTGTCGTCGATGACGATCGTGCCGACCGTGGTGGGCTGCATGGCCTGCGACACCAGGGCGCCGACGGCCACCTCACTGAGGCCCGCCTGCGCGGCCTTGCCGCGGTCGACGGCCACCTGCACGTAGGGGCGCGACTCGCTGAGGTTGCTCGACGCCTGCTTCACGGCGTCGAGGCCCTGCATGGAGCTGAGCACCGCATCCGCCGCCGTCGCCAGGTCGGTCTGGGTGGGGGCGGTGACGTCGATGGCGATGTCGGAGGAGGCGCCGAAGCCCGACGACGACGAGATCGAGATCTCCCCGGCGTCGGGGATGGCCTCGAGGGCGGTGCGCACCTCGCCCTGGAGCGCCTCCTGGTCGGCACCCTCGTCGGTGGTGATGTTGTAGGTGATGGCGCTGTCGCCGCCGCCGACGAAGGCGTCGCGGAGCGTCGAGCCGCTCGAGCCGATGGTGAGCTGCACGGTCTCGATGCCGTCGATGCCGCGCAGCGCCGACTCGACCTCGGAGGCCTGGGCCGACTGGGCGTCGAGGCTCGCGCCGACGGGCACGGTCTGGGTGACGGTGAGGGTGTTCTGCCCGCTCGAGCCGAGGAAGTTGGTCTTCATGAGGCCGAGCAGCGGGAAGGTGCCGAGCAGCACGACCGCGGCGATGGCGATGGTGATGACGGAGTGGCGGAGGGTCCAGCGGATGATCGGGAGGTAGCCGCGCTGGAGGGCCGTGGGCGGCTCGTCGGGCACGTCGGCGCGGTGCGAGCCCGCGCGGGCGCGGCGGGGCGGGGCGGTCGCCACGGCGACGGCGCCGGCATCGACGCCGGGTGAAGCGGCGAGCTCGGCGACGGCGGCGTCTTCTGGCAGGAGGGGGCCGGCGTGCTCGGCGGTGTGGGCGGATGCGGTGGCCGGGCCTGTGGGGGTGACCCCAGCATCCGGAAGCGTCGCGGTGCCGCTCTGCGCCGCGGCCTTCCCGGTGCGCGCTTTCTCTTTCGGCGGGCGCACGAACCAGTAGGCCAGCACCGGGACGATGGTGAGCGCGACGAGCAGGGAGGCCAGCAGGGCGATGGTGACCGTGAGGGCGAAGGGGCGGAACAGCTCGCCCGTGGTGTCGCCGACGAAGGCGAGGGGCAGGAACACGGCGACCGTGGTGATGGTGGAGGCCGTGATGGCGCCGCCCACCTCGCGCACGGCCTCGACGATGAGGGCGGCGCGGGCCGCCGCGGCCTCGCGCGGGGGCAGGGTGGTGCCGGTGAGGGTGGAGAGGTGCCGCTTGATGTTCTCGATGACGACGATGGAGTCGTCGACCACGCGCCCGATGGCGATGGTGAGGGCGCCAAGGGTGATGATGTTGAGCGTGTAGTCGGCGGCCTGCAAGCCGATGAAGGTGATGAGCACCGAAGTCGGGATGCTGATCGCCGTGACGAGGGTCGACCGCACGGAGAGCAGGAAGACGAACACGACGATCACGGCGAACAGCAGGCCGAGGAGGCCCTCCGTGGCGAGCGACTCGATCGACTGCTCGATGAAGGGGGCCTGATCGAACACCACGGTGAAGGTCGCACCGGGGATGGCCGCCTCGAGGTCGGGCAGCAGCGCCTGCACGCCGCGCGACACCTCGACGGTGTTCGCGTCGGGGAGCTTCGTGACCGAGAGGGTGAGGGCGTTCTCGCCGTTCACGCGCGAGATGGAGGTGACGGGGTCGTCGACCAGGGCCACCGTGGCGACCTCGCCGATGGTGACGGGCGTGCCGTCCGCCTTGACGGCCGGGAGCGCAAGTGCGGCGATGTCGTCGGTGGAGGCGAGCTTCTTGCCGGCCTGCACGGCGTAGCTCTGGCCACCCTCGGTGAGCGTGCCCGCGGGGATGAGCTGGCCGTTGTTCTTCACCGCATCCGTGATGTCGGTGGCGGAGACCCCCGCGATCGCGAGGTCGGCCGCGCGCGGCGTGATCGTGACGCGCTGACCGATCTGACCCAGGATCTCGGCCGCCCGCACCCCCTCGACGTCTTCGAGCTCGGGCACCGCCGTCGTCTCGAGCTGCTGCGCGAGCGCCTTGGTGTCGGCGTCGGAGTTCGACACGGCGACCGAGATGATGGGCAGGTCGTTGATGCTGCCGCTCAGCACCTGGGGGTCGAGGTCTTCGGGCAGGGTCGACTTGATGCGGTTGATGGCCTGCGTCATCTTCTGCTCGGCCGTGGCGAGGTTCGTGCCGTAGGTGAAGGTCGCCGAGATGATCGACAGGTTCGTGCTGCTCGTGGCGCTCGTCGTCTCGATGCCCTCGACGCCCTGGATGGCGGCCTCGATCGGCGTCGACACGTCGTCGTTCACGACCTCCGGGCTCGCGCCGGGGTAGGTCGTGAGCACCGCGAGCTGCGGGAACTCGATCGACGGGATGAGTTCCTGCTTGAGGCTCGTCAGCGCGAGGCTGCCGAACACGGCCACCACGATGGTGACGAGGGCGATGAGCGCCCGGTTCTTCATGCTGACGACGGCGAGGAAGTGCACGAGGTCCCTTCTGAGGGTGTGCGGCTGTGTTCAAGCATCTTAGCTATCGCATTCGAACGGATGCCGTGGTCGGCACCACCTGTGGATAACTAGATGACGAATCATCAGTAACGAGCTATCCTCGATTCATGACCCCGATCTCGTCCCTCTCCCGCCGCACCATCGCCCTCACCTCCGTCGGCCTCGTCGCCGGCGCCCTCCTCGCCACCAGCGCCCTCCCCTCCGCCCACGCCGTCCCACCCACCCCCGGCACCATCCAACTCATCGACGTCTCATCGGTGCCGGGCATCGCATCAACGAACAGCGAGAGCTACGCCTCCCCGTCGGTCTCGGCCGATGGCCGGTTCGTCGCCTTCGCCTCGACCGCTGACGACATCATCCCCACCGGGGAGAGCCACACTGATGGGCCGTTCCAGGTCTTCATTCGGGACACTGTGACGGACAAGACCAAGTCGATCGGGGTCTATAGAAGCGATCCCGTGATCTCAGACGACGGACAGGTCGTCGCGTCGAGGTGGGGTAACAACGTGTGGGTGTGGTCAGAATTCACGGGTACATCGCGCCTAGTCAACACTCGGTACGGCTCGACCACGGAGCCGGGGAACGATTCGGTCATCTCTTTGGACATGTCTGGGTCGGCGAACGCCATCGTGTACGAGACCGCCGCTACCGACGTCCTTCCTGGCGAGGCCTATGAAGTCGCCCGCCCGCGCGTGTACAAGATCGATCCGTCTGGCGTCACGTCCTTGGTCGGCTTCGACCCGATGGTCGATGCCAGCGATCCGTCCATCTCCGCCGACGGGAGATTCGTTGCTTTCACATCGACGCAGACTCATGCCGCCCTGCCGTCCAACGGCCATCGACAGGTCTACGTCAGCGACACCGTCACCGGGCGGATCGACGTCGTCTCGCTCGATTCCTCCGGGGTCGGACTCGGCGATGGAGACTCCGCCCACCCATCGATCTCCGCGGACGGCATGTCGGTAGCATTCGACAGCTCGGCGACAAACCTTCAGACCACAGCACCTCGACCGGGTACCTATGTCTATACGCGAGACCGAGCAACGGGTCTTACGACCATGACGAGCCTGACGGCAGCGGGGGCACCCAGGCCCGGCAAGAATCCGTCCGTCTCCTCTGACGGGACGGTCGTTGCATACGAGGGATTGACATGCTCTCCGATCTGCCAGGTGTATGTGAACAACACCGCGACAGGTGCGTCTCGTGTCGCGAGCACAAACCGCCTCCCCGAACCAGGCAACCAAGCTTCCTGGGCACCAGCGGTCTCCGCAGACGGGAAGTTCGTCAGCTGGGCGACGGGGGCCACCAACCTCACGTCTGACGACTATTCGCGCCCGTCTCACCACCACTCGCTCCACGTGCTGCTGCGGAATCTCGGCGCGAGTGGGGCAGCGGTGAGGGCTGCGGGGGCGGATCGGTATGAGACGGCGGTGAAGGTGTCGGAGGGGGCGTTCGCGGAGGGGGCCGGGACGGTGTACCTGGCGGCGGGGGCGAACTATCCCGACGCGTTGAGCGGGGCGCCGGCGGCGGGGGAGGCCGGGGGGCCGGTGCTGCTGACGGAGAAAGATCGGGTGCCGGCGAGCGTGCAGGCCGAGATCGATCGGCTCTCGCCCGAGCGGGTGGTCATCCTGGGCGGGACGAACAGCGTCAGCACCGGGGTCGAGGCCGCGGTCGCGGCCGAGGGCCGCACCGTCGAGCGCATCGGGGGCACCGATCGGTACGAGGTGTCGGCAGCGGTCGCCGCTGACAGCTTCGGGTCGGCGACGACGGTCTACGTGGCGAGCGGCGAGAAGGCGCCCGACGCGCTGAGCGGAGCGGCGGCAGCCGGCAAGGACTCCCCCGTTCTGCTCACGAAGAAAGACGAACTGCCGCAGACCGTGCGCGACGAGATCGTCGCCCTAGGGCCCGAGAAGATCATCATTCTCGGCGGCACCGAGACGATCGGCGAGACCGTCGCTCTCGAGCTGGCCGAGATCGCCGACACCGTGAGGGTGAGCGGCGCCGATCGCTACGAGACTTCCGCCGCCGTCGCCGACGAGGCCTTCGTCGAGAACACGGGCGGCGCCGTCTACATCGCCTCCGGCGAGACTTTCCCCGACGCCCTCACGGGCTCGGCCGCGGCCATCGCCGCCGGCGCACCCGTGCTGCTGGTGCAGAAAGACTCGATCCCGATCGACATCGGCGAGACCCTAGAGCGTCTCGGCCCGAGCGCGGTCTACGTGCTCGGCGGCCCCGACACGGTCTCGGACACCGTCGTCGAGATCCTCGGCAGCTACGTTCACGACATCGACGACTGACGCGCAACCCCCAGAAAGGAGACCTTGTCAAGGCGGTGAAAGTTCAGACGTGGGAACTAAGATGCGATGGTCGCGTTCAAAGGAGAACCATGGCAGACACACTCACCGCGCCCGTTTCGTGGCGCAGCGCTCAGCGGGGACTCTGGGTCGCATCCGCCGACGAGCATCCGGTCGGCATCGTCACCGAGAAGTGGACCCACGGCTTCGTGGTCACCACCCGCACCGGGCGCAACCTCGGCACCTACCGCAGCCTCGAAGAGGCACAAGGAGCGCTCGAAGCGTCTCTCTGACGCGTCACCACTCGTCGGCAGCACCACCGGTGCCGCACCCGTCAGCGAACGGTGGCGGGCCCGGGGGTGCTGCCGTTGGTCTGAGGGGCACCGTTCGGACCGGGCTCGTCGGTGAACTGCAGCCCGCCGCTCCCGTTCGACGACGCCGTGAGAATGTCGAGCCACTCGCGATTGATCGAAGGCACCCTCCCCCCGGCGAACTTGAAGTACAGCGGGATGCTCGCGTCGAGCCAGATGCTCGACCGACCGTCACCGATGGCGGGATCGTCTTTCCAGGAGAAGAAGAAGCTCTCCTTGCGCCGCAGCTTCGCGGCGATGACGATCTGCAGATGCGTGAGCGTTCGGTCGTCGAACTCGATCTCGATGCCCGACGAGCCGTACAGCAGTTTTCCCATGGAGCGATTCCTCTCGACGTTCCATTAAGACACGTCGGGCGTGCAAACGCTCCCAGGGCTAGTGTTGCCCTGAGATCGGGACAGCCCGAATTCGCGACAGACCGGAAGAAGGTGCGCCGTGTTCGGCAGCAAGTCACGTGAGCCGGAGGCACAGGTCACGCAGCCCGGGTCAGACCTGCAACTCGGCGGTGAGCGCAGCGTTCCCGCAGTGCGGGTGAACGCCTTCCGCATCGGCCTCGTGGGAGGGCTGGGTGTTCTGCTCGCCATCCTCATCGGCGGCATCGTGCAGCAGCTCAGCACCGTGCTCATCTACATCGGCGTCGCCCTGTTCCTCGCCCTCGGCCTCGACCCCCTCGTGTCGTGGCTCGAGCGGCGCATGAACCGCGCGCTCGCCATCGTGATCGTGTTCGCCGCCGTCATCCTCATCTTCGGCGGCCTGCTGTTCGCCGTCATCCCGCTCATCGTCGACCAGGCCACGAACTTCGGCTCGCAGTTCCCGCAGATCGTGAGCGACTTCACCAAGAGCGACTTCGTCACGGGGTTGCAGAGTCAGATCGGCAACTTCGTCGACATCGACAAGGCGGTTCAAGACGCCACGGCCTTCCTGCAAGACCCGAACAACCTCCTCGCCCTCGGCGGAGGGCTGCTCGCCGTCGGGTCGGGCATTGCCTCGGGCGTCACGGGCTCGGTGATCGTGCTCATCCTCACCCTGTACTTCCTCGCCTCGCTCCGCGGCATGAAGCGCATGACCTACCGCTTCGTGCCCGCCAACAAGCGCGCCTCCTTCGCCTCGCTCACCGACGACGTCACGGGTGCCGTCGGTCGCTACGTCGTGGGGCAGATCAGCCTCGCCGCCATCAACGGCATCCTCAGCCTCATCTTCCTGTCGATCATCGGCGCTCCGCTGCCGGCCCTGTTCGCCTTCGTCGCGTTCCTGGCCTCCCTCATCCCGCTCGTCGGCACGTTGAGCGGCGCGGTCATCATCACTCTCGTGTGCCTGTTCGCCTCACCGCTCACGGCCCTCGCCGCCGGCATCTACTACCTCATCTACATGCAGGTGGAGGCCTACTTCCTGAGCCCCCGCATCATGAACCGGGCGGTCTCCGTGCCGGGGTCGATCGTCGTGATCGCAGCCATCGCGGGCGGCACCCTGGGCTCCGTGCTCGGCGCCCTGGTGGCGATCCCCATCGCCGCGTCGGCGATCATCATCGTGCAGAAGGTCGTCTTCCCGAAGCAAGACGCCAAGGTCTGAGCGACTTCGACCCCGATCGGCCCGGCCGCCCGGCCGCCCCCGGCCGGCGACCGCATCCACGCCGCTCCCAGCTTCGGCGCAAGCCCCTTGCGGTGTCGGTGGCCAGGCGTACTGTCGTGCCCGAGAACGACGAGCACCGACGAAAGGATGCATCCATGACCTCCACAATCGAACGTCACGTCGAGGTTCCGAGCGACGGCGGCGCCAAGTCGACCCGCCGCCAGAACGCCGAGCGCGGCTTCGTCGCCCCGAAGGTGCTCACCGAGTCGCTGCAGCGTGTGCTGGTCGACCTGGTCGAGCTGCACATCCAGGGCAAGCAGGCGCACTGGAACGTGGTGGGCAAGAACTTCCGCGACCTCCACCTGCACCTCGACGAGATCATTGACGACGCCCGCGAATTCAGCGACACCGTCGCCGAGCGCCTGCGCGCACTGCACGCGGTGCCCGACGGCCGCAGCGACACCGTCGCGGCGACCACGACGCTACCCGAGTACCCGAACGGCGAGATCGACACCGCCGAGACCGTCGACCTCATCACGGCGCGTCTCGAGGCGGCCGTAGGCACCATCCGCGAGGTGCACGACGATGTCGACGAGGCCGACCCCACGAGCGCCGACGTGCTGCACGCCATCATCGAGCGTCTCGAGCAGCACGCCTGGATGGTCAGCGCCGAGAACCGCACGCCATCGCGCTCGAAGTAGCCACGCCAGCCGGCTCCGACCGGCCTGGTTCGGCACTGTTCCCCGTGGAGCCCTCAGGCCTCCACGGGGAACACCAACAGCGAACTGCTCGCCGTGGCGATGACGGCACCGGATGCGTCGGTCACCACACCCTCCGCGAACGCCACCCGGCGCCCCGGTTTCACGACCGTGCCCACGCACGTAATCTCGCCCGAGTCGCGGTTGAGCGGGCGCAGGTAGCTCACCTTCAGCTCGATCGAGGTGTAGCCGAGCCCGGCGGCGAGGGTGGTCTGCACGGCGCAGCCGACGGCTGAGTCGAGCAGGGTGCAGACGAGCCCGCCGTGCACGATGCCGAGTGTGTTGTAGTGCGACTCGTCGGGTGTGCACCGGAACACCGCTCGCCCCTCCGACACCTCGGTGAGCGTCATGCCCATGAGCTTCGCCATCGGCGGCGCCGAGATCTCGCCGCGGACGAGCGCCCCGAGGTAGTCGATTCCCGACATAGTCGCGCTCTGACGTGCCCCCGCCACGGGGTCATCCCACTCGACGACACGGCTCCGGTGCGCAGCATCTTCGCTCATCCCCCCAGGCTACGCCCGCCCCGCGGGCCCTCACCCGCAGGCTCCCACGGGGCCGCCGCCCGCGGGCCCGCGTGGAGAGTGGACGCTGACACGGTGGTCGGCCGGTAGCAAGACTGGTGCCACCGGCGGTAGCATCAACGCGTGAGCGCACATAAGATCAGCCTGAGCCTCCAGGAGTCCGATCTCGCCTTCCTCGACGGCGAGACGTTGGAGGGGCGCTACCCGAGCCGTTCGGCGGTGGTGCAGGATGCGATCCGCGTGCTCCGGGAGAGCCGGCTCGCCGACGCCTACGCCGAGGCGTTCGGCGAGTGGGACGACTCGGGCGACGCGGCGCTGTGGGAGTCGACCGCCGCCGACGGGTTGGAGAGCGCCGGCGGCTCGGGCACCGGTGCCGCGTGAGCTCCTCTGGTCGGCCGGTGCCGCTGCTGCGCCGCGGGCAGATCGTGATCGTCGCGCTCGACCCCGTGGTGGGGTCGGAGGCCTCGAAGACCCGCCCCGCGGTCGTCGTGAGCAATAATGCGGCGAACCAGAGCGCGGCACGCACGGGGCGCGGGGTGGTGGCGGTGGTGCCCGTGACGTCGAACACCAGCCGGGTGTTTCCCTTTCAGGTGCTGCTGCCCGCATCCGCCACCGGGCTCTCGCTCGACTCGAAGGCGCAGCCCGAGCAGCTGCGGTCGGTGTCGGTGGAGAGGGTCGGGGAGTCGGTGGGGTGGGTGCCCTCGGAGCTCATGGGCGAGGTCGACGACGCCATCCGGTTGCACCTCGGGCTGTGAGCCGCGCCGCGACGGGACGGGCGCCCGGCCGAACGGCGCCGGGCCGAAGGGCGCCCCGCCGAACTGCGACGGGCCGCGACGGGCGTAGCGCCGCGCCGGATGGCGGCGTGATGCTCAGACCACGTCGGCGATGAGGTCGCTCGGCGCGACCGGCCCCGTGGTGACGGTGCGCCAGGCGGCGGCGAGCGCCTCGACACCGCGCACGAGCTCGGGGTTGCCATAGCCGATCGGGATGCGGAGGAACCGCTCGAACGCCCCGTCGATGCCGAAGCGCGGCCCGGCCGTGATGAGGAGGCCGTGGCTGCGCGCGGCGAGCGCGAGCTGCGAGCTGAGCGGCGCACCGAGGTTCGCCCACACGGCGAGCCCGCCGTTCACCCGCGGCACCTTCCACTCCGGCACGTGCAGCGCGAGCAGGCGTTCGAGCTCGTCGCGCCCCGTACGCAGCTGCTCCGAGCGCAGGCGGATGACCGGGTCGAAGTCGCGGAGCAGCTCGGCCACCACGAGCTGCTCGAGCACCGGAGTACCGAGGTCGCCCGCGAAGCGCTGCGCGGCGAGCTTGCGGATGATGGCTGGCGTCGCCCTGATCCACCCCACCCGCAGCCCCGCCCATACGGTCTTGCCGACCGAGCCGACGAGGATGGCGGAGTCGGCGGTCGACCGGTCGCCGTAGGCGGCGAAGGGCAGATAGTCGCCCGGCCGGTCGATGTCCATCTCGGCCGTGGTCTCGTCGGCGATGACCAGCGAGCCCTGCCGGGCCGCGTCGTGCAGCACGCGGGTGCGCAGCTCGGCGGGCATCGACTCGCCGGTGGGGTTGTGGAAGTCCGGCATGAGGTACGCGAGGGCCGGGCTCGTGCGGGCGAAGGCCTGCGACAGGCCCGCGGCGTCCCACCCGTGCAGCCCGTCGGGCTCCTGCCCGCTCTCCGCGGCCGCGACCGCCACCGGCACCAGCCGAGCGCCGGCCATGCGCAGCGCCTCGTAGGCGTGCGGATAGCTCGGCAGCTCGACGACCGCGCGATCGCCGCGCGCCATGAGTGTGCGAGCCAGCAGGAAGATGGCGTGCTGGGCGCCGATAGTGATCATCACCTGGTCGACGCTCGTGGGCAGCCCGCGCGCGGTGTAGCGGTCGGCGACCGCCTCACGCAGCATCATCGAGCCGAACGGATCGATGCCGGTGCCGCCGAGCTCCACGGCGTAGCGCTCCATGGCCGACTGGGTGGCGGCGAACAGGCCCGGGTAGCTCGCCGAGGTGGCCTTGGCGAAGTCGATGAAGTCGCCCGGCGCCTCCTGGCCGGTGACCGGCGCCCGACCGGGGAGCCGGGTGACGCTGCCCGAGCCGCGGAGGCTCGTCGTGTAGCCGGCGTCGCGCAGCTCGCGGTACGCGGCCGAGACCATGGTGCGACTCACCCCGAGCGCCCCGGCCAGATCGCGCTCGGCGGGCAGGCGGGTGTCGGTCGGGATGCGCCCGTCGAGCACCAGCAGACGGATGCGGTCGAACAGCGCCAGATACGACGGCCCGGCCGAGGAGCCCCGCCAGTCGCCGAGGAGTGCCATCAGGGCGCGGGTTCCGATTCGTGCGTCAGCCATGACGCCACTCTAGCCACATTGGCTCCTTGATTCGAGGCCAATCATGAAATTGGATTGCCGTCATGAACCGCAGCCTCGTCATCCGTGTTCCCCGTCTCGTCGTGGGGCTGGTGCTCTACGGCATCGCGGATGCGCTCATCATCCGTGCCGCCATCGGGGTCTCGCCGTGGACGGTCTTCGCGCAGGGCCTGTCGAACGTCACGGGGCTCGGCATCGGCCTCCTCACGAACATCGTGGGGCTGTGCGTGCTGGCGCTGTGGATCCCGCTGCGGCAGCGCCCGGGCTTCGGCACCGTGCTCAACGTGCTGCTCATCGGCCCCTCCATCGAGCTCGGTCTCTGGCTGCTGCCCGCTGTGAGCGAACTGTGGCAGCAGGCGCTGCTCTTCACGGCGGGCCTGCTGCTGCTCGCGGTGGCCAGCGGCATCTACATCGGGGCGAAGATGGGGCCGGGCCCGCGCGACGGTCTCATGACGGGCATCCACTCCCGCCTCGGCTGGCCGATCTGGCGCGGCCGGGCGCTCGTCGAGGGCTCGGTGCTCGTCGTGGGGTGGTTGCTCGGCGGCAACGTGGGCGTGGGAACCGTGCTGTTCGCGACGCTCATCGGGCCGCTGTGCGGGGTGACGCTGCGGGTGTTCGGGGTGACGGCGAAGCGCGAGCCGCGGCCGGCCGGCCGCTCCCTGCGCTCCGCGGGTAGGCCCGGGGCGCGCGCCGCCGCGCAGCCCGCTGCCCGCTCCCTGCGCTCCGAGCGCTACGCCCCGGCCTTGCCCGCCTTCGCCGCGGCCTTGGCCTCGCGCTTGGTCTCCCGCACCCGGGTGAGCGAGTCGGCGTCGACGATGTCGGCGACCGAGCGGTAGGAGCCCTCCTCGCCGTAAGGGCCCGCCGCGGCACGCCAGCCCTCGGGTTCCACCCCGTACTGCTTGCCGAGCAGCGCCACGAAGATGCGCGACTTCTGGGCGCCGTAGCCGGGCAGGCTCTCGAGCCGCTTGAGCAGGGCCTTGCCGTCGGGGTCGCCCTCCGTCCACAGCGCCGAGGCGTCGCCGCCCCAGTTCTGGACGAGGTCGGCGCACAGGGCCTGCACCCGGGCGGCCATCGAACCGGGGTAGCGGTGCACGGCGGGAGTCTGCTTGAACACCTCGACCAGCGCATCCGGATCGTAGGCGGCGAGGTTCTCGGCGTCGAACGCGCCCTCGATGCGGTCGGCGATCTTCTTCGGACCCTCGAAGGCCGTCTCCATGGCGATCTGCTGGTCGAGCAGCATGCCGATGAGCAGAGCCAGCGGGTCGGTCGACAGCAGGTCGTCGGCGGCGGCGTTTCCGGTGATGTGGAGCTTCGCGGTCATGTGTCCATTGTGGTGGCGGGATCGTCTTCGGCCCAGAGCGCCGCCCGGGTGAGGCTGCGGTCGACGATGCCCCGCGCATCCGTGGGGATGCTGTGGAACAGGCTGTAGAGGCGGTCGAACTCGAGCTGCAGCAGGGTGTCGCGCACGCGGCGGGTGACGCGGGCGGGCATCGGGATGAAGTTCGGGTAGCTGCGCATGATGCCCACCGAGGCGCGATCGGCGCCGATGGTGACGGTGTCGCCGGTGAGGAGAACCCCGCGCCCGTGCGCCCCTGCCGCCCAGTGCGCGACCGCGCTGCCGGGGAAGTGCCCGCCGCAGCGCACGAGCCGCACGCCGGGGACGGGCTCGAAGTCGTCGCTCCAGAGACGGATGGCCGGGTCGGGTCGGCGCACCCAGTGCGCGTCGGCCGCCGCGACCCACACCGTCGCGGGGGCGCCGAAGGCGTGCGCCCACTGGATCGACGAGCCCGTGAGGTGCGGGTGGCTCGACGCCACCGCCGCGACTCCCCCGAGGGCTGCCACGGCCTCGCGGCCCGCGTCGTCGATGAAGCCGGGCGGTTCCCAGAGCAGGTTGCCGGCGTCGGTGCGCACGAGCAGGCCGCGCTGGCCGATGCCGAGCCGGTGGTCGGTCTCCACGGCGTGCAGACCCGGCTCGAGCTCGGACACGGTGATGCGGTAGCCCTCGGCGGCGAGCTCGTCGCGGGTCGTCCAGCGCTGCCCGCCCTCCGGCACCCACTGCCGCTCGTCGGCGCAGATCGCGCAGACGGCGGGCGGCTCCGCGGTGTCGGGATGCTCGATGGCGCAGGTCGCACACGTCCAGACGGTCATGCGCTCAGTTCTATCGCGGCGCGTAGACCGAGCGGAAGGCCCGGGCGCCGGCACGGGCCTTCGCGTCGATGAGATCGCGGTCGAGGGCTGTTGGCTCGAGTACGGCGGGGTCGAAGAGCGCGCGGTCGAGGGTGGCGCCGAGCACCAGGTAGGCGAAGTGCTCGGCGGCGAGCTGCGGGTCGGGAACGCGCAGGCGCCCCTCGTCGTCGAGACGGCCGAGCATGCCGGCGATCGCCGCGATGACGCGGCCGGGCACGCGCTCGAAGTACTCGGCGGCCAGCTCGGGGAATCGCCCGGACTCGCCGATCAGCATGCGCCGGGTGGCGAGCACCCGGGGCGTCAGCACCGCCCGGGCGTGAGCGACGGCGAAGGCGTCGAAGGCCTCGGCGAAGCTCGCTCCCGACTCGCCCTGCGCGACCACCTCCACGTGCTCGGCGACGAACGACTCCGCCGTCGCGATGGCACGGCCGACCGCGGCGCGGAAGAGCTCGTCCTTGCTGTCGAAGAGGTTGTAGACGGTACGCTTGGCCACCCCGGCCTCGGCGGCAAGCACGTCGATGTTGCCGCCCAGGTACCCGTGACGGAGGAAGTGCTCGGTCGCGGCGTCGAGGATGAGGGCGCGCGAGCGCACCTGCCTCGGGTCGAGGCGGGAGGTCGTGGGGCTTGCGGTGAGATCGTCCACGGTGCCATCATGCACTCACCCGTGCAGTAATGCACTCGCGGGTGCACTGCGTGTCGCCACCCCGCCGCCCGAACGGCCCAGGACCCTCCGGAGGATCACCATGAGCGCAGCCCCCGCCGACCCCGCCACCCCCGCCACCCCCGCCTCCCCCGCCTCCCCCGAGCTCGACAAAGCGGCCGCCGTCACCCGGTCGATGCTCGGCTGGGGCGTGGTGGCCGGGCCGTTCTACCTGGTGTTCGGCCTCATCCTGGCCCTCACCCGCCCCGGTTTCGACCTCGGCCGCGACGCCCTCAGCCTGCTCATGCTCGGCGAAAGCGGGTGGCTGCAGACGCTCAACCTCGCGCTCGCGGGGGTGATGACGCTGGTGGCGGCGATCGGCCTGGCCCGCACGCCCGCCTGGTCGCGGGTGGCCGCCGTGCTGGTGGGTGTGTACGGTGCGTGCCTGGTGCTGAGCGCCGTCTTCCCTCCCGACGCGACAGCGTCGTTCCCGCCCGGCGCCGGCGGGGGCGGGTCGTTCTCGATCTCGGGGCTCCTGCACCTCGCCTTCGGCGGGCTCGGGTTCGTCGCCCTCGGAGTCGCGGCGATCGTCGCGGGGTCGTGGTGCGCGCGCACGGTATCGCGGTCGGCCGGGGTGCTGTCCCGCGTCGCGGGGGTCGTCGTCATCGTGGCGTTCGCCGCCGGGGGCGCCCTGTCGAACGGGCCGGCCGGGGTCGCCCTGCTGTGGCTCGCGGTGGTGGTCGCCTGGGCCTGGTTGGCCCTGACGAGCGTTGCGGCCTATCGCGCCGTGCCGCATCCGCTGCTCTCCCGGCGCTGAGCCGCACTCTCCCCCGAGCTGTCGATCCGCTGCGGCGACGAGCGGGTCGGCGGAGGGAGGGGGACACTGGGCGCAAGCGAGGGCCCGAACGACGGGCCGTGGGGATGGTGCGTCATGAGGGTCGTGATCGTCGGGGCATCCGGCAACCTGGGAACGGCGCTGCTGAGGCGTCTCGGCGCCGAGACCGGGGTCGAGGCGGTGGGGGTGTCGCGGAGGGTGCCCGATCGCTCGGCAGCTCCCTACGACGTGACGGCCGACTGGCACGGCGTCGACATCGGGGCGCCGGGGGCGGTCGCCCGGCTCACAGCCGTCTTCGACGGAGCGGATGCGGTGGTGCACCTCGGGTGGGCGCTGCAGCCGAACCACGACGAGGTCGCGATGGCGCGCACCAACGTGGTGGGTACGCGCGCGGTACTCGAAGCCGTCGCGGCCGCGGGGGTTCCGCAGGTGGTGGTGGCGTCGTCGGTCGGCGCCTACAGCTTCGGGCCGAAGTCGCGGCGCGTCGACGAGCGGTGGCCGACGGGCGGCATCCAGACCTCGCACTACGGCAGGCACAAGGCGATCAACGAACGGGAGATGGATGCGTTCGAGGGCGCGCATCCGCCGGTCGTGGTGACGCGCATGCGCCCTGGACTGGTCTTCCAGCCCGACGCGGCCCGCGAGATCGCGCGGCTGTTCGCCGGGCCGTTCGTGCCGGTTCCGCTGCTCGGGTTGCTGCGGCGGCTGCCCGTGTTGCCGCTGCCGACCTCGCTGGTCTCGCAGGCGGTGCACGCCGACGACGTGGCCGACGCCTTCTGGCGGGCGATCGACCGCCGGGCCGGGGGCGCGTTCAACGTCGCCGCCGAGCCCGTGCTCGGGCCGGAGCAGGTCGCCGCGGGGCTCGGGGTGCCGCGCACGGTGCCGTTCCGGCGGCAGGTGCTGCGCGGCATCGTCGACCTCAGCTGGCGGCTGCGGGTGCAGGCCACCGACCCGGGCTGGATCGACATCGCCACCTCGGTACCGCTCATGTCGACCGAGCGGGCCCGCTCCGAGCTGGGGTGGGCGCCGGCGGTGTCGTCGACCGAGGCGCTGCGGGCTATCGTCGAGGCGTTCGCGGCGAATCGGGGCGTGGGGGCCTCGCCCTCGCTGCACGGGTGAGGGAGACTCGTCAGCATGACTCAGCCCACGCACGACCAGCTCGAAGCCTCGCAGCACACCGAGAAGCGCACCGTCGGAGGCGAGCTGCGCTACTACCTGAAGGATGCAGCGGCACACGTGAAGAAGCTCAACGAGCCCTTCGACCCCGACGGCCTCGAGGCCTGGTTCACCCCCGACGGCACCTTCCACGCCCAGGGCCTCAACGCCAACGCCGGCCTCTCCGCAACCCTCGGCGCCGCCGCCGGCGCCGCCATAGCCGCCGGCTGACCCGGGCCCGCCGACCCGCGCTTTGCGGCCGGCCGACCCGCGACCGGCCGCAGCGCCCGATTGCGCCTACCTCACACTCGGCGGGGGTGGGGAGGACGGGGCGGATAGGCTCGGCGCCGTGGGGATGCGCGGTGGGGTGGGGCGGGCAGTCGGCGGAGGCGCCGGCCGAGGCGTCGGGTTCGCGCGGGCGATGGCGGAGGCGCGGAGGCCGACGGGGATCGTGCTGGGCTCGATCGTCGCCGTCGGGGTGACGGTCGCCATCTTCCAGCTCGGGCCGGTGCTCCGGGTCGTGTTGCCGGCGGAGGTGCTGGAGCAGGGCGGGATCGTCGCGCTGGCGCCGGCGTTCCTCGTGGCGTGGCTGCTGCTGTGGGCGTGGCTGCGGTTCAAGGAGCAGCGACCGTTCGCGAGCATCGGCTTTCGCGAGCCCTCCCGCGCGGGGTGGCGCGTCGCCCGCGGCGCCGGCATCGCCCTGGCGCAGATGGGCGTCTACCTCGCCATCGGCGTCGCGACCAGCACCCTCGTCTTCGCCGCGACACCCGACGGGTCCCTCCTCCACACCTCGGCCCTCGGCTGGGCGGCCATCGCCCTCCTCGCCTTCGCCGTGCAGAGCGGTGCCGAGGAGATCGTCGCCCGCGGCTACCTCGTGCAGGTCTGGTACCCGCGCACGGGCGTACTCGGCGCGGTGATCGTCTCGGCCCTCTACTTCACCGTGGCGCACTCCCTCTCCGACGAGTTCAGCATCCTTCCGCTCCTCGACATGACCCTCTACTCGGTGCTCGCCGTGTTCTGGGTGCTCACCGAGCGCGGCCTCTGGGGCCTCATCGCCTACCACGCCACCTGGAACTGGGCCCAGGGCAGCCTCTTCGGCGTCTCGGTCTCGGGCACCGACGTGCCGAACTCGCTCTTCGTCGTCAACCCGACGCCGGGCGCCTCGACCGTGCTGAGCGGCGGCGACTACGGCGCCGAGGGCAGCCTCGTCGACATCGTGGTGCTGCTCGTGCTCACGGCGATCGCCGCGACGCTCTTCTTCCGCACCAGACGCGCCCGGAGAACGACGGATGCGCACCCCACCACCCACACCGAGACGACGGCGAGGCCATGACCGACCGACCACCCCAGCCCACCGCCCCCACCCGGCGGCTCGAGCGTCCGGGCGCGCTGCTCGCCCTCGTCTTCGCCGTGGCCTTCGCGCTCGTGGTGGGGGCGCCGTTCGCGGTGAACGCCGCGATCGTCGACCCCCGCGTTCACGACCTGCCCGCCGGCGGGGCGTCGATCTCGTACGATCCGCCGGACGGCAGCCCCGGGGTGGAGTACCGCGCGCCCGGCGGGTGGTTCTACCGGGAGTCGGAGGTCGACAGCGACCGGCAGGTGTTCAACGCCCCCGACGAGTCGGCGACGATCGAGGCGAAGTTCGTGACGGCGGGCTCCTCTGCCCGCGAGACGCTCTCGGCGGCGCTGTCGATCGACGACGCGGGGCTCGTGCTCGGGCCGGTCGATGCTTCTCCCGCGGCGCAGGCCGGAGCATCCGACGCCTCCGCTGACGCGCAGGCCGAAGCATCCGACGGCTCCGCTGCCTCCTCCGACGCCACGGCTCGCGCATCCGCCGGCGAGCGCCTTTGGGGCACCAGCAGTGACGGCGGCGTCGTGGGGGTCGCCGTCGTGCCCGGCACCACGATGGCCGTCGTCGTCTCGGCCGACGGCACCCCGCCCGACGGGAGCTGGGCTGTGGTCGAGAAGCTGCTCGCCAGCGTGACGGTGAAGGCGGCGGCCTCATGAGCGCGACCCCCGCGACCCCCGCGACCCCCGCGGGCCCCGCCACCCCCGTCATCGTCGACCGCGCCCCCTGGTGGAGCCCGGTCTGGCGCCTCGCCCAGCCGATGAGCTGGCTCCTCGTGCCCCTCACCGTGGCGGGTGTGATCGCCCTGCTCTGGTACCGCATGCCGACCTTCGCCGCCGACCCGGTGGTCGCGATCGCCGCGGCGCTGGCCCAGGTGGTGCTCGGCGGGCTGCTGTTCCTGCTGCTGCGCGCCGTCGATCCGCTGCGCTCGCTCGGTCGGCCGCGCATCCTGCTGGTGACGGCGGTCGCCTGGGGTGGTGGGTTGTGCGTCTTCCTCTCGGGCTTCCTGAACGAGCAGATCGACGCGGTCGGGGCGAAGCTCGGTCTGTCGAGCGGCCTCATCCTCTCGGCGCCCCTCGTCGAGGAGGGCGTGAAGCTGCTCGGCGTGCTCGCTCTCATCGGCGTGGGGCGGCGCTGGCTGCGCGACCCGATCGACGGGCTGGTGCTCGGGGTCGCGGTGGGCATCGGCTTCCTCACCGTCGAGAACGTCACCTACGCCCTGAACGCGTCGATCTCCGCCGTCGCTGCAGAGGTGCCGGTGTGGGAGGCCGTGACGGAGAGCCTGGTGGTGCGCGGCGCCCTGGGCGTCGGGTCGCACTCGCTCTACGCGGGCATCGCCGGGTTCGGGCTCGCCGCCCTCGTCATCGCGCACGAGCGGGGGCGCACCGGCCGCGGGGTGCTGGTGTTCCTGGCCTCCCTCGTGACGGTGCTCGCCGCCCACCTGCTCTGGGACGCGGAGTGGGGACTCGCCTCGCCCGCCAACGTCATCCCCCCGGCCATCATCGCCGCCGGGCTCGTGGTGATCGCCGCGGTGTTGCTCGCGCGGGCGCGCCACCGCGTGCGGGAGCAGGGCCTCGTGCCCGAGAAGCCCCGAGCCCGAGCCCGAGCGGGAGCGTCGGTCTCGGAGTAGCGTCGCAGGCACGGGGGCCGACCGGAGGGAACCGCGTGGACGAGTCGACGGATGCGAAGACGACGAACACCCCGGATGCGCGTGCCGACACCGCGGAAGCAGCCGAGGTGCCCCTCGGCGAGACGGATGCGGAGCGCTGGCTGGTCATCGACGGCCGGCGGTGGCGGCGCACCGACCCCGAACTCCCGGCAGAACTCATCGAGGCCCTTAAGTCGGAGCTCGGCCGGGGGCGAGCCGGGGTGCGTGCGGCCCGCCGCGCCGACGACGACACCCGGCTGAGCGCGGCGCGCCGTCGGGTCGACCTCGCGAAGCGGGGGCTCGGCGAGCGCGGACCCGCCTGGTGGGACCTCTCCCCCATCGACCGCCTCAGCCGCGCCGAGGCCGCTCTCGCCCAGCTCCGTGCGAGCAGTGGCGGCGGCTCCGGCGGCTCCGACACCACCCGCGGCCACGGCACCCGCGGCGGCCACTGATGTGCTCCGCGGGCGATGACCTCGACACCCGCCTCGAGACCACCATCCTCGACCTGCTCGCCCGGCGGGCCCCCTCGACCATCTGCCCCTCCGACGCCGCCCGCGCGGCGGTCGACGGCACCGACGAGGCCTGGCGCCCCCTCATGGAACCCGTCCGCGACGCCGCCCGCCGCCTCGTCGCCCGCGGCGAGGTCGAGATCACCCAGCACGGCGAGGTCATCGACCCCACCTCCCCCCACGGCCCCATCCGCATCCGCCTCACGGTGCGCTGAGGGCCTCGCGCACCAGGCGGTTGAGGAGGGGGACGGTGTCGGTCTCGAACCAGGGGTTGCGGAGGCGCCAGCCCTGGGTGAGCGGCGAGGGGTGCACGATCGGGAAGTACGGCAGGCGGGTGCCGGCGGCGCGCACGGTCTCGGTGAGGGTGAGGGCGGGTCGCGACGGGAGGTAGCGGCGCTGGGCGTAGGCGCCGACCAGCACCGTGAGCCGCACCGCCGGCAGCAGCTCGAAGGCACGCGGATGCCACTGGGCGGCGAAGCCGGCCCGCGGGGGCGCGTCGCCGCTCGCCGCCTTGCCCGGGTAGTAGAAGTCCATCGGCACGATGGCGAGCCGGTCGGCGTCGTAGAACTCCTCGTCGGTGACGCCGAGCCAGCGCCTCAGCCGCTCGCCGCTCGGGTCGTCGAACGGGATGCCGCTCGCCTGGGCCCGCCGGCCGGGCGCCTGGCTCACGATGAGCACGCGCGAGCGCTCCGATCCCACCACGAGCGGCCGATACCCCAGCTCGCGCGCCCAGTCGTTCGACGGATGCGCGGCCACCTCGTCACGGAACCGATCGAAAGCAGTCACCCCACCATCCTGCCCCGACCCGCTACCCTGGTGCCGCGGCGCGGCCACGGTGGGCGCGGCCAGCGATGGGGGTTGGGAATGCCGGAGCAGACTTCGACGGCACGGGTGATGGCGGCGCGCCTCTGGTTCGGCGCCATCGCGGTGATCGTGTTCGCCGCCCTCGTGGTGCAGATCGTGCTCGTGTTCACGGGCGGGCAAGACGTCAACTCCACCCAGCCGCAGGGCAACCAGAGCCTGGGCGAGAAGTTCGTGAACCTGTTCAGCTACTTCACCATCCAGAGCAACCTGTTCGTGCTCGGCACCTCGACGGCGCTGGCGCTGAACATCCACCGCGACGGCCGGCTCTGGCGGGTCCTCCGCATGGACGCGATGCTCGGAATCATCATCACCGGCATCGTCTACGACTTCGTGCTCGCCGCCCTCGTGCATCCCACCGGCTGGGCGCTGGCGGCCACCATCGGCTTCCACTACATCTCGCCGTGGGCGACGGTCATCGGCTGGCTGATCTTCGGCCCCCGCCCCCGCATGGGCTGGAAGACCATGGCGCTGGCCTTCATCTGGCCGATCGCGTGGCTCCTCTACACCTTCATCCGCGGCGCGTTGACGGGCTGGTACCCCTACCCGTTCCTCGACGTCGACCTCATCGGCTTCGCCGACTCGGTGCGCAACTCCGCCGTCATCCTGCTGGTCGCGATCGGCATCGCCGCCGTGCTCGTCGTGCTCGACAAGCGGATGCCCGCCCTCGTGCGCGAACCCGCGGTGCGCGAGCCGAGAGCACGCTAGCCGGGAGCATGCCAGCCGGGGCCACGCCAGCCGGGGCCGCGCCGGCCGTCACGCGCGACTGAGCCCGGCCTCCGCCGCCCCGTCGTCGATGCGCTCAAGCAGGTCGTCGATCGCCGCCGTGCCCAGGATGCGGTCGACGGTGATGAGCGCCAGCCCGGTCACCCCCGCCACTTCGCCGAGCTCGGAAACGCCGATGACGAGGTTGCGGGTGGCCAGCGGCTGCGAGCGCTGGTACACGCGCTCGCGCACCCCGCTCAGCAGCACTTCGCCGCACTCGGCGAGCTGGCCCGAGATGACGATGGTCTCGGGGTTGAGGATGCTCACCAGGTCGGCGACGGCGTCGCCCAGGATGCGCCCCGCCTGCCGCACGAGTCGCACGGCCCCGAGGTCGGCCTGACGCACGAGGGCCACCACCCCCGCCACGTCGACGACCTCCCGCCCGTCGAGTTCGAGGTCGCGGATGAGTGCCCACCCACTGGCGTAGGCCTCCACGCATCCGGTGTTGCCGCAGCGGCAGGGCAGCCCGTCGGCGGAGTCGGCGATGGCCGCCCTGGTGTGGCCGATGTCGCCGGCAGCCCCCTCCCCGCCGCGGATGATGGAGTTGTTGAACACCAGCCCCGAGCCGATGCCCGTGCCCACCTTGAGACTGATGAGGTTGTCGTGACGGCGCACCCGCGCCTCGGCCACCGCCCGGGAGTTCGCGTCGTTCTCCACCACGACGGGGGCCTCGCGGGGGGCGAACCAGCCGGCGATGTCGAAGCGGTCCCACCCGGTCATGATGGGCGGGTTCACCACGCGGCCCGCGGCGAACTCCACCGGCCCGGGTACGCCCACGCCGATGCCCCACACCTCTTCGCCGTCGAGCAGCTCGTCGAACGCCTCGTCGACGGCGGAGAGCACCGGATGCGGGCCCTCCCAGACGTTCACCGACCGGGAGGTGTGCCTGAGCGGGGAGCCCGCGAGGTCGCAGACGGCGGCCACGAAACCCGTGGCGCCGATATCGGCGGTGAGGATGACGGCCCGCGAGCGATTGAGGGCGAAGCGGCTCGAGGGGCGGCCCCCGGTCGATTCCCCGCCGCCGATCTCGGCGATGAGGCCGACGTCGTGAAGGGCGCCGAGGCGCTGGTTCACCGTCGAACGGGAGAGCCCGGAGAGGTCGATGACCTCGGTGCGCGACAGCTCGCCGTGCTCGCGGAACAGCGCGAGGACTTCACCGACGTGGGTTCGCACATCCTTCACTTTACGCAGAGCTCCATCGCTGTTGTGACCGTCGTGGCCGGGTTGGTAGCTCAATTGAAACACATGTTGGATAGAAGTTGCGGCACTTTTGGTTTGCCATAAATCAAAAGTGGGCGTAGTTTCTGATCGACGGCACGTAGTGGTGCCCCAACCCGCCAAGGATCACAATGTTCAGCAAAGACGCAACGTGGATGCGCACCGCGCGCATCGCCCTTCCCCTCGGACTCGCCGCGCTCGCCCTCGCCGGTTGCGCAGGCGGCTCGGGCGACGGCGCCGACGGCTCCTCGTCGAGCAAGGTCGCCGCGGTCATCAAGGGTCTCGACAACCCCTTCTTCCAGGCCATGGAGTCGGGCATCCAGGAGACTGCCGACACCGACGGCGTCGACGTCACCATCCAGGCCGCAGCCGACATCGGCGACACCACGGGCCAGGCCGACAAGCTCACCACCCTCGCCGGGCAGGACTTCGGCTGCTTCATCGTCAACCCGATCTCGGGCACCAACCTCGTGCAGGCGCTCGCCACCGTGGGCTCGTCGGGCAAGCCCATCGTCAACATCGACAACCCCATCGACGCGGATGCTGCCAAGACCGCGAACCTCGACGTCGCCACCTACATCGGCACCGACAACGAGGCGGCGGGCGGCAAGGCCGGCGACTACGTCAAGGAGCAGGTGGCCGCGGGCTCCGAGGTGGCCATCATCGGCGGTGTCGCCGGCGACGTCACCAGCGCCGCCCGCGTCGACGGCTTCAAGGCCGCCATCGGCAGCGACCTCGACGTCATCCAGGAATCCGCTGCCGACTGGAAGCGCGAGGTCGCCCTCACCACCGCGACCGACATCATCGCCGCCAACCCGAACGTGAAGGCCTTCTTCGCCGCCAACGACGACATGGGTCTCGGCATCGTCAAGGCCGTCGAGAACGCCGGTCTCACCGGTCAGATCGTCGTCGTGAGCGTCGACGGCAACAAGGATGCGCTGGAGTCGGTGAAAGACGGCGGGCTCTCCGCCACCGTGGCGCAGTACCCCTACGCGATCGGCACCCTGGGCCTCCAGGCCTGCGAGGTCGCGACCTCGGGTGGCGAGCTGCCGAAGACCGTCGAGTCGCCGACCGCTCTCGTCACCTCCACCGAGGCCGAGGAGGCCATCTCGGCCTTCCCGCAGCCCTTCGCCCCCTTCGAGAACCCCCTCGAGTCCCTCCTCCCCTCCAAGTAACCCTCTCCTCCACAGGCGGTGATGGTGCGCCGGTGGGTGTCGATTCCGGTCTGAGGCGCCTTTGAGCTCCGCTCAACCCTTAGCCTCAGGCCGGAATCGACACCCGCCGGTGCCCCGCCTCGACACCACAGAAACGTGACCTCATGACCAGTACCGCCACCACCGGCCCCACCCGGCTGCAGGCGATCGGCCAGAACGTGCGCCAGATCTCGTTCTGGGCCGAGAACGCGGCCCCCATCGGCCTCGTCGCCCTGGTGATCGTCTTCGCCAGCCTCAGCCCGACCTTCCTCACCCTCGGCAACATCAAGGCGATGCTGGTCGCCGCCGCCATCCTCGTCATCCTGGCCATCGGCCAGTCGTTCGTCATCACCACCGGCGGCATCGACCTGTCGATCTCGGCGACCATGACCTTCGGGGCCATCGGCTTCGGCCTCGCCTTCCAGGCGGGCGCCGGCTTCTGGCTCTCCGCGCTCGTGGCCATCGTGGCGGGCCTCGCGATCGGCCTCATCAACGGGCTGCTCATCGCGAAGGGCAAGGTCACCGACTTCATCGCGACCCTCGGTACCCTCTCGGTGGCCACCGGCCTCGCGCTCATCGTCTCGAACGGCAAGCCGATCACGGTCACCAGCCCCGAGTTGCTCACCCTCACCTCGGGCTCGCTCGGCATCTTCGGCTACCCCATCATCCTGGCGGCGATCGTCGCGGTGCTCGCCTCGTTCTTCATGTTCCGCACCCGCTTCGGCCTGCACGTGCAGGCGGTGGGCGGCAACGAGGAGAGCGCGGTGGCGAACGGCATCAGCGCCACGCGCATCCGGATGGCCGTCTACCTCATCTCGGGCGGTCTCGCCGGTCTCGCAGCGCTCCTCCTGGTTGCCAGGGTCGGCGCGGCCGAGCCCGCGATCAACACCCAGTTCCTGCTCAACTCGATCGCCGCGGTCGTGCTGGGCGGCGTGAGCCTCACGGGCGGCAAGGCGAAGATCGTCGGCCCCGTCATCGGCGCGCTCCTGCTCACCGCCCTCACGAACGGCCTCACCCTGCTCGGTGTCTCGCAGTTCTATCAGCCGCTCGCCGTCGGACTCGTCGTGGTCCTGGCCGCCCTACTCACGAGGTTCCAGAAGAAATGACCGATCAGTACAACGGCCGCCCCGAGGGTTCGCCCCACACCGGCACCACGCAGGCGCGCGACTTCATCCTCAAGGCCACCGACATCAAGAAGTCGTTCGGCGGCGTGCACGCCCTGAAGGGCGCGTCGATGACCATGCGCCGCGGCGAGATCACCGCGCTCATCGGCGACAACGGCGCCGGCAAGTCGACGATGGTGCGCTGCCTCTCCGGCATCCACCGCCCCGACTCGGGCAGCATCGTGCTCGACGGCGAAGACGTCACGTTCGAGACGCCGAACGCGGCCCGCGAGCGCGGTATCGAGACCGTGCACCAGACCCTGGCGCTCGTCGAAGACCTCACGGTGTGGCAGAACTTCTTTCTCGGCCGGGAGAAGACGCACGGCCTCGGCCCCTTCCGCACCCTCGACCGCAAGCTCATGAAGTCGACGGCGGGCGATCTGCTGAAGAACCTCGCCGTGAACGTGCCCCCGGTGACGAGCAAGGTGCGCCGCCTCTCCGGCGGTCAGCGCCAGGCCGTCGCCATCGCCCGTGCCGCGGGCTGGGGCTCGAAGATCGTCATCATGGACGAGCCGACCGCCGCGCTCGGCGTGCAGGAGACGGCCCGTGTGGAGGGCGTCATCAACACCCTCCGCGACTCGGGTGTCGCCGTGCTGCTCATCAGCCACAACTTCGACCAGGTGATGCGCCTCTCTGACCACGTCTGGGTGATGCGCGCCGGCATGGCCGTGGCCGAGCGCCGCACCGAGGAGACCGACGGCGACGAGCTGGTCGCCCTCATCACCGGCGCCAAGGCGGCCTGACCGTGGTCGTCGACAGCCGCATCCCGTTCCGGCGGGCCGCGGCGCTCTCCCCCGTGCCGCTCGGCGTGCACGCGGGGGTGTGGGTGAAGGACTGGTCGCCCGCCTCGGCGAGGTTCGCCCTCGAGGGCAGCGCGGCGGCGGGCTTCGACCTGGTCGAGATCCCGGCACCGGCGCAGGAGGGTTCGCTCTCCCCGGCCGGCACGGTCACCCTCCTCGACGACACCGGCCTCGACGCCGTGGTGTCGCTCGCGCTTGACCCGGCCTCCGACATCAACACGACGGATGCTGCAACCTCGGCCCGCGGCGAGCGCCGCCTGCTCGACGCCGTCGAGTTCGCCCACGCGATCGGGGCGGGCTACGTGGGCGGGGTCACCTACTCGGCCATGACCAAGTACGACCGGCCCGCCACCGCCGCCACCCGGGCGAACGCGCTCGCCGTGTTGGAGCGGGTGGCCACCGTGGCCCGCGACGCCGACGTGCGCCTGGGCCTCGAGTACGTGAACCGCTACGAGAGCAACCTGCTCAACACCGCCGCGCAGACGGCGGAGTTCATCGGCGAGCTGCAGGCCCGGGGCGTCGACAACGCGCTGCTGCACATCGACACCTACCACGCCAACACCGAGGAGCTCTCGCTCGCCGACGCCGTGCACGACGCGGGTGACCTCCTGGCCTACCTCCACCTCTCCGAGAGCCACCGCGGGGCGCTCGGCACCGGGTCGCTCGACTGGGCGGGCCTGTTCCGTGCGCTCGCCGACACCGGCTTCCGCGGCCCCCTCACCGTGGAGTCGTTCTCCCCCGCCGTCATCTCGGCGGCGACCCGCGACGAGATCGGCGCCTGGCGCACGCTCTGGAGCGACCCGGTCGACCTCACCCGCTCGGCTGCCGCGTTCGTGCGCGAGCAGCTCACCGCATCCGCTCTTCTCACCCCCATCGACTGAAGGAACACCGCATCATGACCAGCAACACGCTCGGCGTCCACGCTCTCGTCTTCTCGGGCGGCACCACCCCCGACGAGGTGGAGTACATCATCGGCCAGACCAAGGCCGCCGGGTTCGACCTGCTCGAGCTCTCGCTGCACGACGCCGCGAACCTCGACGTGCCCGCCGCCCGCGCGGCCCTCGACGCGGCGGGCCTCGGCATCGTCACCTCGCGCGGCCTCGCCTTCGAGGCCGACGTGTCGAGCGACGACCCCGAGGTGGTGGCGCGCGGCGCGAAGCTGCTGCACGACTCGCTGCAGATCACGCACGGCCTCGGCGGCACCCACTTCACCGGCGCGCTGTACAGCGCGCTCGGCAAGTACGGCCACGCGCTCTCGGCGGCCGGCCGCGCGAACGTGGTGGCCACGCTGAAAGACCTCGCCGTCGAGGCGCAGGGCCTCGGCATGACCCTCGGGCTCGAGATCTGCAACCGCTACGAGACCAACGTCATCAACACGGCGGCGGATGCGCTGCGCCTGGCCGACGACATCGGTCACGACAACGTGCTCATCCACCTCGACACCTACCACATGAACATCGAGGAGGACGACCTGGTGCGCCCGGTGCACCTCGTCGGCGACCGCCTGGGCTACGTGCACATCGGCGAGAACCACCGCGGCTACCTCGGCTCGGGGCACCTCGACTTCGGCGCCTTCTTCCACGCCCTCGCCGACATCTCCTACGACGGACCGATCACCTTCGAGTCGTTCTCGTCGGCGGTCGTGTCGCCCACCCTCTCGAACGACCTCGCGATCTGGCGCAACCTGTGGAACGATGGTCCGGCCCTGGCGGCGCACTCGCACCGCTACCTGACGAACATCATCGAGGGAACCCGTGCCGCACTCTGACACCACGCCTGCCGACATCGCCGGACTCGACGACTTGGCGCGCCGCGCCCTCGCCCTGGTGACCCCGGGTTCGCGTGCCGTGCTCGGCATCGCGGGCAGCCCGGGCGCCGGCAAGACGACGCTGGCGAGCCGGCTCGCCGCGCGCGTGAACGAGCTGAACAAGGCAGCCGGCGGCCCCGGCGCACCGTTCGCGGCGCACGTGCCGATGGACGGCTACCACCTCGCCGAGTCGACGCTGAAGCGCCTCGGCCGCCTCGACCGCAAGGGCGCCATCGACACCTTCGACGGCTGGGGCTTCCTCGCCCTCCTCGGCCGGCTGAAGGCCGAGACCGACCACACGGTCTACGCGCCGAGCTTCGACCGCGCCATCGAGGAGCCCATCGCCGGCGAGATGGCGGTGGAGCCCGAGACCCAGCTGGTGATCGTGGAGGGCAACTACCTGCTCGTCGACGACGGGCCGTGGTCGGGCGTGAAGGCGCTGCTGTCGGAGTCGTGGTTCTGCGAGACGCCCGACGAGGTGCGGGTGTCGCGGCTCGTCGTGCGGCACGAGATCGGCGGGCGTTCACCTGAGGCCGCCCTGGCCTGGGCCGAGACGGTCGACGGCAAGAACGCGCTGCTCATCGAGTCGACAGCGCCGCGGGCCGATCTCGTGGTGTCGGGCGTCACGGGCGCGATCGTCTCGGGGGGCGTCGTCTCGGAGGCCGTCGTGTCGGAGGCTGTCGTGTCGGAGGCCGTCGTGTCGGGGGCGTCCATACCGGCAGAATGAGCGCATGGATCGCGCGCTCGCCCGTCAGACCGTCTTCACCGGCGGGTCGTTCTTCACGGCGGGGATGACCCGCAGCTCCTCGGGGGCTGTGCTGGTGCGCGACGGGCGCATCCTCGCCGTCGGCTCGCCCGACGAGGTCGAGGCCGCCGCGCAGGCCGATACCGCGGGCGGCCCGGCGCCGTCGCCGGGTGACACGGAGCGCGTCGACCTCCGGGGCCGGCTCGTGCTGCCGGGGTTTCAGGACTCGCACGTGCATCCTGCCCCCGCCGGCCTCGAGATGCTGCAGTGCGACCTCACCTCGGCCGAGTCCGCCGACGAGGCGCTGGCCATCGTGCGGCGCTACGCCGCCGACACGCCGGGAGAGTGGCTGTTCGGCGGCGGCTGGAGCATGGACCACTTCGCCGGCGGCACCCCGCATCGACGGATGCTCGACACGGTCACCGGCGACCGTCCCGCGTACTTCATGAGTCGCGACCACCACAGCGCCTGGGTCAACACCGCGGCACTCGAGCGCGCGGGCATCACGGCGCAGACCATCGACCCCGCCGACGGGAAGTTCGAGCGCGACGCCGACGGTAGCCCGAGCGGAACCGTGCACGAGGGCGCGCTGAGCCTGTTCGAGCACGTCAAGCCACTCCCCGACGACGATCTGGCCTACCGGGGCCTGCTCGCCGCGCAAGACCACCTGCTCGCGCTCGGCATCACCGGGTGGCAAGACGCGCTCGTCGGCGAGGGCCTCGGTTTCGGCGACGCCCTCCCCCTCTATCTGCGGGGCGTCGAGGAGGGCTCGCTGCTCGCCAGGGTGACGGGAGCGCTGTGGTGGAATCGCGACGCGGGTCTCGAGCAGCTCGACTCGCTCATCGAACGGCGGGAGCGGGCTGCGGCTCTCGGGCGGCCCGAGCTGTTCGCCGCCGACACGGTGAAGATGATGCTCGACGGCATCGTCGAGAACCACACGGCGTCGATCCACGGGCGCTACGCGGTGCCGGGGCTGGCGGCGGAGGCGGCGTCGGGCCTCGACTTCATCACCCCTGAGCATCTCGCCGCGTACGTGGCGGCGCTCGACGGCGAGGGGTTCTCGGTGCACTTCCACGCGCTGGGGGATCGGGCGGTGAGTCAGGCGCTGGATGCGCTGGCTGCGGTGGCGGGGTCGGCCGGGGCGGTCGGGGCGGCCGGGCTGGCTGGCGCGGCCGGGCTGGCCGGGTCGGCCGGGGCTCCCGGGTGGGCGGGGTCTGCCGGGTCGGCTGGGGTTCCCGGTTCTGCTGGGGCGGCTGCGGCTCCCGGCGTTCGCGAGCGGTCGGAGCGGCGGCACCAGCTCGCCCATCTGCAGATGGTGGCCGACGCCGACATCGCACGCTTCGCATCCGTCGGTGCCATCGCAAACGTTCAGGCGTTCTGGGCGCGCACCGACGACCAGCTGCGCGACCTCTGCCTGCCCATCCTTCCCGCGGGCGCCCGGGAGCGGTCGTACCCGTTCGGCAGGCTCGCCCGAGCCGGTGCCGCGCTGGCCTTCGGCAGCGACTGGCCGGTGTCGAGCGCGTACCCGCTCGACGCCGTGCAGGTGGCCGTGACCCGCACCGGTTTCGGCGCCGAACCCGAGCCGCTCGGGGGCGACCGCGACAAACTCGACCTGGCCACGGCGCTGGCGGGCTACACGGCGGGCAGCGCGCACGCCAACGGACGGGGCGACAGCACGGGCCGCCTGGTGCCGGGCTACCTGGCCGACCTCGTGGTACTCGACCGCGACCCGTTCGACGGAGAGGCGTCGCGCATCGCGGAGGCGCGAGTGGCGTCGACGTGGATCGGCGGGGCGCGAGTGCACTGAGCGCACGCGCACCGGTGGGGGCGGATCAGGCCGGCTGGTGCGACCCGCTCAGGCGTTGGGCGCCGAGCACGGTGAGCAGGGCGAGCTTCTCTGCGCTCGGGGTGCCCGGGGTGGCGGTGAACACGAGCAGCGACTGCCACTGATCGGGGTCGAGCACCACCTGGCAGTGCAGCGAGAGCTCGCCCACTTCGGGATGCACGAAGCGCTTCTCGTCGGTGTACCGCAGGCCCACGCCGCCGAGCTCCCACACCGTCCGGAACTCCTCGCTCTCGTCGAGCAGCCGGTCGACCAGGGCCGCGACCTCCGACCCCGGCCCGGCTTGAGCCGCCGCGGCACGCAGCTGCGCGGCGCGCACCCGGCTGTGGTGCTCATGGTCGTCGGCCGGGTAGATCGCCCTCGAGGCGGGATCGGTGAACCACCGGTAGAAGCCGCTCCTGGCCGGCCCGGTGTGGTGGGTCTGCCTGCCGAGCAGGGCGACGGCGGAGTCGGTCTGCACCAGCGTCTCGCCGAGCGAGCCGAGAATCTCGGCGGGCGTGTCGGCGAGGCGGTCGAGGATGCGCATGAGCCCTGGACTCACATGCTCACTCGACTGCGCCCGCCCGGGAGGCCGGTGGCCGGCGAGCAGGAAGAGGTGGTCGCGCTCGGCCAGGGTGAGCCGGAGGCCGCGGGCGAGGGCCGCCACCATCTGCTCGCTGGGCTGCAGACCGGAGCCGCGTTCGAGGCGGGCGAGATAGTCGGCCGACATGCCCGAGAGCTCGGCGACCTCCTCGCGCCGGAGCCCGCTGGTGCGGCGTCTTGGCCCGCGGCGCAGGCCCACGTCTTCCGGCTGAAGTGCTGCTCGACGGGTGCGTACGAAGTCTCCGAATGCGGCGGTGTCCACTTCTCCACTCTCGCCCTTTGCGCGCAGGTTATCCACTGATCGTGACTCCACGGATAACCCTGTCCTGGTTGCGCCCCACGATGTGGGTTGTACTCGAAGGGCGGGTGCACACCGCCACCCGGTACCGACCAGAAAGCGAGAGCCGTGAACATCCAAGGACACACGATCTTCATCCCCGGGGCGACCTCGGGCATCGGCCTGGGCCTCGCCCAGCGACTGCAGGCCGCGGGCAACACCGTCATCGTGGGCGGCCGCCGCGCCGAGCTGCTCGCTGAGATCGTCGAGCAGAACCCCGGGCTCGAGGCGCAGGTCATCGACACCACCGACCCCGACTCGATCGCCGAGGCCTTCCGCGCCGTCACCGCCGCCCACCCCGAGCTCGACGTGCTCGTGGCGATGGCCGGCATCATGCTGCCCGAGAACCTGCGCGACCCCGCCTTCCTCGAGGTCGCCGAGCGCACCGTCGAGACGAACCTGCTCGGCCCGATCAGGCTCGTCGCGGCGTTCCTCCCCCACCTGCTCGAGCAGCCGTCCGCCGCTGTGCTCACCGTGTCGTCGGGCCTCGCCTTCGTACCGCTGCCCGCCACCCCCACCTACAGCGCCACGAAGGCGGCGATCCACTCCTTCACCGACTCGATGCGGGTGCAACTCGCCGACACCTCCGTGCAGGTCATCGAGCTCGCGCCCCCCGCCACGCAGACCACCCTCATGAACCTCAAAGACAACCCCCACGCCATGCCTCTCAACGACTACCTCGACGAGACCATGCGACTGCTCGAAACGGAGCCCGAAGCGGAGCAGATCCTCGTCGAACGGGTCAAGCGCCAACGCTTCGCCGAGGCCGACGGCCGCTACGCCGAAGTCCTCGCCGCCCAAAGCACCCGCCCCAACTGACCCGCCCCACCGCCCCCACCCCGCCGAGACCGCAGGCCCCACCCCGAGGTGCACGACGCGCAGAGGGGGCGCCCGAACTAGAGTCGGAGGCATGTCGTCGCAGCAGGGGTTCGTCGTGAGGCGCACCACCGAGGCCGACTGGGCCGAGGTGCGCGCACTCCGGCTCGAGATGCTCGCCGACACCCCGCTCGCCTACCTCGAGACCCTCGAGCACGCGGAGCGCCGCTCCGAGGCCGAGTGGCGGGCGTGGGCGCGCGAGGGCTCGTCGGCGTCGTCGATCACGGTGGCCGCCATCACCGACGACGGCCGCTGGGTCGGCACGATGCTGTCGAAGGTGCCCCTCCGGTCGCCGGCTGCCTTCCTGTACGGCGTGTACGTCGCGCCGTCTCACCGCGGGCGGGCGGCGGGCGTGACGGATGCGCTCCTCACCGAGATCGAGAACTGGGCCGCCGACCGCGGCGAGACCCTCAGCCTCGAGGTGCACGAACACAACGCGCGCGCCATCGCGGCCTACCGTGCCCGCGGCTTCGTCGAGACCGGCTCCACCCGCCCCTACCCCCTCGACCGCACCACACGCGAACTCGAGATGCGCAAGCGGCTCCTCCCCAGGCGCTGAGCACCCCACCACCCGCGACCTCGACGTGCGGAACAGTTCGCGTCAGCGCAGTGAGCGCGGGGCGATTCCTCCACCCCCTGCCGCGGATCGAGGCGCTCGACGCCGGAGCTCCGGATGCGAGGTGGAGGAGTCCTCGCGACCGCGGCTCCCATCCCCGCGCGTGGCGGCGGTGTGGGTGCCGCGGACGGGTCGTGGTCACCGCGTCTGCGACTCCACGACCGCAGGTCGCGACCGCGAGGCGCGACTTGCTAGCCGCAACTGCGACCGTAGGGCGCGTCCATAACCGCGACGCTCGACCGCGGGCACGTGGGCCTCGGGTCACGACCCCGACCGCGATCTGCGGCTGTGAAGAGGGACCCCGACCGCGGGCCGCGAACGCGAGACGCGACCGCGGGAGGCAGGACGCTGGGCGCGGCGCGGGCCGTGTACGCAGATCGCGGTACGACCGCGGGCCGCGGAGCGCGACCCTGACCGCGGGCTGCGGCGTGCGGGCCGCGAGACACGACCGCGAGGCACGACCGCGGCGCGCGGCGCGGGCACCCGGGCCGCCGCTCAGTAGCGGATGGCGTCGATGACCTTGACGCGCACGGCGACGAGGGCGGGGAGGAGCCCGGCGAGGGCGCCGACCGCGGTGGCGGCGATGAGACCCAGCACGGCGGCATCGACCGGGAACGGCGGGAAGTCGGTGACCATGCCCTGCCCGACGAAGTCGTGCATCATGGGCGACTGCACGATGAGCACCGCCGCCACCACCCCCGCGGCGCCCGCCGCCACGGTGGCCACGACGCTCTCCATCATGACCGCGAAGAACACCCGCCCGGCGGTGGCGCCGAAGCTCCGCCTGATGCCGATCTCGCGCACCCGCTGCTTCACCGTCACGAGCGCGATGTTCACGAGGCCCAGCGCACCGAGCAGCAGCACCAGCACGGCGATGCCGCCGACGATGAGCTTGGTGACGAGGAACGGGTCGTCGCCGTATTGCGCGTAGTCCTGCCGGTTCACGTCGACCTGCACACCCTCGCCGAGGGCCGCCGTGAAGTCGCGCTTGACCAGGGAGGTGAGCTGGTCGGAGATCTCGGGCGGCACCCACATCTCGTACTGCGTCTGACCACCACCGCCGAACGGGTCGGATGACGCGCCCCCTCCGGCCGGGTCGGCAGCCTGGATGGCCTGCAGCTGGTCGGCGAGCATGTACATCGACGGCTCGGTCTCCCACGTCGCCACCGGGTACACCCCGACGACGACGGCCTTCGTGCCCTTGTCTCCGCCGAGCATCACGGTCGGATGGGTGCCGAGGTCGGGCCGGCCCAGCCTGTCCCAGAAGATCTCGTTCACCACGAGCGCGGGGGCGAGCCGCTCGGTGTCGGCGGCGGTGAACCACGAGCCCTCGGTGATGCGCACCCGGTGCATCTCACCGTAGGGCTGGTCGACGGCCTGCGCTCCCACCTGTACACCGCCGGTGACGAACGGCACCAGCTGGCTCGACTGCATGACCCGGCTGGCGTAGTCGACCTTGTAGCGTGAGACGGTCTCGGCCCAGGTCGCGTCCATGGTCTCGGCGTCGATCTGACTGCCGTCGTTCGTGTAGGCGTACACGTAGAGGGTCGCAGGCCGCCCGCTCGAGCGCTCGCTCAGCTCTTCGTTGGCCTGCTGCACGATGGCGCCGAGCGCCACCACGGTGGTGAGCGAGCACACCGCGACGGCGACGCCGATGAGCGAGAGCAGCACCCGGGTGCGATGCACCCTGAGTTCCTGCCACGCCTCGAGCACCGCTCCCACGAGGCTCGTCAGCGCGCGCTTCATTCCGCACCCCCTGCGATGGCCGACGGATGCGCCTCCAGGGCACGAGCATCCGTCGCCACCGCAGCCGCCCCCGCAGTCACAGCACGAGAATCCGCCGCCCCCGCAGTCACGGCACGAGCATCCGCCTCCCCCGCCCGCGTCAGCACCCCGCGCTCGAGCAGGTAGTGGTCGCGCGACCGCTCCGCGATCGCCGGATCGTGCGTGATCACCACGAGCGCAGCCCCCGTGCTCGTCGCCACCTCGTCGATGAGCTCCATGACGCTCTGCCCGGTGTCGAGGTCGAGCGCACCGGTGGGCTCGTCGGCGAGGATGAGGCTCGGCCCGCGCACCAGTGACCTGGCGATCGCCACCCGCTGCTGCTCACCGCCCGACAGGCGGTCGGGCATGCTCTCGAGGCGGTGCCCGAGTCCCACCTGCTCGAGCATCTCGGCGGCGAGCGCCTTGCGGCGCCAGAACTGCCGGCCCTCGGCGTAGTGCAGCGGCATCGCCACGTTCTCGAGCGCGGTGCGCCCGGCGAGCAGGTTGAACTGCTGGAAGACGAAGCCGATGCGGGCTCCCCGCACCCGGTCGCGTGCGGCGCCGGAGTACGACTTCACGGGCTTGCCGTCGAACTCGAGCGTGCCGCTCGTCGGCAGGTCGAGGAGGCCCATGAGGTTGAGCAGCGTCGACTTTCCCGAGCCGGAGCGGCCGACGATCGAGATGCGGTCTCCGGGTTCGACGGTGAGGGTGACCCCGTTGAGGATGGTGAGCGCCGGCTGGTCGGGCGGCAGCACCGTTCTGGTCACCTCGTCGAGTCGCAGCAGGCTCACGAGACCGAGCCGCACATCATGCTGCCGTCGGGCATCGCGGTGCAGTCGCCCATCTCGCCGCCGCCCGGCACGGCCATGGCCCCCGGCGCGAACTCGAGGATCTCCTCGCCCTCGCTCAACCCTCCGGTGACCTCGACCTGGGTGCCGTCGCTCAGCCCCAGCCCCACGGAGCGCTCCTCCGTGGCGCCGTCGGCGGTCGTCACCCACACGGTGCCAGTCTGGGCGGCGCCGCGCACGGCGGTGGTGGGCACGACGAGCACGTTCTCGGCCTTGCCGCCCGCGATGGTCATCTCGGCGGCGAGGCCGGGGAAGACGGTGACGTCGCCGGGGATGGCGCAGCTCACCGTGGTCGAGCTCCCGCCCGAGCCGCCTGAGCCGCCTCCGCCAGACCCGCCAGACCCGCCGGCACCCGCCCCCGCACCCCCGCCGTCGGCGCCCTCGCCGGCTCCGGCCAGCGGGGTGGTGATGCGCAGGTCGCCGCAGGTGAACGGCGCGGGCCCTCCCGTGATGGCGATGCTCGCCTCGGTGGGCCGGTCGAGCAGCCGGTACTGCTGCGCGGGCTGCAGGCTCCCCGACACCGAGAAGCTGGGCGGAGCGATCTGCCCGGCCACCATGCCGATCGTCACGTCCTGCCCCTCGATGACACCGAGGGAGCTGAGCGTTCCGGATGCTGCGGCCGTCACTTCGACGTAGCGGAAGATCGCTGGCAGCGGCTTGCCCTCGGCGTCGACGCTCTCGGAGGGATCGCGCTCGATCGGCACCTTCACGTCGAACACCGTGTCGCCTGCGGCCACCTGGGCGCCCTGGGCCACGAAGATCTCGTCGACCGTGCCGGCCGCCGTCGACTTGAGCGGCACCGCGGGGTCGGCGGAGACGGTCGCCTGCACGACGACGTCATTCGTGATCGACCCGAGCGCCACGACGGTGCGCGGCTCGACGATCTCTCCGGTGGGTACGGCCGGGTTCGCCTCGGTCGCCTGGTCGGGGAAGAAGGCCAGCTTGCCGAGCGCGACGGCGATGGCGGCGATCAGGACGATCCTGAGGATCGGGAAGACCCAGCGACGCGCGATACCCACAGACACACTCCAGACCGCCCGACGACAGCCGTCGAGCACACGCAGCCACCCTAGGGGATGGCCGTGACGCTCCGTGGGCCGGGAGCGCGAAGCTGTCCTTCGGTACGAGAGAAACGGCACCCAGGTACCACTCGCGGTCTCCCGTAGGCTGGGCCGAATGGGCGCAGGCAACAGGCGCACCCTCGTGGTGGCCATCGGATCGCTCGTGGCGGCGACCCTGTTCTGGGCCGGCAACTACGTGGTGGGGGCCGCCGCGGTGGCCGAGCTCGACCCGGTGAGCCTCGTGCTGCTGCGCTGGGCGTTCGCCGCGGTGCCGCTGCTGGCCCTCGCGCAGCTGGTCGAGCGGCCGCGCTGGCGCGAGGTGCTGAGGGCCTGGCCGTGGCTCCTCGCGCTCGGGGCGACGGGCCTGCTCGGCTACACCCTGCTGCTGTATTCCGCGCTGCAGTTCACCGACCCCTTCAGCGCCTCGCTCATCAACGCCTTCAACCCGGCGCTGATCAGCCTCGCCGCCGTCGTGCTGCTGCGGCAGCGGCTCTCGGGCAGGGCCGTCGTGGGCATCCTCCTCGCGCTCGCCGGAGTGCTGATCGTCATCAGCCGTGGGTCGTTCGCCGCACTCCTCTACGGCGGCTTCGGCCTGGGCGACGTGCTGATGATCTGCGCCATCCTCACCTGGACCGCCTACACCGTGCTCGGGCGCAAGGCGCCCACCCTGCCGCCGATCGCCTCGACCGCCGTGCAGGCGGTGATCGCCGCCCTCGTGCTGGCTCCCGTCTCGCTCCTCACGGGCGGCCCCGCGCTGCCGCAGAGCGCGCCCGTGTGGGGAGCCCTCGCCTTCATCGTCGTGTTCCCCTCGGTGCTGTCGTACCTGCTCTGGAACCGGGCGCTCGAGGTCATCCCGCCCGCCCGCGCGGGCGTCTTCCTCAACCTGATCACCGTCTTCACCGCCGTGCTCACCCTCCTGCTCGGGCATCCGTTCAGCGTGGCGCAGGTCGTCGGCGGCCTGATCGTCGTCGGCGGCATCGCGCTCGCGAACGCCGACGCCTTCCGGCGCCGCCCGGCCCCCAGCTCCTTCGAAGCCCGGCCGCCCACCGGCGGGTAGTAACGTCGGAACATGGCACGGATCGGAAGAAAGCCCACGCCCGCGGCACCCGACGCCGACGGCGCCGTGGCCTCGCGCCGTGCCTTCCTCAAGGCCGCGGCGATGGGTGCCGCGGGTGCCGCCGCCGGCGGCGTGGCCGGTGCCGCGATCGGCGCGGGCGTCTACGCCCAGGAGTCGTCGCTCGACTTCGCCGCCGAGGAGAAGGAGACGAAGGCAGGGTTCGACCACCTCGTCGTGCTGATGTACGAGAACCGCTCCTTCGACAACGTGCTCGGGTGGCTCTACAAAGACGAGGAGCTGAAGGCCGGACAGCGCTTCGAGGGCCTGCACCAGGGCGACCACTCGAACCCCGTTCCCGGCACCGACGAGGTGATCAAGGCCCACGCCTACACCGGCTCCACCGACGAGATCATGTCGAGCCCCGACCCCGATCCGGGCGAGGAGTACCCGCACGTCAACACCCAGCTGTTCCAGAAGGTCGACCCGGAGGAGAACCGCGACCTGCACGTGAACGGCCTGCAGTATCCCTACAACGCCCCCGGCCCGAACGCGCAGCCCACCATGAAGGGCTTCGTCGAGGACTACATCATCAACTACCGGCACATCACGAAAGACCGCAAGGAGCCGACGCGCAAGGAGTACGAGGTGGCGATGGGCGGCTTCACGCCCGAGATGCTGCCCGTGTTCAGCACCCTGGCGAAGAACTTCGCCGTGTTCGACCACTGGTTCAGCGCCGTGCCCTCGCAGACCTTCTGCAACCGCCTGTTCTTCCACGCCTCCACCTCGCACGGCTTCGTCACGAACAAGGGCGACGGCGGGTACCGCAAGTGGCTCGACGTGCCGCCGGAGGAGTCGACGACCGTCTTCAACCGCCTCGAGGAGGCGGGTCTCACCTGGCGGGTCTACTACGACGCCGCCCAGCTGGTGTCGATGACGGGGGTGCTGCACGCCCCGGCGCTGCAGCCGTACTGGAAGACCAACTTCCGCGTGATGGAGCAGTTCTACGACGACGTCGAGAACGGCGACCTGCCCGACTACGCCTTCATCGAGCCGCGCATGATCTACAACCACAACGACATGCATCCGCCGCACGGGGTGCTGCGCGAGAGCGACGACGAGTCGGGCGCCGGCGTCGTCATCGACGGCGCGGTGTCGGATGCGCGGGCGGCGGATGCGCTGCTGCACGCGGTCTACTCCGCCATCAGGCGGAGCGCCAGCCCCTCGGGCTCGAACGCGATGAACACCATGCTCTTCGTGACCTTCGATGAGCACGGCGGCACCTTCGACCACGTGCCGCCGCCCGCGGCCACGCCGCCCCGCACCGGAGACGCGGGCGAGATGGGCTTCACCTTCGACCGGCTCGGCTGCCGCGTGCCGGCCATCGCCATCTCGGCCTACACGGCGAAGAACACGATCGTGAACGAGCAGCACGACCACGGGTCGGTCATCGCCACGCTGAGCAAGCGGCACGGGCTGAAGCCGCTCACCCGTCGCGACAAGGAGTCGCGCGACATGTTCGACGCGCTCACGCTCGACAAGCCCCGCCCGGTGAGCGACTGGCCGCAGACCCTGCCGCAGTACACCCCACCGAACCCCGAGGTGAGCTTCGACGACAGTTCCGACGCCGAGCGGGTGAAGCCCATCAGCAACCCCGCCAAGGGACTGCTCGGCCTCCTCATCGCCAAGTACGGCGTGCCGGGCGAGACAGAGCCCTCGACGTATGCCGAGGCCTACGCCGCCCTCATGCAGACGCAGAGCACGAACGGCCAGCTGTTCGGCACCCTCGACTCGGTCGACGGCACGCCCACGGCCCGGCCCACGCCGACTCCGTCATAGTCGCCGCCTCCGTCACGATAAGGTCGATCGCCGCTATAAGATGGCGCAATGAACGACGTAAGTGCGCCGCGTGAGGCCGGAAGTCCGGCGAACACGAGCGATCTGTTCCAGATCATGCGCGACGGGCAGGCGCGCACCCGCTCGGAGCTCTCCGCCCTCACCGGGCTCGCCCGCTCGACCGTCGCGCTCCGCGTCGACGCGCTGATGAAGCTGGGCCTCCTGCGCCCCGTCAACGATGCGATCTCGACGGGCGGGCGCCCGTCGACCCAGTTCGCCCTCAACTCCACCGGCCACAGCGTGCTCGCCGTCGACGTGGGAGCCTCGCACGTGCGGGTGGCGACCACCGACCTCGGCGGCGCGGTCATCGCCGAGGAGCTCGAGGAGCTCGACATCGCGAGCGGCCCGACCGTCGTGCTCGACCGGGTCAGGGCGATCGGCTCGGCCCTCGTCGAGTCGAACTCCTCCACCGCCGGTCATCTTCTGGCGGTGGGCGTGGGCCTCCCCGGCCCGGTCGAGCACTCGACGGGTCGCCCCATCAACCCGCCGATCATGCCCGGGTGGGACAGGTACGACGTCGCCGGGTCGCTCGGCGAGCACTTCGGGGTGCCGGTGCTGGTCGACAACGACGTGAACATCATGGCCCTCGGCGAGCGCGAGCTCGCCTGGCCCGAGGTCGACGACCTCATGTTCGTGAAGGTGGCGACGGGCGTGGGCGCCGGGGTCATCTCGGGCGGCAGCCTGCAGCGCGGCGCCCAGGGCACGGCGGGCGACCTCGGCCACGTCTACGTCTCGCGCGGCGCCGAGATCTTCTGCCGCTGCGGCAACCGGGGCTGCCTCGAGGCGGTGGCCTCGGGTTCCGCGGTCGCCCGCGCGCTCAGCAGCGACGACCGCAGCGTGCGCTCCAGCGCCGACGTGGTGGAGCTGGTGCGGCGGGGCGACATCGAGGCCATCCAGGCGGTGCGCCAGGCCGGGCGCGACCTCGGCGAGGTGCTCACCACCTGCGTGAGCCTGATGAACCCGTCGACGATCGTCATCGGCGGCAGCCTCTCGGCGGCGGGCGAGTTCCTCATCGCCGGCGTGCGCGAGGCCATCTACACGCGGGCCATGCCGTTCGCCACGCAGCACCTCGAGATCACCCGCTCGCGCATCGGCGCCGACGCGGCGATCGCGGGCGCCGCGGTGCTCGCCATCCAGTACGCCCTCTCCGCCGAGCGGGTCGAGGCGATGGTGGGCTCGCTCAGCGAGCGCTGAACGCGGCGTCGAAGGCCGCCGACGGTGCGTCGAAGGCCATCGAGCGCACGAAGGCCAGGGCTTCGGGAGCGCCCCGGAGCCGGTCCATCCCCGCATCCTCCCACTCCACCGAGATGGGCCCGTCGTAGCCGATGGCGTTGAGCGCCCGGAAGCTCTTCTCCCACGGCACGTCGCCGTGCCCGGTCGAGACGAAGTCCCAGCCGCGCCGCAGGTCGGCCCACGCCAGGTGGGAGCCCAGCCGCCCGTTGCGCCCGTTGCCCACGTTGAGCTTCACGTCCTTGCAGTCGACGTGGTAGATGCGGTCGCTGAACTCGAGCAGGAACGACACGGGGTCGAGCTCCTGCCAGACGAAGTGCGACGGGTCCCAGTTGAGTCCGAAGGCCTCGCGGTGGCCGATCGCCTCGAGGGTGCGCACCGTCGTCCAGTAGTCGTAGGCGATCTCCGACGGGTGCACCTCGTGCGCGAACCGCACGCCCACCTCGTCGAACACGTCGAGGATGGGGTTCCAGCGGTCGGCGAAGTCCTGGTAACCGGCATCCACCAGTTCCTGCGACACCGGCGGGAACATCGCCACGTACTTCCAGATACTCGACCCGGTGAATCCCACCACGGTCTTCACCCCGAGCGCCGCCGCCAGTCGCGCGGTGTGCTTCATCTCCTCGGCCGCGCGCTGGCGCACGCCCTCGGGCGACCCGTCGCCCCACACCCGGTCGGAGAGGATGCCGCGGTGGCGCTCGTCGATCGGGTCGTCGCAGACCGCCTGCCCCTTGAGGTGGTTCGAGATCGCGTAGACCTTCAGGCCGTAGCGCTCCAGCAGCTCCTTCTTGCCGTCGACGTACCCGGGCTCGTCCCAGCGCCACGGGTCGAGGTGGTCGCCCCAGCAGGCGATCTCGAGGCCGTCGTAGCCCCACTCCGAGGCCAGTCGCGCGACCTCCTCGAACGGCAGGTCGGCCCATTGTCCCGTGAACAGGGTCACCGGTCGTGTCACAGTGCCATCTCCTTCTCGTCGATCTCGGTCCAGGCGCTCCGCTCGCCGGAGCTTCGTTCCACCGCGTCGAGCACGCGCTGCACCTGCAGCCCGTCGCCGAAGTCGGGGCTCGGGTTCACGCCAGAGGCTAGCGCGGTCACGAGATCGCGCACCTGGTGCGAGAAGCCGTGCTCGTAGCCGAGCCCGTGGCCGGCCGGCCACCAGGCGTCGATGTACGGATGCTCGGGCTCGGTCACGATGATCTTCGAGAATCCCTGCACGGCCGGGTCGAGCGTCGCGTCGTAGTAGTGCAGCGCGTTGAGGTCTTCGAGGTCGAAGGCGAGGGCGCCCTCCGACCCCGAGATCTCGAAGCGGAGGGCGTTCTTGCGCCCGGTGCTCATGCGGGTGGCCTCGAAGGCGCCGAGCACCCCGTCGTCGAAGCGCGCCGAGAAGACGGCCCGGTCGTCGACGGTCACCGTCGCCGTGCCCGCGTCGCCGCCGGTGCCCGACGACGACAGGCCTCGCCCGTCGCCCGACAGCGGCCGCTCGGCGACCAGCGTCTCGAGAGTGCCGCTCACCGAGGTGATCGACCGGCCGGTCACGAACTGGGCGAGGTCGATGGCGTGGGCGCCGATGTCGCCGAGCGCGCCCGACCCGGCGAGCTGCTTGTCGAGCCGCCAGGTGAACGGCGAGAGCGGGTCGACCAGCCAGTCCTGCAGGTACGACACCGACAGCTGGCGGATGACCCCGAGCCGCCCGGCCGCCACCATCTCGCGGGCGAGGGCGATCGCGGGAACGCGGCGGTAGGTGAAGCCCACCATGGCCCGCACCCCCGTCATCGCCGCGACGTCGGCGGCGCGCGCCATGGCCTCGGCCTCGGCCGTCGTGTTGGCGAGCGGCTTCTCGCAGAGCACGTGCTTTCCTGCCTCGAGGGCGGCGATCGCGATCTCGGCGTGCGACTCCCCCGGGGTGACGATGTCGACCAGGTCGATGTCGTCGCGCTGCACCGCGGCGCGCCAGTCGTCGTTCGACTCGCTCCACCCCCAGCGCTCGGCGGCGTCGGCAGCGCGGCCGGCGTCACGGCCGACGAGGAGCGTCATCTCCGGCGCCAGCGGAAGGTCGAAGAAGCGGGGGGCGGTGCGCCAGCCCTGCGAGTGGGCGGCGCCCATGAAGCCGTTGCCGATCATGGCGACGCGGAGTGGAGCGGAGTGTGACACGGGTCTGTTCTTTCTGTCGACGGGACGAGAGGGGCGTTCCGGGTGGGCGGGCGCACCCGCCCACCCGGAACGGCTCAGGACTCGAAGGCGGTCGGCAGGTAGATGTCGACGTTCTCCTTGGTCACGACGGGCGCATCGAGCTGCACCACGCGCGGCACCGACGACTCGACCAGGTCGCCGAGGCCCTCGCCCTTCACCAGCAGGCGGGCGAGCGCGATGCCGTCGGCGGCCTGGGTGGAGGGGTAGATGACCGTGGCCTTCAGCACGGTGTCGTCGGCCTGGATGCTGCGCATCACGTTCGCCGAACCGGCGCCGCCGACCATGAAGAACTCGTCGCGCCCTGCCGCGTCGATGGCGGCGAGCACGCCGACACCCTGGTCGTCGTCGTGGTTCCAGATGGCGTCGATCTTCGGAGCCGCGGAGAGCAGCTGCGACGCAGCCGCCTCGCCGCCCTGCACGGTGAAGTCCGCGGCCACGCGGTTCGTCACCTCGAGACCGCAGTCGTCGAGCGCGTCGGCGAAGCCCTGGCTGCGATCCTGCGTGAGCGGGAGGCTGTCGATGCCGGCGATCTCGGCGATGACCGCATCCTTGTTGTCGCCGAGCTGCTCGCAGATGTAGGTGCCGGCGCTCACGCCCATGCCGTAGTTGTCGCCGAGCACCGTGGTGCGGGCCGCGAAGGTGCTCGAGAACTCGCGGTCGACGTTGATCACCGGGATGCCCGCCTCCATGGCGCGGGTGGCCACGTCGGTGAGCGCCGCACCGTCGGTCGGCAGCAGCACGATGGCGTCGACGCCGTCGTTGATGAAGGTCTCGACCTGGCTGATCTGCAGGTTGGCGTCGTTCGTGCCCTCGGCGACGATGAGGTCGACCTCGGGGTACTTCTCGGCCTCGGCGATGGCCGCGGTGTTGATGGCGCCGAGCCAGCCGTGATCGGCCGCGGGGCCGGAGAAGCCGATGGTGATGGTGCCGTCATCGGCGCCGGAGCCGCTGGAGCTCGACGAGCTCCCGCCCGAGGTCGCGGCCGGGGCGGCCGGCTCGGGCGAGCTGGAGCCCGGCGTGCAGGCGGTCATGAGAGCGAGGGTTGCCGCCGCGCCCCCCGCGGCAAGGGTGAATCGCTTCGTGAGCGAGCTTCGCATGGTGTTCCTCCTGGTCGGTGCTGCTGCGGGAGTCAGGTGAGACCGCTGCAGTGACCCAGGGGTGCATCCGCTCGTCTGCGCTGACAATCGAAACAGTAGCAGAAGTAGTACGAAGCAGATCAACTTATTTTTGTTCATCGACGTAAGTGGAAACCACGGCCGTCTGTTATGTTGATGCCGTGATCAAAGTCGACCATGAAAAGTCATTACTCGAGGTGCGGGGGCTCGAGAAATCGTTCGCGGGCGTGCGCGCCCTGCGCGGCGTCGACCTCGAGGTGCGGCCGGGCGAGGTGCACTGCGTGCTCGGTCAGAACGGCGCCGGCAAGTCGACCCTCATCAAGACGCTCTCCGGCATCCACCAGCCCGACGGCGGTGAGATCCGCTGGAACGGGGAGCCCATCAGCCTCGGCGACCCCGTCACGGCCATCCGCACCGGCATCGCGACCATGTACCAGGAGCTCGACGTCGTCGACGGCCTCTCGGTGGCCGAGAACATCTTCCTCGGTCACGAGCACGCCACCGCGGGCGTGACCCGCCGTCGCACCACGGCGAAGGATGCTGCGGCGCTCATGCAGCGGCTCGGTCACCCCGGCATCGCACCCGGGCGCGAGGTCGGCACGCTCTCGGCCGCCAACAAGCAGATCGTGAGCATGGCGCGCGCGCTCTCGCACGACGCGAAGCTCATCATCATGGACGAGCCCTCGGCCGTGCTCGACTCCGAAGAGGTGGAGAACCTGTTCCGGGTCGTCGGCGAGCTCACCGCGGCGGGAATCGCCGTCATCTACATCTCCCACCGGCTCGAGGAGATCCGGCGCATCGGCGACCGCATCACGGTCATCAAAGACGGCGCCACGGTGGCGACGAACCTCCCGGTGGCCGAGACGCCCACCAACGAGCTCATCCGCCTCATGACGGGCCGCTCGCTCGAGAACGTCTTCCCCGACCGGGTACCCCTCGCCGCCGACGCACCGGTCGTGCTCACGGTGGACGGGCTCGGTCTCGACGGGGTCTTCGACGGTGTCGACTTCACGGTGCGCGCGGGCGAGATCGTCGGTCTCGCCGGGCTCGTCGGTTCAGGCCGCTCGGAGATCGTGGAGACGCTGTACGGCGCCCGCAAGAGCAGCCGCGGCAGGGTCTCGGTCGACGGCAAGGCCATCCCGGCCGGATCGGTGCGCGCCGGGGTGCACGCCGGCATGGGCCTGTCGCCCGAGGAGCGCAAGAGCCAGGGGCTCATCCTCGACGAGCCGGTCTACCGCAACGTCACCCTGGCGAGCTTCGGGCGCTGGGCACGCGGCGGGGTTCTGCGCGAGCGCTCCGAGCGCGAGGTGGCCCGCACGCAGCTCGAAGCGCTCGAGCTGCGGCCCGCCGACCCCGATCGGCCCGCGCGCACGCTCTCGGGCGGCAACCAGCAGAAGATCCTGCTCGCCCGCTGGCTCGTGCACGGCACCCGCGTGCTGCTGCTCGACGAACCCACCCGAGGCGTCGACGTGGGCGCCCGGGCCGAGATCTACTCCCTCATCCGCGCCCTGGCTGCCCAGGGCACCGCCATCGTCGTCATCTCCAGCGAGATCGACGAGGTGATCGGGCTCTCCGACCGCGTGCTCGTCGTCGCCGACGGCCGCATCATCCACGAAAGCCCCGCCGACTCCATCGACGAGCACCGGGTGCTCGACCTCGTCATGAAAGGAAGTGCCGCATGAGCACCCAGACCGCCGCACCGCGCACCGACGGCGCACGCTCCACCCTCAACCGCGTGCTGGGCGGCTCGGCCGGCCGCAGCCTCGGACTCGTCATCGCCTTGCTCGTGCTGTTCGCGGTGGGAACCATCACAGCCGGCGACCGCTTCGCCAGTTGGGAGAACATCCTCACCATCGTGCGGTTCGCCTCCATCATCGGCGTCATCAGCATCGGCATGACCTTCGTCATCACCGCGGGCGGCATCGACCTCTCGGTGGGTTCGGTGATGGGCCTCGCGACGGTCGTCGCCACCCTCTCCTGGGTGCAGCAGTTCGCCTCGTCGACGAACTGGATCGTGATGGTCGTGGTCGCCCTCGCCGTCGGCGGCGCCGCCGGACTCATCAACGGCATCGTCATCGCCTACGGCAACGTCGTGGCCTTCATGGCGACCCTCGCCATGCTCGTCGCAGCGCGCGGCCTCGCCGAGGTGCTCGCCAACCGCACCACCCAGATCGTCATCGAGCCGGGCTTCCTGTCGGCCATGCGGGGCGAGTTCATCGGCGTGCCGGTGCTCATCTGGATCTTCGTGCTCGTCGTCGCCGCCGGCTGGTTCCTGCTCAACCGCACGACCTTCGGCCGCCGCACCGTCGCCATCGGCGGCAACCTCGAGGCGGCCCGACTGGCGGGCATCAAGGTGAAGCGCCACCTCATGTACGTCTACATCCTGTCGGGGCTCACCGCCGGCATCGCCGCCGTCATGATGCTGGCGCGCACCACGGCCGGCACCTCGACGCACGGCACGCTCTACGAGCTCGACGCCATCGCAGCCGTAGTGGTGGGCGGCACCCTCCTCATCGGCGGGCGCGGCACCATCATGGGCACCGTGCTCGGCGTGCTCATCTTCTCGACCCTCACCAACGTGTTCACGCAGAACAACCTGTCGACCTCGGTTCAGGCCATCGCCAAGGGTGTCATCATCGTCATCGCCGTCATGCTCCAGCAGCGCTTCGCGAACCGCGCGAAGCGCTGAGGCCCGGCCGCACACACGAAGACGTCGGATGAGCGTGGGAGTTCCACGCGCATCCGGCGTCTTCGTAGAGGCGCGCGCTTACGCGCCACTGCGCCTCCGCTCGGCGCTTACGCGCCGACGAGACGCTCGGCGAGGTAGCCGGTGAGGCGGTCGAGGGAGATGCGCTCCTGGCCCATGGTGTCGCGCTCGCGCACGGTCACGGCGTTGTCGTCGAGGGAGTCGAAGTCGACGGTGATGCAGAACGGGGTGCCCACCTCGTCTTGACGGCGGTAGCGGCGGCCGATGGCGCCGGCGTCGTCGAAGTCGACGTTCCAGTTCTTGCGCAGGTCGGCGGCGAGCGTGCGAGCGAGCGGCGAGAGAGCCTCGTTGCGCGACAGCGGCAGCACCGCGGCCTTCACCGGCGCGAGGCGCGGGTCGAGCTTCAGCACGGTGCGCTTGTCGACGCCGCCCTTCGTGTTGGGCGCCTCGTCTTCGTGGTACGCGTCGACGAGGAAGGCCATCAGCGAGCGGGTGAGGCCGGCTGCGGGCTCGATGACGTAAGGGGTCCAGCGCTCGCCGGTGGTCTGGTCGAAGTACGACAGGTCGGTGCCCGAGGCCTTCGAGTGCGTCGAAAGGTCGAAGTCGGTACGGTTGGCCACACCCTCGAGCTCGCCGAAGGCGCTGCCGGTGAAGCCGAACTTGTACTCGATGTCGACGGTGCGCTTGGAGTAGTGCGACAGCTTCTCGGCAGGGTGCTCGAACAGGCGCAGGTTCTCGGGGTCGATGCCGAGGTCGGTGTACCACTGGAAGCGCTGGTCGATCCAGTACTGGTGCCACTCTTCGTCTTCACCCGGCTTGACGAAGAACTCCATCTCCATCTGCTCGAACTCGCGGGTGCGGAAGATGAAGTTGCCTGGGGTGATCTCGTTGCGGAAGCTCTTGCCGATCTGGCCGATGCCGAACGGGGGCTTCTGACGCGAGGAGTTCAGCACCGCGTTGAAGTCGACGAAGATGCCCTGCGCGGTCTCGGGGCGGAGGTAGGCCATGCCCGACTCGTCGTCGACCGCGCCGAGGTAGGTCTTCATGAGGCCCGAGAAGTTCTTCGGTTCGGTCCACGAGCCCGGCTGCCCGGTGTCGGGGTCGCGGATGTCGGCGAGACCGTTCACGGGCGGGTGGCCGTGCTTCTCCTCGTACTGCTCGAGCAGGTGGTCGGCGCGGTAGCGCTTGTGCGTGTGCAGCGACTCCACCAGCGGGTCGGTGAACACCTCGACGTGACCCGAGGCCTCCCACACGGCGCGAGGAAGGATGACGGCGGAGTCGAGACCCACGACGTTGTCGCGGCCCTGCACCATGAACTTCCACCACTGGCGCTTGATGTTCTCCTTCAGCTCGACGCCGAGGGGTCCGTAGTCCCACGCGGAGCGGGTGCCGCCGTAGATCTCTCCCGTCGGGAACACGAAGCCTCGGCGCTTGGCGAGGGCGATGACGGAATCGAGACGGGATGCAGGCATGAAGTGGCTCCGATTTATCTCCGCGCGGCCGGCTGCTCGCGCTGGATCAGCGACAATTCTACTGGGAGCGACCGGCCGCCCCGACGACCGAGGAGGGCGACATGGGCGACGCGCTGCTGCACCTGCGCATCGTCGACGGCCCGTTCCTCTGGGGCACGTACGCGCTCGCCGCCGCGGTGTTCATCTATCTCCTGCTGCGACGGCCGACGCGGCGCTGGGTCGTCACCGCCGCATCCGCTCTCCTCGCCGGCACGGTGCTCGCCCTCGCCGCCACCTTCGTGGTGCAAGACGTGCTCGACCTGTTCAACTCGCCGATGACCATCACGGCGCGGCTGTGGATCGTGGCGGCAGGAGCATCCGTTGCCCTCGCCGTGGTGAACCTGTGGCGCTCGCGCTGGTGGCGCAAGGTGGTCGCGGTGTGGGCGATCGCGCTGTTCGCGTGGACGGCGACGCTCGGCATCTCAGCCGACTTCGGCATTCTGAAGAACCTCGGCGACCTGCTCGACATCGAGGTGGAGCAGCCGCTCGACCTCGCCTCGCTCGCGCCGCACTCCGAGAACCCCGGCGGGCCGTTCACCGAGTGGTGGAGCGCGCCCGTCTCGATGCCGGCGGAGAGCGCGCACGGCACCGTCGCGATCCCGGCGAGCGACCCCGACTTCCACCCGCGCGACGCCGTCGTGTACCTGCCCCCCGCTGCGCGGCTCGCGGATGCCCCGGCCCTCCCCGTGGTCGTCTTTCTGAGCGGGCAGCCGGGAGCGCCCGACGTCGCCGACATCGGCGAGGTGCTCGACGACTTCGCCGCGGAGCACGACGGGCTCGCGCCGATCGTGGTGTCGATCGACCACCTGGGCGGCGACGGCGGCAACAACCCGCTCTGCGTCGACGGCTACCAGGGCGACGCCTTCAGCTACGTGAACGTCGACGCCCCCGCCTTCATCGAGGAGCACTTCAACGTGCTGCCGGGGCGGGAGAACTGGACCATCGCCGGGTTCTCGAACGGCGGCGAGTGCGCCATCGCGTCGGCTGCCGCGAACCCCGAGACCTGGGGCGGGGTGATCGACATCTCGGGCGAGCTCGAACCCGATCTGGGCAGCGAGCGGGAGACGCTGGAGGAGGGTTTCGGGGGCGACCAGGAGGCGTACGACGCGGCGAAGCCGCTGACGATCCTCGCCGCGGGCGCCGCCGACCCCGCGACCGCTGCGCTCTACGCTGACACCCTCGCCGTGTTCGGCGACGGGTCGGAGGACGAGCCCTACCTCACCGCCACGCGCACCCTGGTCGTGGCGGCGGGGGAGGCCGGCATGCGGTCGAACCTCGTCATCTCGGAGGGCACCGGGCACGAGTCGGCGACCATCGAGTACGTGTTCGGGCAGGCGTTCGGGCTGTTCTACCCGCGGTGGGGGTTCGGGGGCTGAGGGCGGGGGCGTCGCTGCGCTGCGGGCGCTGCCGACGCTGCCGGCGCTGAGCTGCGCGTCCCCTGATCTGGGGGCGGGGCACGGCACGGCTCGCCGCTAGTGTCAGATTACCCCACCCCCGAAGGATTCCCGTGCCCGGACTGTCTCGGCGTCAGTTCATCGCTGCCGTCGGCGCACTCGCTGCGGCGAGCGCCATCCCCCGCGAGGTGCTCGGGCCGGCGCTGGCGGGCCAGGCCTCGCCACTCGGAGCGGGCGCCACTCCGCAGCATCCGCTCGTCTCCGCCACCGCCGTCGACCCCGCCGCCGCAGCGGCCGCGGCCCCGAGCACCCTGCAGCAGACGATCCTGCAGGGCGCCGTGCAGAAGGGGTCGTACCGCACGCTCGTGACCGGCCCGGGCGAGCCCTACCTGCCGCGCCTCGATGTGCTCGGCCGCGCGCCGGAGGCGGGCCGTGTCGCCGCGCGCCGTTCGCTGCTCTACCTCGGCCACCTCTCCGACATGCACGTCATCGACGCCCAGTCGCCCGGGCGCATCGAACCGATGATCGTGCAAGACCACTCCGCCTGGGGCTCCGCGTTCCATCCGCAAGACCCGCTGAGCCCCCACGTCACGGCCTCCACCGTGAAATCGTTTTCCGACCTGCGTTACAGCCCCCTCACGGGAGCACCCATGGGCGCCGTCATAGTCACCGGCGACAGCGCCGACATGCACTCGCACCGCGAGCTGCGCTGGTACATCGACCTGCTCGACGGGCTCTCGGTCGACCCGAAGACGAGCGACACCTTCGAGGGCGTGCAGGCCTGGGCCGAGGCCGTCTGGGCCTACCGGCCGGGCGACCCCGCGGGCGGGTCGTTCGGCGACTACGGCTTTCCCACCCTGCCCGAGCTGCTCGACCAGTCGATCGCCCAGCCCGTGCAGTCGGTCGGGCTCCCGGCGCCCTGGTACACCGTCTACGGCAACCACGAGACGCTGCTGCTCGGCACCTTCGGTCTCGACTCGCAGCTGCGCGACCTCGCCGTCGGCGGGCAGAAGTCGTACACACTCGAGGGTACGGCGAGCGCCGCCGTCGCGGGCTACGCCGCCCAGACCGGGGCCGCCCAGCGGGCCCTCGACGCCCTCGGCCTCGCCCTCGGCCTCCGCCCCGGGTTCAAGAGCGTGCCCGCCGACCCCTCCCGCGCGCTGTTCAGCCAGCGGGAGTTCATGGAGCAGCACTTCGAGACCGAGCCCGACCCGGGCCCCGTCGGCCACGGCTTCACCGAGCACAACCTCGCGAGCGGCGAGACCTGGTGGAAGGCCGACCTGAGCCCGACCGTGCGCGCCTTCGGTCTCGACACCTGCAACCAGGTGGCGGGGCCCGACGGTGCGGTGCCCGACAACCAGTTCCGCTGGTTGCGGGGCGAGCTCGAGACGGCGACCGAGGAGAACAAGCTGGTTCTGGTGCTCAGCCACCACAACAGCGACACCCTCGAGAACCGCGCCCACCGTCCCGGACAGCACGAGCTGCTGCACGGCGCCGAGGTGTTCGTGGCGATGCTGCTGGAGTTCCCCGTGGTGGTCGGCTGGCTGAACGGGCACACGCACCTCAACCAGATCCTCGCCCACCGTGCGCCGGGCGGAGGCGGGTTCTGGGAGATCACCACAGCATCCTGCATCGACTTCCCGCAGCAGCAGCAGATGGTCGAGCTCGTCGACAACCGCGACGGCACCCTGTCGCTGTTCACCACCGTGGTCGACCACGCGGCGGATGCGGTTCCCGGCTCCTCGGGGTCGTACCTCGACCTCGCCTCCCGCAGTCGCGAGCTCGCCTCGAACGACTGGGCCGAGACGCCGCTCATGCGCCGGGGGTCGCCCCTCGACCGCAACACCGAGCTGCTGCTTCCCGCTCCGTTCGACCTCGAGGGCATCACCGACGCGCAGCTCGAGCTGCAGCACATGGTGGAGCGCACGCGCCTCCTGCAGCACGAGTCTCGGCTCGCCGAGGCGGAGGGGCGGTCGTGAGCCGCGCAGGGCGGGCTGTCGCCGTCACCGGCGCCGTCGCTGCGGGGGCACTGGCGGTGCTCGCGCTGGGCGGGTGCTCGCAGATCTCCGCGCTCGCGCCCGTCGGGGGCGACGAGCTCGCCGAGGTGCGGTTCGCTGCCATCGACGTGCTGCTCGAGAAGGACGTCGACGTGCTCGAAGCGCCCGTGTGCTCGGTCGACGGCACGGACATCTCCTGCGCGGGCAGCACCGTCGACGGCGAGACCATCGACGTCACCTCGAGCACGGCCGACGACGCGCAGCTCACGGTGCTCGTCGACGGCACGCAGGTCTTCTCCGGGCCACTGCAGTCGGTGCTCGACGAGGCGGCCCGCTCGTGACGGGGGCACCACCGCCTCCGGTGCGGGGCATCGGCGGGTGGCGGCTGCTGGCGCGAGCCGGCGGGTGGCTCGCGCTCGTGGTCGTCGCGCACGCCGCTCTGCAGGCCGCTCTCGTCGCGGTCTCGCCGCCCCTCGCCCTCTCGAGCGCGGGCGTGCTCCTCGCGGTGGCCTCGGCGCTCGCCCTCCTCGCGGCGACGATCACGCTGTGGCTGCTCGCGTCTCGCGCGGCGGCGCGCCCGACTGGTGCAGGCGCAGGCGCCTCGCCGACAATTGCGGCGGCAGCGGCAGGCGCGGCGGACGCCGCCGCATCCACCCTGGGCGAGAGCGCGGCCGGCACGGGCACGGCATCCCGCGCAGGCTCAGGCGGAGGCGCGCCCACGATCCGACGCACCGTCGGGTGGGTCGTCGTCACGGGCGTGGTCTGCGCGGTCGTGGGGGTCGTCGCGCCCTATCTCCTGCCCGTCGTGGCGGCCGTCGGGTGCCCGCTCATCGCCACCGGCAGCCCGCGCGGCGTCGCGCGGCTCGCATCGGCCCACCCTGGGCGTTTCGTCGTGCTGCTCGTGGTGACCGCCCTGGCGGTCGTGGGGGCGTTCCTGGTGTCGCTGCTGCTCGGGCTCTTCGTGACGGGGTGGCCGGCAGCCGCGGGCACCTGGCCGGCGGCGGGTGTCGCCGCTGCCGTGCTCGTGTGCCAGTGGGTCGCGCTGGCGCGGCGAGCCACCTAAGCGCTCGGGTGAGAAGGAGAAGAACCACAGATTTTTGGAGGACCGAGGCGCATCCGACCGTCGGCCGCGACGTCGTCCGCGAGCCCGGGTGACAGAATCGAAGCGGGGGTGCGCATGACCGGGCAGGGCGATCGCGGAGCCGAGCGCGAGATCGAGCGCTGGCTGCGCCGCAGAGGACTCCCCGCGTTCGTGCGACGGGAGGCCCGCAGCGACCTCCTGCTCGCGCGCACACTCCCGTTCCTCGTCTTCCTGCTGGTCGTCTCGGTGGCGGGTTCGGGCCTCGTGCGCGCTCGCCTCAGCATCGAGGTCGCGAACCCGTCGCTCGTGGTGGTGCTGGGCGTGCTGGTGGTGCTGGTCGTGCTGGTCATCCTCGCGGTGCCCGTGGTCGCCGGGGTGCTCACGGCCGCTCTGCTCCGCCGCGCGCCCCGATCGGCCGTCCCGCTCGCGATCGTGGTGGGGCTGCTCTTCCTCGTGGCGGTGCCGGTCGCGGTGGGCGTCTGGCAGTCCCCCACCGCGGGCGCGGCCATCGCCGCCTCGCACATCGCGTTGACGGCGCTCAGCCTCGCCCTCACCTGGCTCGGCGCGGGCTCGCTCGTGGCCTCGGCCTTCTCCACCGCCTGGCGGCAGACGGCGGCCGTCGGAGCGCTCGTCACGCGGGCCCTGCCCATCCTCATGCTCGTCATCGTGTTCGCCTTCTTCTCCCGCCCGGTGTGGGAGGTGACGAGCACCATGTCGGCCGAGCGCCTGCTCGCCGTCGCCGCCTTCTTCGGGGTGCTCGGCCTTCTGTTCGTGGTGCCGATCAGCCGCGCCGAGATGCGCGAGCTCGAGCAGCGCCCCGCCGGCACGCAACCCTCCGGCGCACCCCCGCTCTCGCGCGGCGAGCGCCTCAACCTGCAGGCCGGACTCGTCGTGGCCCTCGCTCTGCAGACGCTGCTGTTCTCCGCGATCGTGTGCGTCATCCTCGTGCTCCTCGGCACCCTCGCCCTGTCGGAAGAGGTGCTGCACGAGTGGGTGGGCGATCGCCTGATGTTCGTGCAGCTCGCCGGGGTCGAAGTGCCGTTCACCTGGGCGCTGCTGAAGACCGCGGTGTTCCTCAGCTGCATCTCGTCGCTCAACTTCCTCGTGTCGGCCACCACCAACGCGAGCTACCGCGACGCGTTCTTCCACCCCATGGTCGACGGTGCGCGCACAGCGCTCGGCGTGCGGGATGCGTACCGAACCGGGCAGACGGATGTCGCGCTGCCGCGCCGCGTCGTGACGAGGCACCGGTCGCACCGGGCCGACGCCCACCCCTACTCCGACTCCGACTCCCAGGAGGAGCCGACGATGGTGGAGCCCGGCCCGGGCACGGCAGGATGACGATGACGAGCGCCGACGAGGGAGAACGATGAGCGAGTACAACCCAGCGGCCCGGCCGCCGGCGGCCGGCCGGCCCGAAGACCCCGACAAGACCCTGGGCTTCGTGGGGCTCGGCGCCTCCCTGGTCGTGAACGTCGCCGGCATCGTGATCTCGGCGATCGCGCTGCAGCAATCGCGCCGGGCGGGTTACCGCAACTCCGCGGCGCTGGCCGGCCTCATCGTCGGCGGCTCCACCCTGGTGCTGGGTCTTCTCGTCGGCATCGTGGTGACGGTGCCGGCGTTCACGATCAGTTTCGGCGTGCTCGCCATGGCCGCGGGGTCGGCCGTCGCATCGGGAGGCTCCTGGAGCTCGTCGGGCCCGTCGGGCCCCTCGACGGGCGAGAACCCCGGCCCCGGGCAGGGCGGCGAGACGCCGGGCGAACCCGGCGGGGCACCGTTCGCCTACGGCGTCGGCGACTGCTTCCTCGAGCCCGAGCCCGGCGACGGGGCGGTCGACGTCGTCGACTGCGACGAGGCGCACGACTACGAGGTCTACGACGAGTTCGAGGTGCCCGACACCGCCGACGGCGCCTACCCGGGCGACGACCGCATGGGCTACGCGGCCGACGAGGGCTGCCTCGACCGCTTCGAAGACTTCACCGGCATCGCCTGGGACGACTCGCTCTACGACTTCACCTACGCCGCCCCGAACGAGACCACCTGGACCGACTACGACGACCGCCTCGTGCTCTGCGCCGTCTTCGACCCTGAGGGTCCCACGCGCGGCAGCCTGGAGGACGTCGGGGAGTAGACGAGGCTACGTCGCTCAGGAGGCCTTGGTCGACTTCTTCGCGGGGGCCTTCTTGGCGGCGGGTTTCTTGGCGGCGGCCTTCTTGGCCGGCGCCTTCTTCTCGTCGACCGATCCCTTCGACCCGGAACGCGACGACGATCGCGACGTTCCCGACCCCGACGACTTCGACCCCGACCCCGACCCTCCCCCGCGGCTCTTGTCGACCGAGCGCCGCAGCGCCTCCATCAGGTCGAGCACCTCTCCCCCGCCGTCCTCCTCGCCGGGCTTGCGCCCGAAGGTCTCGTCGGTGTCGACGGCGTCGCCCGCCTCGAGCTTGGCCTCGATGAGCGTGCGCAGCTGCTCCTGGTAGTCGTCGGTGAACTTTTCGGGCGCGAAGTCGCTCGAGAACTGGTCGACCAGCGACATCGCCATCTCGAGCTCCTGCGACGACACCCGCGTGGGCTCGTCGAGCGCGGGGAAGGCAGCTTCGCGCACCTCGTCGTCCCAGAGCAGAGACTGCAGCACGAGCACGTCGCCGCGCACCCGCAGCGCCCCGAGCCGGGTCTTCTGCCGCAGGGCGAAGTGCACGATCGCGGTGCGGTCGGTGGTCTCGAGCGTCTTGCGCAGCAGCGCGTAGGCCTTCGGCGACTTCGAGTCGGGCTCGAGGTAGTAGCTCTTGTCGAGCATGATCGGATCGATCTGCTCGCTCGGCACGAACTCCACGACCTCGATCTCACGGCTGCGCTCCTCGGGCAGCGACGACAGGTCGTCCTTGGTGAGGATGACGGTGCGCTCCCCGTCGTCGTAGGCCCGCGCGATGTCGGCGTAGTCGATGATCTTGCCGTCGATCTCGCAGCGGCGCTGATACCGGATGCGCCCCCCATCCGCTTCGTGCACCTGATGCAGCGAGATGTCGTGGTCTTCCGTCGCACCGTAGACCTTCACCGGCACGTTGACCAGGCCGAAGGTGATCGCGCCCTTCCAGATCGATCGCATATGCCATTCAACCCCGATCCCGGGCCAGGATGAAAGCATGGCCTCGAAAGGCACGGGCTCGAAGGACTCTCCGCAGACGGTCACCGTCGGCGGCCACCGGCTGCGCATCACGAACCTCGACAAGGTGCTCTACCCCGAGACCGGCACCACCAAAGCGGATGTGCTGCGCTACTACGCCGAGATCGCCACCACGCTCATCCCTCACGCCCGCAACCGCCCGGCGACCCGCAAGCGCTGGGTTCACGGTGTGGGTACCGCCGACGAGCCCGGCGAGGTGTTCTTCCAGAAGAACCTCGGCGAGGGCACGCCGGAGTGGGTGCGCCGGGCGAGCATCCAGCACTCCGACCACGCGAACGTCTACCCGCTGGTGAACAACCAGGCGACGCTGGCCTGGCTGGCGCAGATCGCGGCGATCGAGATCCATGTGCCGCAGTGGCGGGTGGATGCGCACGGCCGCCCCAAGAACCCCGACCGGTTGGTGATCGACCTCGACCCTGGCGAGGGCGCGGGCCTCCCCGAGTGCGTGGAGGTGGCGAAGCTCGCCCGCGGCATCCTGACTGACATGGGGCTCGACCCGGTTCCGGTGACGAGCGGCTCGAAGGGCATCCACCTCTACGCGGCCCTCGACGGCCGGCAGAGCTCCGACGACGTCTCGGCGGTCGCGCATGAACTCGCCCGGGCACTGGAGGCCGACCACACCGACCTCGTCGTCTCCGACATGAAGAAGGCGCTCCGCACGGGCAAGGTGCTCGTCGACTGGAGTCAGAACAACGCGAACAAGACGACCATCTGCCCGTACTCGCTGCGCGGGCGGGCACGGCCGACGGTCGCGGTGCCACGCACCTGGCGGGAGCTGTCGTCGGCGTCGCTGCGGCAGCTGGAGCTCGACGAGGTGCTCGACCGCATGAAGCGGCGGGCCGACCCGCTCGCGGAGGCTGCTATCGCTCCCGGCTCGATCGAAGAACCCGGCGGGCGCGCTGGAGCTGGAAGCGACGATCCGGTGGATCGTCGCCGCGACGCCAGCGCCGAGCGAGCTGCGCTCGCTCGGCCGACGGGCGACTCGCACGCCAGCGCCGACGGGAACGCCAACACCCGCGACCGACTCACCGTCTACCGCTCCAAGCGCGACGGCTCGAAGACCCCCGAGCCCGTCCCCGACGACACCCCGGCCTCCACCGACGGCCGCTCCTTCGTCATCCAGGAGCACCACGCCTCCCGTCTGCACTGGGACTTCCGCCTCGAGCACGACGGCGTGCTCGTCTCTTGGGCCCTGCCGAAGGGCGTCCCCACCGACGCCGGGGTGAATCACCTCGCCGTGCAGACCGAAGACCATCCATTGGAGTACGGCACCTTCGAGGGGTCTATTCCGAAAGGGGAATACGGCGCGGGCACGGTCACCATCTGGGACTTCGGCAGCTACGACCTCGAGAAGTGGCGCGACGGCGAGGAGGTCATCGCCACCCTCCACGGCCAGCCGACCGGGGGTCTTGGCGACCCGAAACGCCTCGCGCTCATCCACACCGGCGGCAAGGGCGGCAGGTCGGGCGACCAGTGGCTCATCCACCTCATGAAAGACCAGTCCCCGGTCGACTGGGATGCGGAGCCCGGCACCCCGGGAGGCCCGCCGGCGAAGAACGCGAGCAAGAGACGCAGCCCCCGCCGCGGGACCTCCGACCGCGCGCAGTCCGCAACCAGCGCATCCGGCTCGTCAGGCGCATGCGGAACGACCGCAGCGACCGCCGCGCGCCCGCCGAAGGCCATGCTCGCCACCCTCGCCGAGCAGACCCCCTCGGGCTATGTCGGCATCGACGACGAGAACGACTGGGCGTTCGAGATGAAGTGGGACGGCATCCGGGCGATCGTGCAGAGCCACGACGGCGCCGTCACCCTCACCACCCGCAACGGCAACGAGGTCACCGCGGCGTACCCCGAGCTGGTGCAGGCGGTCGGGGAGCAGCTCGACGGCCGAGACGCCGTGCTCGACGCCGAGGTGGTGGCCCTCGACCGCAGCGGACGCCCGAGCTTCGGCCGCCTGCAGCAGCGCATGGGGCTCTCGAAGCCGCGCGACGTCGAGCGCGTCCAGAAAGAGGTGCGCGTCGACCTCATGGTGTTCGACCTGCTGCGCCTCGACGGCGATTCGCTCGAACGCCGCAGCTACGACGAGCGGCGCGAGGCGCTGCTCGAGCTGCTGCCCGAGTCGGCGGGCGCGGTGCACGTGCCGCCCGCCTTCGACGGCGATCTCGCCCACGCGCTCGCCTCGAGTCGCGAGCTTGGGCTCGAGGGGGTGCTGGCGAAGCGGCGCGACAGCTCCTATGCGCCAGGGCGTCGCTCGTCGCTGTGGCTGAAGATCAAGCACCATCTCGCTCAAGAGGTGGTGATCGTGGGCTGGCGGCCCGGCAAGGGTCGCCGGGCGGCTCAGGTGGGCTCGCTGCTCATGGCGGTTCCGGATGCGCGGGGCGAATTGCGCTACGCCGGACGCGTGGGTACGGGGTTCAGCGATCGCGATCTCGACGACGTCTCCGCCAAGCTCGCCCGACTCGAGCGCAAGACGGCACCGCTCGACGACGTGCCCGGGGTCGATGCGCGAGACGCCCACTGGGTGACGCCGAAGCTCGTCGGCGAGGTCGAGTTCGCTGAGTGGACAGGAACGGGCCGCCTGCGCCAGCCCTCCTGGCGCGGCTGGCGCACCGACAAGTCGCCGGAGGACGTCGTGCGAGAGGGGTGAAGCTGTGGAGAACGGAGGCGTTCTGCACATCCGTGCGCTCCCCTGGTCGGGCGCTCGCGCGAGTGGTAGCTTCGCGACGAGACCGCAGTAGAGCCACGACATCGAGGAGGATCTCATGACCGACAAGCGCGGAGAACGCGACGGCGAATACACCGACACCGAGGCCGACGACGTGAACGTCCCCGAGCCCGACGAGGGCGAGTACACCGACAGCGACATCCCCGGCGAGAACACTCACCACCGCTGAACTCGAGGCGCGACTTCCCGAGCATTCCTCTGTTATTATTCGAGGATGTCTCGGGTAAGTCGTGCTCTCTCCGCTGTGTCGCTTTCGGTAGGCACCGCGGCCCTTCTGGCCTCTGGCCTGGTTGCACTGCCGGCTCACGCCACCAACTTCATCGTTGCCACCATCCCCATCACGTCCAGCAGTCGGCCCGATCCCGCCCCGGTGGCGATCGCCATCGACGGGGAGTCTGGGCAGGCCTACGTGGCGAACACCTTCGATGGCACTGTCTCGGTCATCGACACGACGACGAACGCGGTCTCGACCACGATCCCTCATGGCCCGGCCTCGATCGGCAACGGGCCGACGGCCGTCGCGGTCGATGAGGCCGGTCGCAAGGCCTACGTCGTCAACTACAACTCCGATTCGGTCTCCGTCGTCGACGTGGTCACGAACCGGGTCATCAGGGTCATCCCGCACGACGTGGCTCGAGGCATCGGATCGCATCCCAGTTCGATCGCCCTCGACACGGTTCTTCGCCGCGCGTACGTCACCAACCTCGCCGATGGCACCGTCTCGGTCATCGACACGACGACCGACTCGGTGATCGCGGTCGTGCCTCACGATTCCGCGTCGGGGATAGGGTCCTTCCTCACAGGCGTCGCCGTCGACCAGCAACTGCACCGCGCCTATGTCGCCAACAACATGGACGGCACGGTCTCTGTCATCGACACACAGACCAATTCGGTCATAGCTGTCATCCCCCACGATTCCACGAACGGCATCGGAAGCGGCCCCCGGGGTGTGGCTGTCGACACTCCGACACACCGCGCCTTCGTCACGAACAGCGACGACGACACCCTTTCGGTCATCGACACTCAGACGAACAGGGTCATAGCCGTGCTGCCGCACGATGAGGCCAATGGGATCACCAACGGGTCTTGGACCGTCACGGTCGACTCTGACGGTGGCCAGGTCCTCGTCGCTTCCAAGACACGCATCACCGCCATCGACATCTCAACACTCCGCATCACACGGCTGATCGACCGCAGCTCCTCCGCTGATTACGGCTATGGCGTGCAGGGGATGGCGGTTCACCCGAAGACCCGCCTCCTCTATGTGACAGGCGCGGTGTCGAACACGGTAGCCGTGGTGGATGCGGACACCACCGCGCCAGTGGCGCGGATCAGCGGCAGTGATCGCTACGAGAGCGCCGCACGCGTCTCTCAACGTGAGTTCGCTTCGGGTGCAGACCTGGTCTATGTCGCATCGGGCGCGACGTTCCCCGATGCGCTCGCCGGTTCGGCGGCAGCCGGCTCCCGCGGAGCTTCGGTGCTGCTCGTCACCAGAGATTCCATCCCGACCGCAACAGGGGCGGAACTCGCTCGCCTCAGGCCGAAAAAGATCGTCGTCCTCGGGGGTACCGCCACAATCAGCGACTCCGTCCTGCGTTCACTCGCCTCATATGCGCCGACGACTCGCCTCGCCGGCTCCGATCGTTACGCGGTCTCAGCGGCCGTCTCCGCCGAAACGTTCCCAACCGGAACAGCGACCGCGTACATCGCGTCGGGCGAGGTGTTCCCCGATGCCCTCTCCGGCGGCGCTGTCGCGGGAGCGACCAAGGCACCCGTGCTTCTGGTCACCCGGGACGGCATTCCCGAGCCGGTGCGCGCCGAACTCGAACGCCTCAAACCCGGTCGCATCATCGTGGTGGGTGGCGAGAACACCATCAGCACGACCACCGCGGCGGCACTCGCCGGCATGGCACCGACCACCCGCATCGGAGGCGTGGATCGCTACGCCGCCTCTGCCGCGATCTCGGCTGCCGCATACCCTTCCGGCAGCCGTGCCGTCTTCGTGGCGTCCGGCGCGACTTTTCCCGATGCCCTCTCGGGTGGGAGCGCTGCCGCAGCGAACAGCGCCCCCATTCTGCTCGTCAAGCCCGACGAGGTCCCCACCTCTATCGCCGCTGAGATCAGGCGCCTCGGCGCGACAAGGATCATCGTGCTGGGTGGCGAGAACTCGGTTTCGCGCACAACGCTCGAGAGTCTCCGAGCGCTTCTCCACTAGGCCCGTCACAGATCGGGAATAACGCCGCTCCCTGCCGACTTGACTCTGGGTTGGCAGGGAGTAGTGTTCTCGCTCGTGGTCAACGAAACCCGCTCGCCGAAGCGCTGGCTCATCGGCGAACCGCTCCCGAGCGACAAGCTCGAGGGGCAGCTCCTCCCGAAGCGCCTCGCCCTCCCGATCTTCGCGAGCGACCCCCTCTCCTCGGTCGCCTACGCGCCGCAAGAACTGCTGATGATCCTGCTCATCGGCGGTCTCTCCTTCCTCACCTTCGCGCCCTGGGTCGCAGCGGCGGTCGTGCTGCTGCTCATCGTGGTGGTGGCCTCCTACCGTCAGCTCGTCAAGGCCTACCCGAGCGGTGGCGGCGACTACGAGGTGGCGCACAAGAACCTGGGCGAGAAAGCGGGCCTGGTCGTCGCATCCGCTCTGCTCGTCGACTACGTGCTCACGGTCGCCGTGTCGGTGGCCTCGGGCGTCGACAACATCATCTCGGCCATCCCCGAGCTCAACCCCTTCCGCGTCGAGATCGCCATCGGCTTCGTGGTGCTGCTCATGGCGGTGAACCTCCGCGGGGTGCGCGAGTCGAGCAAGGCCTTCGCCATCCCGACCTACCTCTTCGTCGCGAGCGTCGCGGCGATGATCGTGATCGGTCTCGCCCGCACCGCCCTCGGCGACGCCCCGGTCGCCGAGTCGGCGAGCTTCGAGGTGCGGGCCGACGAGCTCACGCAGGCGGCGATGGTGCTGCTGCTGCTCCGCGCCTTCTCGAGCGGGTGCTCCGCCCTCACCGGCGTCGAGGCCATCTCGAACGGCGTGCCCGCCTTCCGCACCCCGAAGATCAAGAACGCCCAGCGCACTCTCGTGCTCATGGGATCGATCGCCATCTGCCTGTTCGCCGGCCTCACCGCCGTCGCCCTCATCTCGAACGTGCACTACGCCGAGAACGCGTGCCACCTCATCGGCTTCGCGAACTGCGAGACCACCCCGCAGCGCAGCCTCATGGCGCAGGTGGCCGCGGCGACCTTCGGCAACAACACCATCATGTTCTTCGTCATCCAGGCCGCCACCGCCGCGGTGCTGCTGCTGGCGGCGAACACGGCCTTCAACGGTTTCCCGCTGCTCGGCTCGGTGCTCGCCAAAGACGCCTACGCCCCGAAGGCCATGCTTACCCGCGGCGACCGCCTCGTGTTCTCGAACGGCATGATCGTGCTGGCGCTCGCCGCCACCGCCATCCTGCTGGTCTACCAGGCGAACCTCACCCAGCTCATCCAGCTCTACATCATCGGCGTCTTCGTCTCGTTCACCCTCGGGCAGACCGGCATGGTGAAGCACTGGCTCACCATGCTGAAGAACGGATGCGCCGACCGCGGAGCCGTCTACCGCTCGCTGGCCATCAATGCGGTAGGCGCGGTGTTCACCGCCGTCGTGCTCATCGTGGTGACCATCACCAAGTTCACCCACGGGGCGTGGCTGGTGTTCGCTATCATGCCGGTGCTGTTCATCCTGATGATGGGCGTGAACCGGTACTACCGCGACGTGAACAAGGAGGTGGAGGTCGACCCGCACACCACCTTCGGCTCCACCGGAGACCACGCCATCGTGCTCGTCGGCCGCATGCAGAAGCCGGTGCTGAAGGCGCTCGACTACGCCATCGCCGCCCGCCACGACTCCATCGAGGCCGTGCACCTCTCGATCGACGAGGAGCAGACCCAGAAGCTCGAGGCCGACTGGCAGGCCATGAACATCGAGGTTCCGCTCAACATCATCGAGTCGCCCTACCGCGACGTGGCCGTGCCGTTGGCGAAGTACATCATGAAGCACCAGGCCGAGCACGGCTCGGAGGTGGTCACGGTCTACACCCCCATCTACATCGTGGGCCACTGGTGGGAGACGATCCTGCACAATCACAAGGCCAGGCGCATCCGTAAGAAGCTCATGCTGGTGCACGGCGTGACAATCGCGCTCGTGCCATGGCTGCTCGACTCGTCTGAGCTGCTGTACGGCAAACGCTCCCGCCCGCTGCCCGGTCAGGAGCGCCGCGGTGAGCCCGTGCGGCCCGTTCCCCGGCGCCCGCACGCGACCCCGACGGCCGGCCACCGACGGCATCGCGGCTGAGCGTTCAGCCCCGCTTCACCCGCCTTCGCGAGCCACGGGCGACTCGCAGGGGGGCGACGATCCCTGCATGCTAAACTGACCCAAGTTTTCGTAGTTGTTCGTCTCATCCGGGTGGCATGGCCCCCGGCCCGAATCGTGAGGGGGTCTCGCATGGGGCGTGGCCGTCAGAAAGCCAAGCACACGAAGGTTGCGCGCGAGCTGAAGTACTTCAGCCCCGACACGAACTATTCGGCGCTCGAGCGCGAGCTCACCGGCAGCCAGTCGAGCGAACCCGACTACTCGAAGTGGATCGACGACGACGACGAGAACGACGACGCCTACGAGCCGAGCGACGAGCAGAAGCGCGCCTGAGCATCCGTCGTCGCGGAAGCGGCGGCACGCGGCGTGCAGCGCGGCGGCTCGGCCGCCTGCCGACGAGCAGCGAAGGGTCTGACCGAGGTCAGGCCCTTTCGTCGTTCTGGGGAGCGGAGCCCGTTGCCGCAGCAGGCTCGTCGCGCTCGACGATGTGCTCCATCGCGACGGTGCGCGCCCGCCGGCGGCTCACCCGGTCGAGGATGATCGCCACGAGCGCTCCGAGCGCCACGCAGATGGCCACCACGAAGATGCCGGTGAACCCGAGCACCTGCAACTGGCTGAACTCCTCGTCCTCCTGCTGGGGGAACGAGTAGGTGGCTACGACGGTGATGATCACTCCGACGAGCAGCCCGACCGCCATGAAGCGGTAGTACCGCGGGGCGCGCCGCACGGTCACCTCGTCGACCGACTCGCTGACCACCCGCTCGGCGGGGAGGGCTGCGCTGTCGTCTCGGGCGGGGCCGTGCTCTTCACTCACCTCTCCATTCTCGCGCACCCGGCTGGGGGAAGGATGCGCGTTCGGTTCGGCCGCAGATCGACACGTCGTGAAGGTGAGGGGCGTACACTGTCGCCCGTGCATCCGTCAGCTGTGCCCTCGGGGCGTGGGGAGGTCGCCGGCGGTTCCTACGCCGGCGGCAGATAGTCGCGCGCGCTCGCGCACCTCTTCTCTTTCCCCTTTTTCCGCCCGCGTACTGCGGGCGGGCCAGACTGACAGATTCGGATTCACCATGCTCTCCTTCAGCGATGCCGCCATCCGCGCATCCTTCATCAACGCCTCGCAGCGTGAGCGCCGCGACCTCTCGCTTCCCGTCGGCTTCGACGACCTCGACTGGAGCTCGCTCGACTACCTCGGCTGGCGCGACCGCAAGTTCCCGCAGCTCGGCTACGTCGTCGCCGAGGTCGACGGCGAGCCGGTCTCGGTGCTGCTCAGGCAGGCCGAGGGCCGCATCCGCTCGCGCCCGCAGTGCGCCTGGTGCGAAGACGTGCACCTGCCCAACGACGTCGTGCTGTTCAGCGCGAAGCGCGCGGGCAAGGCGGGCCGCAACGGCGACACGGTGGCCGCGCTCGTCTGCGCCGAGTTCCAGTGCTCGGCGAACGTGCGCAAGCGTCCGCCCGTGGCCTACGCGGGCTTCGACGTGGAGGCCGCGCGCCAGCAGCGCATCGACGCCCTGCGCGCGAACGTCGACGCCTTCGTGCGGCGGCTCGCCGCGGGCGGCGAAGGGGCGTAGCGCCCGCGGGGTCGGCGCCCGGGGCCGCCGCGCGCCCTAGCTGTACTGACCTCGATCGTTGTTGATGCGGTCGATGGGTGTTGTGCCTCCGATGCCGAGGTGGGCTCGTTCTAGGTTGTAGTAGTCGAGCCAGGCCGGCAAGGCTGCTGCTCGTTCGGCATTGGACGTGAAGGGTCGAGCGTAGGCCCATTCGGTGGCGAGGGTGCGGTTGAGGCGTTCGACTTTCCCGTTGGTCCAGGGGCAGTGGGGGCGGATGAACTTCTGAGTGATCCCGTGCTCGAGGGCTGTGTTCCGGAAAGCGCTCGAGTGACGGTAGGCGAACGCGTTGTCGGTGATGATGCGCTCGATCCTCACACCGACGGAGGCATAGAACGCGGTCGTGCGTTCGAGGAAACCGGCGGCGGTGTCGCCCTTCTCGTCGGCGGGGATCTCCGCGTAGGCGACCCGGGAGTGGTCATCGATCGCGGTGTGGACGTAGTCGTAACCGATCCCACGACCGCGGACCATCTCACTTCGTCCGTGAGCGCGCCACCCGCCGCCGTCGGGGATGCGGCCGAGTTTTTTCACGTCGATGTGGACCAACGAACCCGGGTAAGGATGCTCGTAGCGGTTCGCCGTGCGCCGCGTGGCCCGGATCACTGTCCCCGTGACCGGGTCTGTGTCACGCAGCAGCGGCGTGTGATGACGGGTGAGGATCCGACCGACCGTCGACGCCGGCATCCCCAACCTCGCGCCGATGAACACCGGCCCGCGACGCGTCAAAGCGCGCAGGATCCGCACCCGCGTCTCCGCGCATGCACCTGTCCGCCGCGGATGAGACCGGGCAACACTGGACCGGTCCTGCAACCCGAGAATCCCGCACTCTCGAAACCGGCGCCACCACCGCCACGCCGTGGTCCGCGACACCCCCATCTCGGACGCAACATGAGCAACAGCACGACCCGACTGGATCCGCTGAATCAAGATCAACCGGCCGGCGGGAGTCAACCGGGCATTAGCGTGGGACACGAGAGACCTCCGTGTGATCGAGCTGCAGAACTAGACAGCTCCAACTCGACACCGGAGGTCTCTCCTACGTCAACAACGATCCCGGTCAGTACACCTGGCGCGTCGCGCGGCGGCTCTGGCACCCTGACTGCATGACGAACGACACCCCCTCGCGCCACGTGCGCTCGCTGCTCGACGCCCCCGCCCAGCACCGCAGTGAGCTCGGCAGCATCACCCGGCTCACCGCCGACGACTTCCCCCTGCTGCGGGGCCTGTCGATCAAGCGGCTGGTGCTCGCGCCGGGCAGCATCCGTGAACCGCACTGGCACGCGAACGCCGACGAGATCGGGTACTGCCTCGCGGGAGACGTCCTCGTCTCCATCCTCGACAACGCCGACGTGTTCTCGTCGTTCACCATCTCGGCCGGGCAGATGTTCACCATCGGCTCGGGCTCGCTGCACCACATAGAGAACATCGGCGACGGGGAGGCCGAGATCGTCGTGGCGTTCTCGCACGAGAGGCCAGAAGACTTCTCGCTGCACGCCGCCTTCGGCACCATGACGGATGCGGTGCTCGGCAACACCTACGACCTCGAATCGTCGGCGTTCGCCCCGCTCACACGCGACACCGGCTCGGCCGACATCGTGGCGCGCTCGGGGCCCGCGGTCGTTCCCGACACCGCCGGGTTCGGCAACCCGCACAAGTTCGACGTGGAAGGCCAGAACCCGCCGCTCAGCTACCCCTTCGCCCACGTGAAGCTCGCCCGCAGCCAGTTCTGGCCGGCACTCGAGAACCTCTCGATGTACTCCCTCACCATCGAGGAGGAGGGGATGCGCGAACCGCACTGGCACCCCCGCACCGCCGAGATGGGCTACGTGCACAAGGGACGGGCGCGCATGTCGGTGCTCGACCCCGACGGCACGGTCGACACCTACCTGCTCGGGCCGGGAGACGTGTACTTCATCCCGAAGGCCTACCCGCACCGGATCGAGGTGGTGGGCGACGACGAGATCCACTTCCTCATCTTCTTCGACCAGCCCACGCCCGGCGACATCGGCTACCGCGCCTCGGTCTCGGCCTTCTCCCGCCCCGTGCTCGCCGCCACCTTCGGCGTCACCGTCGACGAGCTCCCCGAGTTCCCCTTCACCCCGATCGACCCCCTCCTCGTCGCCCGCCGCAACCCCGTCGACCCGGTGGGGTGACTAGGGAAGCCGGACGATCGGGAGGTGGGCCGAGAGGTCGGCGCGCTGGCCGGAGGCCTGCACCCGAGCGGATGCGCGGCCCTCCGCCCACGAGAGAGTGCCGGTGGCGAGGGCGAGCCAGGTCTGCGCATCCGTCTCCACCACGTTGGGCGGGGTGCCCCGGGTGTGGCCGGGGCCCTCGATGCACTGCACGGCGCCGAAGGGCGGCACGCGCACCTCGACGGAGTTGCCGGGGGCGGCGTCGGCGAGGCACTGCAGGAGGAAGCGCACCGCTGTGGCCCGGAGGTCGCGGCTCGCGCCGTCGAAGTCGTTCGCCGCGCTGGTGACAGCGGCGGTGCCCACTGCTGCGTCGATCCTCGCCTTGCCCATTCCCCCCACGCTACCCGCCACTTCTCCACATCGCTCCTCACCGACGAGCTCTCCACAGATCCAGCCCGGTCGAGGCCGCCGTGCCACCGCTCGGTAGGCTGGGCAGCGTGAAAATCCTGGTTCTCGGTTCCGGCGCTCGTGAGCACGCCATCATCACCGCCCTGCTCAGGGAGGGCGACGCGCACGAGATCGTCGCCGCGCCCGGCAACGCCGGCATCGCGGCCGACGTGCCCGTCGTCGAGCTCGACGCGAACGACCCTCAGGCGGTCACGAACTACGCACTCGCCGAAGACGTGCAGTTCGTGGTGATCGGGCCCGAGGCGCCCCTCGTGGCCGGCGTCGCCGACGCCCTGCGCACGCGGGGCATCCCGGTGTTCGGCCCGGGCAAGGAGGCCGCGGCGCTCGAGGGCAGCAAGGCGTTCGCGAAGCGCATCATGGAGGCGGCGGGCGTTCCCACCGGCCGCGCCACGAACGCCGGCACCCTCGCCGAGGCCGAGGCGGCCCTCGCGGAGTTCGGTGCGCCCTACGTGGTGAAGGCCGACGGTCTCGCCGCCGGCAAGGGCGTGCTGGTGACGAGCGATCTCGCCGAAGCCACCGAGCACGCTCGCCACTGGCTGCAGCACGGCGACGTGCTCATCGAGGAGTTCCTCGACGGCGAGGAGGTCTCCCTGTTCCTGCTCTCCGACGGCCATTCCGTGGCGCCGCTGTCACCCGCGCAAGACTACAAGCGCCTGCTTGATGGCGACGCGGGCCCCAACACCGGCGGCATGGGTGCCTACTCGCCACTGCCCTGGCTCGACGAGAGCTTCGGCAGCGAGAAGGCCTTCGTCGACGAGGTGATCGACACGATCGCGCTGCCCACCGTGCGGCAGCTCGCCGCCGAGAACACGCCGTTCATCGGGCTGCTCTACTGCGGCCTCATCCTCACGTCGAAGGGCATCCGAGTCATCGAGTTCAACGCCCGGTTCGGCGACCCCGAGACGCAGGTGGTGCTGCCGCGCCTCGAGACCCCGCTCAGCGGGCTGCTCTTCGCCGCGGCCACGGGCACGCTGGGTGCGGTGGCGCGACCGGAGTTCTCCGACGACGCCGCGGTCACCGTGGTGCTCGCGAGCGAGAACTACCCGGGGTCGCCGGTGACCGGCCGGGTCGTGTCGGGTCTCGAGTCGGCATCGGGCATCGAGGGCGTGAGCGTGATGCACGCGGCCACCGATCGCGACGGAGACGTCATCAGGGCCACCGGCGGTCGGGTGCTGAACGTCGTGGCGACCGCCCCGACATTCGATCTCGCGCGCGACAGGGTGTACGGGGCGCTCGCCGGCATCCGGCTCGACGGGTCACAGCATCGCAGCGACATCGCGGCCAAGGTCGCCGGAGGTGAGTCATGAGCGGGGCCGACTCCGGGCTCCCCGGTGGCGGGGTGCAGCTCGACGGCTGGCGACATGTCTACAGCGGCAAGGTGCGCGATCTCTACGAGCCCGCCGCAGCGCCGGGAGACGGCCTCACGTCGAAGGGGCTGCTCGTCGTCGCCAGCGATCGGGTGAGCGCGTTCGATCACGTGCTCGAGCCGGGCATCCCGGGCAAGGGCGAGCTGCTCACGCGACTGTCGCGCTGGTGGTTCGACCGTCTCGGGGTGGCGAACCACCTCGTGGCCGACACCTCGGCTTACCCGCCGGTGCCCGACGAGGTCACCGGGCGCGCCATGCTCGTGAAGTCGCTGGAGATGTTCCCCATCGAGTGCGTGGTACGGGGCTACCTCTCGGGCAGCGGCTGGAAGGAGTACCAGGCCACCCAGAGCGTCTGCGGTGTCGAGCTTCCCGCCGGTCTCCGTGACGGCGATCGCCTTCCCGCACCGATCTACACTCCCGCCTACAAGGCGCCCTACGGTGAGCACGACGAGAACATCAGCTTCGAGAAAACCGTCGAGCTCGTGGGCACCGACGACGCTGAGGCGCTGCGCGCGCTCTCGCTCGACATCTACCGCACCGCCTCGCAGATCGCCGAGGCCCGCGGTGTCATCCTCGCCGACACCAAGTTCGAGTTCGGGCGCGACCCCGAGACCGGCGAGATCACTCTCGCCGACGAGGTGCTCACGAGCGACTCGAGCCGCTACTGGGATGCCGCCGCCTACGACTCCGGCGAGCGCACCGCGAGCTTCGACAAGCAGATCGTGCGCAACTGGCTCGCCGCGAACTGGAACCAGCAGGGCATTCCGCCCGAGCTGCCCCCCGCGATCGTCGAGCAGACACGTGCCCGCTATCGCGAACTCCTCGAGCGTCTCACCGGAGAGTGACGCCGGCCCGCTCCCCCGGCGTCGGGGGTGCGGCGTAGGGTCGTGGCATGAACGTCACCGTGGTCTTCGTCGCAGGGTTCTGGTTGCAGGGGTCGTCGTGGGACGAGACGGTCGCACCGCTCCGCGACGCGGGCTACACGGTGCTCACCCCGACGCTGTCGGGGCTGCACTCGGTCGAAGAAGACCGCAGCGACGTGTCGCTCGCCACGCATGTCGCCGAGGTGCGTGAGCTGGTCGAGTCGATCGACCCGGCCGAGCAGGTCGTGCTGGTCGGGCATTCCGGGGGTGGGTCGATCATCCACGCCGTCGTCGACGCCCTGCCGGGGCGCATCGCCCGGGCCATCTACGTCGACAGCTGGCCGACCGCCGACGGCATCGCCATCAACGCCGAACTCCCGGCCGACGGCGACAGTGTTCCCCTGCCCGACTGGGACGCCTTCGGCGAGGTCGACCTTCGCGATCTCGACGACGAGCTCCGCGAGCGATTCCGCCAGATCACCGTACCCCAGCCCGTGCGGGTCGCCCGCGACGAGCAGCGGCTCAGCGACCCCGCTCGCCACGACGTGCCGATCACCCTCATCGCCACCACCTTCACCCGCGACGACCTCGACGGCTACATCGCCTCAGGCCACCCCATGTTCGCCGAGTTCCCACCCGCGACGTCGGTGACCGTCATCGAACTCCCCACCGGCCACTGGCCCCAGTTCACCAAGCCGCACGACCTCTCCGAAGCCCTCCTCTCCGCCCTCCCCCGCTGAGCCGAGCCCCGGGCAACCCGCCCCCACGCCTCTCGTCAGGCCCGTCAACCGGGCAACGGCAGCGCGCACCTGCTCCGAGCAAGTGAGCCGTCGCACTCACGCACACATCACGCTCGCGCGCACGCATGCACGCACGTCACGCAGGCACGCACGCACGTCACGCACCCACGTCGCGCTCGGACGCGCGTTACGCACGCACGTCGCGCTCGGACGCACGAGTGCGGTGAACTCGCACCGCCTCTGCTAAGTGCGGCGCCAGTCTCCAGCAGCCCGCCCCGCCCGCTCGGGCAGCCGCCCAAACGCACCAACGGTATGAGAATCTCGTCACCGAGCCTGAGTTGAGCTCGACGGCGCGATCCTCATACCGTTTGGACGCTGCCTCATACCGTTTGGACGCTGCCGGACCCGTTTGTACGCTGCCGGGCACGACGGCCTACACCGCTAGCCCAGCTGCGCCCCCACCGCCCGTGGCAAGTACGAGCCGCCCGCTCCGGACGGGCTGCGGGCCGCCGCGCTGCCGCCACCCACCGAGTTGCGCGAGAGCGACCTGCACACGCACGAACCGTATGAGAATCGGACGGCACCGGGCGCACCGGGCGCGACGGCCCCCGCTTCGCGGGCCGCGCCAGGGGAACTGGCCGCGAAGGCGCGGCGCGGGGGCCATGCTGCCAAGGTGGTGCGCGACGCAGCGTCCTAGTTCAGCTCGCGGCGCCCGCGATGCCGCTGTGGCGCGATGCAGCGCGCGAGCTCAGCTCGTGGCGCCTGCGGCGCCCGCAATGCGGCGCTGCGCGGCGGCGCGGCGAGGCGGCGCTGCGCGGCGGCGCGGCGAGGCGGCGCGGCGAGGCGCGGCGCCCGCGCCGCGGCGTCCGTGGCGGCGTGGCCCGCGCGCTCAGTCGGCAGCGGCGTCGGCGGGGGCGGCGAGGGCGTGGAGTTGGCCGATGCGGATGGCGTTGCCGAAGGGGTCACGGATGCCGAAGTCGATGCCGTAGGGGCGCTCGGTGGGCTCGTCGGTGATGTCGACGCCCTTGGCCTTGAGGTCGGCATAGGCGGCGTGGGCGTCGTCGGTGGCGATGCACAGCCACCCGCCCATCGCGCCCTTCGACACGAGTTCGCGCACCTGTTCGGCGGTGGCGGGGTCCATGGCGGGAGGGCCGGGCTTCTCCAGCAGGATCTGCGGGTGCGGGTGCCCGGGCACGTTGACCGTGAGCCAGCGCATGAAACCGAGGTCTTGGTCGACGCTCACTTCGAGGCCGAGTGTGCCGACGTAGAAGTCGAGCGCCTCATCCTGGTCGAACACGAAAATCTGGGACTGGGTGATCTTGTCGAGGTTCATGCTGCCCATGCTAGGAGCGTGCCTCAGCGCGGCGCTTCTCCGAAACTGCTCCCCTGCGTGACGTGGCCGAGACTGTCGATCGCGGCGGCCGGGGGCAGACTGCTCGGGCGGGCCCAGGTCTTCACGAAGCAGGTCGGGACGAATCCGATCGGCCCGCGTCGTCGGCACTCCGTCGGCGTCTCCCCCGCGATGTCGCGGAAGGTGCGGCCGAAGGTGCCGAGGCTCGAGAACCCGACCTCGAGGCAGATGTCGAGGATGGGCCGGTCGGTCTCGCGCAGCAGGAACATCGCCCGCTCCACCCGTCGGCGCTGCAGGTACCGGTGCGGGCTCTCCCCGAACGCTGCCTTGAAGGAGCGGATGAAGTGCGCCTCCGACACCAGCGCCACCCGCGCCAGCGTGGCGATGTCGAGCGGCTCCGCATAGGCACGATCAATGGCGTCACGCGCCCTGAGCAGCCTGCGGTTGCTCTCCTCGCGCTCTCGGGTCATGCGTTCATGCTGCCACGCGCCCCGGCCGACCCGCGCATCCGCCGCATCCGCTGCTATCGGGCGATCTCGGGCGGGAAGTTCTCGTACCAGTGGCGGGCGATGTCGGAGCGGCGCGCCCACCACACCGCGTCGTGCCCGCGGGCGTAGTCGAGGAAGCGCGCGACACCGGCCGAGCGCCCCGCGTGGCCGCTCACCCGCGGGTGCAGGATGACCGTCATCATGCCGGGCGACCGCTCGCCCTCGGCGTACAGCACGTCGAAGGTGTCTTTGAGGGTGGTGAACAGGTCGTCGCCCGTCGCCCACCAGCCCTTCGAGAACTTGTCGTCGTTGGCCGCGCCGGTGTTCGGGATGACGAGGTGCTTGCGCCCTCCGACCGGCGACCAGTAGGGCAGCTCGTCGTCGTAGGCGTCGGAGTCGTAGAGGAATCCGTGCTCGACGAGCAGCGCGCGCGTGACCTCGCTCGGTCCGTAGCGGCAGTACCAGCCGTCGGGCTCCGCCCCCCAGATGCTCTTGAAGCTCGCCAGCGCCAGCTTGAGGTGGGCCCGCTCCTCCTCCTCGTCGAGCAGGTAGTGCTTGGTGTAGCGGTAGCCGTGGCCGAGCAGGTCGTAGCCCGCGAAGAGCGCGTGCACGGCGATCTGCGGGTTGTACTCGAGCGCCACCGCGCACGCGGCGATGGTGGCGGGCAACCCACGCTCCTCGAGCAGCCGCTGCAGCCGCCAGAACCCCACGCGGCTGCCGTATGCCATCATCGACTCCGCGGTGAGATCGCGCCCCGGAACGTCGGCGCCCATGCCATCGACGTCGGTGAGCGGCGCCTCGCTGCGGTCGAAACCGTCTTCGACGGAGTCTTCGGCACCCTCCTCCACGGCGAGGGTGATGTTCACGGCGAGGCGCGCACCGCCCGGCCACTGCGGGTCGGGTCGGTTGCGGCCGTAGCCCACGAGGTCGCGCACAGAGTCCTCCGTCGGGTTCGGATGAGAGCGGATGCGGGGGCCGGGTGAGCCTCCGAGCTTCCTGACCATACCGTCTCAGGGCCGCATCGCGGGTGAGGCTGGAGGGAAGGATCGACTCCGGAGGAGGCAGTCATGCAGCAGCTGACCGAGCTGTTCCCGATCATCTTCGTCATCGTGGCCGCGATCATCGCGGTGGTCATCGCCGTCATCGTGGTGCAGGCGGTGGCCAACGCCCGCGCGGTGCGCCGGGCCGGTCACAACCCACTGACGGTGCAGGCCGATCTCGCCACCCGGCTGCTCGACAGCCAGGCGCTGAGCGGCGCCCGCAGCACCGAGGAGCGTCTCGACGCGCTCGACCGAATGCGCGACGAGCGATCGATCAGCGACGACGAGTACCGCGAAGCGCGCGCCCGGGTGCTGAGCAGCCATTGAGCGGGCCGCACGAGGTGAGCGCTCGCGACTCGCGGCTCGCCGACTGGACGGCGGCACTCGCCGAGCCCCACGGCGACCCGGGCGGCGGAGCCGCGTCTGCGGTGATGCTGTCGATGGCCGCAGCGCTGACCTCGATGACCGCCGGCTACGCCGCGGCCGAACGGTTCGGCGACGCCCCCGACGACGCCGAGTGGGAGGAGCGTCGCGGCGTGATCGAGCGCCGGGCCCGGAAGCTGCGAGCCCGGGCTCTCGAGTTGGCCGACGCCGATGCAGCCGTGTCGGGCGCCTTCGCTCCCGCGTACTCGATCGACGATCGGCGGGAACGCGAGGAGGCCGTGGCCCAGGTGAGCGCCGCGGCGACCCGCACCTCGCAGCTCATCGGTGAGGCGGCGCTCGCGCTGCCCGACGATCTCGAGTGGCTCGCCCGCCACGGCAACCCCGCGCTGCTCGCCGACGTCGCCGTGGCCCGCTCCGCCCTGCGGGGTGCGCTGTGCGGGGCGCGCACCAACCTGACCGCGGATGGCGGTGACGAGCTCACGGCGGATGAACGCGCATCCCTCGCCCGTTTCGACGAGGCGATCGCCCGGCTCGACGCCCGCACCCCCACGAGCTGAGGCCGGCGCCGAGCCCGAGCCCGAGCCCGAGCCCGAGCCGAGCCAAGGCCGGGCCTGCGCCCCCCCCCGCGCCAGACCCGCGCGCAGCCCGCGCGCCCCCTACCGCGCCCCGAGCAGGTGCTCGAGCGCCAGCTGCTGCAGGCGCACGAAGCCGAAGCCCTTGCCGTCGAAGTAGGCGTTCGCGTCGAAGTCCTCGTAGGAGGCGGTGTCGGCGAGCAGCTGGTCGTACGACTCGCCCTCGCCGAGCGTGGGCTCCGACAGCTCGGGCACGCGAGCGGCGGCGAGCGCCTCCTGCACCTCGGGGTCGGCGCGGAACGAGGCAGCGCGCTCCTTGAGCAGCAGGTAGGTGCGCATGTTGGCGGCCGCCGACTCCCACACACCATTCTCGTCCTCGGTGCGTGAGGGCTTGTAGTCGAAGTGGCGGGGGCCGTCGTACGACGGGCCGCCGTTCGGGCCGCCGTTCTCGAGCAGGTCGACGAGCGCGAACGCGTTCTGCAGGTCGCCGTGGCCGAAGACCAGGTCTTGGTCGTACTTGATGCCGCGCTGGCCGTTGAGGTCGATGTGGAAGAGCTTGCCCTGGTAGAGCGCCTGGGCGATGCCGGCGGCGAAGTTGAGCCCGGCCATCTGCTCGTGGCCGACCTCGGGGTTCACGCCCACCAGCTCGGGGCGCTCGAGGCTCTCGATGAAGGCGAGGGCGTGGCCCACGGTGGGGAGCAGGATGTCGCCGCGCGGCTCGTTCGGCTTCGGCTCGATGGCGAAGCGGATGTCGTAGCCCTTGTCGGTGACGTAGTCGCCGAGCATGTTCACGGCTTCGCGGTAGCGCTCGAGCGCCGCACGGATGTCTTTGGCCGAGTCGTACTCCGCACCCTCGCGGCCGCCCCACATGACGAAGGTCTTCGCCCCGAGCTCGGCGGCGAGGTCGAGGTTGCGCAGCACCTTGCGGAGCGCGAAACGGCGCACGGTGCGGTCGTTCGAAGTGAAGCCGCCGTCTTTGAAGACGGGAGCCGAGAACAGGTTCGTGGTGACCATCGGCACGACGACGCCGGTGTCGGCGAGTGCGCCCTTCAGGCGGTCGATCTGGGTCTGGCGCTCCGCATCCGTCGAGCCGAAGGCGAACAGGTCGTCGTCGTGGAAGGTGAGGCCGTAGGCGCCGAGCTCGGCGAGCTTCTCGACGGCGTGCACCACGTCGAGCGGGGCGCGGGTGGGGCCGCCGAAGGGGTCGGCGCCGTTGTAGCCGATGGTCCAGAGACCGAAGGAGAACTTGTCGGCGGGGGTGGGCGCGTCGGCCATGATGACTCTCGTTTCAGCGTCGTTGATGATATGTTCTGGCTCACAACATATTCGAGGCACCGCGCAGTGTCAACGGGCCCGCCGCCTGCATATAGGTTCGTCGTGGCGCACATGGGCGACGGAGGGAGCGTGATGGCCGGCAACGAAGACACGCGTCGGCAGAACCTCTCGGCGCTGCTGACGAGCCTGCATCGCGACGGCCCGCGTTCACGTGCCGAATTGACCCGCCTGCTCGGCCTGAACCGCTCCACGGTCTCCGCCCTGGTCGGCGAGCTCACGGCCCTCGGCCTCGCCTACGAGACCGCCCCGGCCGAGAGCGGCGGGGTGGGGCGGCCGAGCCCCATCGTGCATGCCGACGACAGGGTCTCGATCATCGCCGTCAACCCCGACCTCGACGCCGTGACCGTGGCACTGGTGGGCCTCGGCGGCGTCGTGCACGAGCGCGAGCGCGTGGCGACCTCGGGCATCCCCACCGCCCGCGAGGCGGTCGACCTCGCCAGGGCGGCAGCAGAGCGGATGCGCGCCGCAGCCGGCACCCGCTACCGCGTCGTCGCGGTCGGCGCCGCCGTGCCCGGACTCGTGCGCGTCGACGACGGCACCGTCGTGCTGGCCCCGCACCTCGGCTGGCGCGACGAGCCATTCGCCGCGATGCTGACCGAGGCGACAGGCCTCCCCGCGGTGGCCGCGAACGACGCCAACCTGGCCCTGCTCGCCGAGTGCAGCCGCGGTGCCGGCCAGGGCCTGCGCGACGTGGTCTACCTCAACGGCAGCCCCTCCGGCATCGGCGGAGGGGTGCTGGTGGGCGGCGCGCCGCTCGTCGGCACGCAAGGCTTCGGCGCCGAGCTCGGCCACACGCTCGTCGACCGCGACGGTCTGGCCTGCGACTGCGGCCGGGTGGGGTGCCTCGAGACCGAGGTGCACCTGTCACGGCTGCTCGCGGTGCTCGGCCGCGACTCCATCGACTCCGACGAACTCGACCGCCTGCTCACCGGACCGCGCGAACCCGCCGTCGACGCCGAGGTCGACCGGCAGATCGGCGTGCTCGTCGCCGCCCTCGCCGGCTTGGTGAGCGTCTTCAACCCCGAGCGGATCGTGCTCGGCGGCTTTCTCGGGTCGCTGTTCGACGCGCATCCCGACCTCATCCGTGAGGGTGTGCCGGCGGCGGCCTTCCGCCCGCTCGCCGAGGGCCTCACCATCGAGCGGGCGCGCCTGCGCTCGCGCGTGCTGCTCGTGGGCGCGGCGGAGGCCGCCTTCCGCCGCCTCCTCGACGACCCGGCGGGCGCTGGCGCTGGCGCACCGACCCGACTCGGGCCGCGCTTCGCCCGGCCTCAGCCCGACCTCAGCCCGCCAGCTCGCCGGCCCCCGGAATGGCCCGCGTCTCGATGAGCCGCTTCAGCCACAGCGCGCTGTCTTTCGGCGTGCGCTCCTGCGTGTCGTAGTCGACCCGAACGATGCCGAAGCGCTTGGAGTAGCCGTAGCCCCATTCGAAGTTGTCGAGCAGACTCCACACCTGGTACCCGCGCAGGTCGACGCCCGCCTCGCGCGCCCGGTGGGCCGCGGTGAAGTGGCGCTGCAGGTAGTCGACCCGCAGCGGGTCGTGCACGCGTGCGGTGCCGTCGGCATCCGTCGTCACGACGTCGTCGAACGCGGCGCCGTTCTCGGTGATCATGAGCGGCTGGTCGGGGAACTCGTCGCGAAGCGCCAGCAGCAGCTCGTAGAGCCCCGACGGGTCGATGTTCCAGCCCATCGCCGTGTACGGCCCCTCCTGCGGCAGGAACTCGACGTCGTCGGCGCCGGGCCACGGCGACCCGCCCATGTCTTTGTGCCCGTCGGCCATGAGCCGCGGCGACGTGCCGTCCCACCGGCGCACCAGCGTGGTGGCGTAGTAGTTCACCCCGAGCACGTCGAGCGGTTGACGGATGCGCTCAAGGTCGCCCTCGTGAACGAACGACCAGTCGGTGATCTCCGCGGTGTCGGCGAACAGGTCGGCCGGGTACGCGCCGTGCAGCAGCGGGCCGGTGAAGGCCCGGTTGGCGAGCGCGTCGATCTGGCGGAGCGCGTCAGCCCCCGACTCGCCCGAGCCGGCCTCGGCCCGCAGCACGTGCAGATTGAGCGTGATCGAGTACTGCGGGTCGTTCGTGACCACCTCGCGAAGCGCCTCGATGGCGAGCCCGTGGGCGAGGTTGAGGTGGTGCACCGCCTGCAGTGCCCCGAGCGCCGTGGTGCGGCCCGGCGCGTGCGCACCCGAGCCGTAGCCGAGGTAGGCCGAGCACCAGGGCTCGTTGAGCGTCGTCCATACGGCGATGCGGTCGCCGAGCGCCTCGCCCATGATGCGGGCGTAGTCGGCGAAGGCGAGCGCCGTCGAGCGCACCGTCCAGCCGCCCTCGTCTTCGAGCGCCTGCGGGAGGTCCCAGTGGTAGAGCGTGGCGATGGGGGTGATGCCGCGTGCGATCAGCCCGTCGACGAGCCGTGAGTAGAACGCGATGCCCTCGGCGAGCGCCGGCCCCCGGCCGGTGGGCTGGATGCGCGGCCAGGCGATCGAGAACCGGTACGACTCGAGGCCCAGCTGCTGCATGAGGTCGAGGTCGGCCTCCCAGCGGTGGTAGTGGTCGTCGGCGACGTCGCCGGTGTCTCCGTTCCAGACCTTGCCCGGGGTGTGGCTGAACGTGTCCCAGATTGACGGCCCGCGGCCGTCTTCGTCGTAGGCTCCCTCGATCTGGTACGAGGCGGTGGCGGAGCCGATGACGAAGCCGGGCGGGAACGTCAGACCGGTCTCGCGGTAGTCGTCGCTCATGCCTGGGCCTCTTGGGCGGTGCGCACCGTGAACGTCACGTCGGCAGCATCCGTCGTCACCTCGACGGTACCGTCGTCGCGCCGCGTCACGTCGAACGTGACGGTGCGACCGTCGGTGGGCGAGGTGACGGAGATCGTCGACGGCCCGCCCTCGCCCGGGTAGGTGGTGAGGGTGAGCGACTCGAAGTAGTCGTGGTCGGGCCGGTCGACGCGCGAGGTGGTGGGCAGCACCGAGCCGCCGCGCACCCACACCGGCAGGCTGAACACGTCGTGCGTCTCACGGCGCCAGGTGCCGACCGGCTGGGTGACCGTCTCGCCGGTGAGGAGCTGCGTCCACGTACCGGCGGGCAGGTAGTACTCGACGGCGCCCGACGCCGAGAACACCGGGGCCACGAGCAGCGACGAGCCGAGCATGTACTGGCGGTCGAGGTAGCGCACGGCGGGGTCGTCGGGGAACTCGAGCAGCATCGGCCGCATGAACGAGACGCCCGTCTCGGCGGTCTCAAGGCCGAGCGGGTAGAGGTACGGCATGAGCGAGAGCTTGAGGGTCGCGAAGCGGCGGGTGACCTCCACGGCCTCCTCGTCGAAGGCCCACGGCACGCGGTAGCTGGTGGAGCCGTGCAGGCGCGAGTGCGACGACAGCAGGCCGAACGCCACCCAGCGCTTAAACACCTCGGGGTCGGGGGTGCCCTCGAAGCCGCCGATGTCGTGGCTCCAGAAGCCGAAGCCGCTGAGTGCGAGCGAGAGGCCGCCGCGGAGGGTCTCGGCCATCGAGACGAACGACGAGGAGTTGTCGCCGCCCCAGTGGATGGGCATGCGCTGCCCGCCGGTGGTCGCCGAGCGGGCGAACAGCACGGCCTCGCCCTCGCCCCGCTCCTCCGACAGCACCTCGAACACGGCCTCGTTGTAGAGCTGCGTGTAGAGGTTGTGCATGGTCTCGGGCGACGAGCCGTCGTGCCACACCACGTCGAGCGGCACGCGCTCGCCGAAGTCGGTCTTCAGCGCGTCGACGCCCTGGCGGGCCAGGGTGCGCACCTTGTCTTGGAACCAGGCCCGCGCATCCGGATTCGTGAAGTCGACGAGGCCCATGCCGGCCTGCCACATGTCCCACTGCCAGACGGTGCCGTCGGCACGCTTCACCAGGTAGCCGGCCTCGGCGCCCTCGGCGAAGAGGGCGGAGCGCTGCGCGATGTAGGGGTTGAGCCAGGCCGAGACGCGCAGCTCGCGCTCGTGCAGGCGGGCGAGCATGCCCTCGGGGTCGGGGAAGGTGCGGGCGTCCCAGTCGAAGTCGGTCCAGTTAAACTCGCGCATCCAGAAGCAGTCGAAGTGGAACACCGACAGGGGCAGCTCGCGCTCGGCCATGCCCTCGATGAAGCTCGTGACCGTCGCCTCGTCGTAGTCGGTGGTGAAGCTCGTCGAGAGCCACAAGCCGTACGACCAGGCGGGCACGCGGGCGGGCCGGCCGGTGAGCTCGGTGTAGCGGGCGAGCACCTCCTTCGGCGTGGGCCCGTCGATGACGAAGTACTCGAGCGCCTCGCCCGCCGTGGAGAACTGCACGCGCTCCACGGCCTCGGAGCCGACCTCGAACGAGACGTGCTCGGGCTGGTTCACCAGCACGCCGTACCCGTTCGACGAGAGGTAGAACGGGATGCTCTTGTACGACTGCTCGCTCGAGGTGCCGCCATCGGCGTTCCACGAGTCGACGGTCTGCCCGTTCTTGACGAACGGGCCGAAGCGCTCGCCGAGACCGTAGATGGTCTCCCCCACGCCGAGGTCGAGCTGTTCGTGCACGTAGTGGGCGGCGGGGGCGAGGCCCGTGCTGGTGACCCCCGCGATGCCGGTGGGTTCTGCGGTGACCGGGGCATCCGGGGCCAGGGTGATGTAGCCGATCGACTTGTGGCCGCTGGCGGTGAGGGGGCGGAGGGCGCCCTCTGCGCTCGCGCCGGCGGTCGACGCGAACGTCAGTGACCAGGGTGCCCCCTGCGCGACCGTCGCGGTGAGCGAGCCGGTGGTGAACGCCACGCCGCCCTCGACGGATGCGGTGCTCCCGACCCCGGTACCACCCTCCACCGCGCCGACCAGCTCGAAGCCGGGCGAGCGGCGCGCGCCCTGGAAGTGCTCGATGCGCACCCGCACCACGCCCTCGAGGGGCGAGGAGAGGGTGACGGTGAGCAGAGGTCGGTTGAGCACGTCGCCGCGCTTCTCGATCACCTTGGTGGGCGCCGACACGACGAGGCTGTCGCCCCGGTCGTCGATGTCGTAGGCCTCCTGGGCGTAGAGGGCGGTGACTCCTGGGCGCACGTGCCAGAAACCGTCGGTGAACTTCATGGATGTCCTTCGTGGGGGTGGTGCGGAAGCTTGGGGGGGGTGGAGCGGGCGGACTACTTCACGGCGCCGGCGGTGATGCCGCGCGTGAGGGTGCGCTGGAAGATGAGGAAGAAGACGAGGGTCGGGATGAGACCGAGCAGCGCCGAAGCGCTCGTGGTCGTGACATCCATCAACCGGTCGCCCTGCAGCACGCTGATCGCCACCGGCACCGTCTGGTTCGAGTTCGAGACCAGGAAGGTGAGCGGGATGAGGAACTCGTTCCAGGTCCAGATGAAGAAGAAGATGAGGAGCACGGCGAGGGTGGGCCGCGAGATCGGAACGATCACCCGCCAGAGCGTCTTCCAGCGGCCGGCGCCGTCGAGCGCTGCGGCCTCGAGCACCTCCTTGGGGAAGGTGCCGAACACGCTCGACAGCAGATAGGTGCCGAAGGCGCTCTGGATGACGGTGAAGATGATGATGACGCTCCACACGTTGTCGTACAGACCCACCTGCTTGAACATGTAGTACAGCGGGTAGAGCAGCGCCTCCTGCGGCAGCAGGTTCGCCAGAAGGAACAGCACGATGATCGAGGTGCGCGCCCGCACCCGCCCGATACCGATGGCGAAGGCGTTCAGCACCGAGATCAGCACGGCGAGAATGGCGACGGCGCCCGAGATGAAGATGCTGTTCCACAGCTTCTCGGGGAAGTCGACGCGCTCCCAGAACCGCACGATGCCGTCGAAGTAGAGCTGCGTGGGCAGCTGCAGCGGACCCGTCGCCGCGTAGTCCTGCGGCGACTTGAAGGAGTTGATGAGGATGAGGATGAACGGGAAGGCGATGAGCGCAGCCACCACGATGGCGGCGATGAGCAGCACCCAGTCGGTGACCGTGCGGGGGCGCTTGCCGTTCTTGCGGCGCTTCACCGGGGCGGGGCCGTCGGTCGGCGTCGCCGGACGGACGGGAGCAGTCGTGGCGGTCACAGGCCGGCCCTCTCCTTCTCTTCACCGCGCAGCTGGGCACGGATGAACGCGATGGCGACCACCGCGATGATGACGGTGAGCGCGGTGGCGATGGTGGCGCCGTAGCCCACCTGCTGCGCCTGGAAGAACTCGCTGTAGGCGTAGTAGGCGGGAACCAGGGTGGAGGTTCCCGGCCCGCCGCCGGTGAGCACGTAGATGGGGCCGAACACCTTGAGCGCCGCGATGGTGCAGGTGAGCGCCACCACGTAGATCTCGGGGCGGATGATGCTGATGGTGATGGAGCGGAAGCGCTGCAGCCAGTTCGCGCCGTCGAGCTCGGCCGCCTCGTAGAGCTCCGGGTCGACGCGCTGCAGGGCCGCCATGAAGATGACGACCGGGTAGCCGATCTGCACCCACACCATCACCACCATGATGCTGGCGAGCGCGGTGTCGGGGCTGCCCAGCCAGTTGTGGGCGAGCTGACCGAGCCCGATCCCCTCGAGGATCTGGTTGAGCGCGCCGTCTTTGCCGGGCCGGAGGATCCACCCGATGACGATGCCGGCCACCGCCACGGGGAGGATCTGCGGCAGGTAGTAGGTGGCCCGCAGGAAGCTGGCCAGCCTGCCGCCGAACCGGCGCCCGATGAGGTCGAACAGCAGGGCCGCGAGCAGGAGGCCCAGCACGGTGGGCACGATGACCATGGCGATGATCATCGCGATGGAGTTGCGGAACGAGGCCCAGAAGGCCGCGTCGCCGAACAGCTCGATCCAGTTCTCGAGTCCGATGAACTCCGGCGGCTTAATGCCGCGCCACTCCGTGAAGCTGAGGTAGACGTTCCATCCCAGCGGGATGAGCACGATCACCGTCAGCAGCACGAAGCCGGGCAGCAGGTACAGCCAGTAGGCGCCGCGGCCGCGGCCGCCCCGGCTCGGGATGAGAGGTTCATCCGGAGTCGGGGCGACCCGGGCCGCGCGCTTCGCCGGGCGGACGAAGGGCACGGAGGTTGCCATGAGGGGCCTTCCTGCTTCCTTGGTGCGGGTTGGTGTGACGTGGTGCGTTTGGTGTTGCCGGGGTGCGGTGTCTTACTTGCGGAAGTCGTCGACGTACGAGTCGTAGTCGTCGCTCAGCGTGGTGAGCACCGCGGTGGGGTCTTCCGTGCCGTTGATGAGGTTCTGCAGCTCGCCGTTCAGCTCGTCGTAGAACGTGGGGGTGGGCCAGTCGGGGTAGAAGGCCAGCCCGTCGCGCTCGTTGATCGTGTTGAACTGGTCGATCAGCTCCTTGCTCTTCTCATCGGTGATGTCGGCGATGTCGGCCGCCACGGGGAGGCCGCCGTTGTTGCCCAGGATGGCCTGGATCTCGGGGCGCATCGTGATGTCGATGAACTTGTACGCCAGGTCGGGGTTCTTGGCGCTGGCCGGCACGACCCACATGTTGCCCGCCGAACCGAGGTTCAGCTCCGACTCCGGGAACTCGAAGATGCCCCAGTCGAAACCGGTGATCTCCTCGGTGAACCTGCCGTACCACCAGCTGCCCGAGACGAACATCGGGGCATCGCCGTTGATGAACGACACACCGGCGTCTTCGGCCTTGAGGCCCGAGGCGTCGGGCGAGATGTAGCCCTTGTCGACGTAGTCCTTCACGGTGTCGGTGGCGTAGGTGAGCGGCTCGCCCTGCCAGTCGACCGGGTTGGTGTAGAGCTGGTAGTCGTCGACCCAGTCGCGGTCGGCCTTGCTGAGGGCCAGCTGGTACCAGAGCTGACCGAGCGGGTACTCCTGCGCCGCCTCGGCGAGCGGCGTGGTGCCGGCGTCCTTGAACGCCTTCATGTCGGCCTCGAACTCGGCGTAGGTGGTCGGCACCTCGAGACCGGCTTCGGCGAAGGCGTCCTTGTTGTAGTAGACGGTGACGAACTCGCCGTAGTTCGGCACGCCGTACCAGGGGCCCGAGCCCATGACGCCCTCGTCGTCGTAGCGTGCGGTGGTCTGGAGGGCGGGAGCGAGCTTGTCGTCCCAGCCGTACTCCTCCACCGCATCCGTGATGTCGGTGAGCAGGCCCTGGCTGGCCAGGAGGCCGGCGGTGCCGTTGCCCTTGGCGTACTCGAGGATGTCGGGGGCCTCGTTCGAGTTGAGAACCTGGCTCGCGGTCGAACGGATCTGCTCGAAGCCCTTCTCCTCGAACTCGACCGTGGCGCCGGTCTCCTCCTCGAAGACCTTGATGGCCTCGTCCCAGGCCTTGCCCATGGCGCTGTCAGCGCCCTCGTAGTGCCAGAGCGTGAGCGTCTTGTCATCGCCCGAATCGCCGGAGCCGCTGGAGCAGCCGGCGAGAACCGTGGTCGCGGCGGCGAGGGTCGCCATTCCGGCGAGGACGCGGGTGCGTCGTTTCACTGTCTACCTCCTTGTAGTGAGCAGGATGCTCGGTGTTCTGTGTGGTGCTGGTCGGGTGGATCGGGATCTCGGCGTTTCTGTCGAAGCGCTTCGATGGGGTGGTGCGTCGGTATGGCGGGTGTGGTGGTGGGCCCGGCTGCAGCCGGACATCGCCGGGATCAGGCGACCGGAGCGGTCGACCCCTTGGCGATGTATGAGGGCGGCACCAGCTCGACCACGGGTTCTGCCGAACCGGTGAGCTGGCGCATGGTGAGCTCGACACCCCGACGCCCGGTGACCAGGGCAGGGAGGGGGATGACGTCGAGCGGAGGATCGAGCTGATCGGTCGGGAAGCTGGAGCAGGCCGAGACGATCGACAGATCGGCCGGGATGCTCAGGCCCTCCTTGCGGAGCAGCTCGAGGAGCATGGTGTGCACGGGCTCGTTGCAGTTGAGCACGAGGGCGGAGAGCCCGGGGAGCGTGGCGCGGAGCTCGTCGACGGCGGCCTTCACACTCGCCGGGTCTTGCTCGGGCATCACGAACAGGGTGTCGACGCCGAAGTCGGCGGCGGCGGTCGCGAAGGCGTCGCGGAATCGGATGGGGAAGTTCGAGCCGCGCTCGTAGAGCTCGGAGGGGTGGCCGATCAGGCCGATCTGCCGGTGGCCCTGGGCCACCAGGCGCTCGACCGAGAGGCAGGCCGCCGACTCGAAGTCGAGGTCGACGCAGGTGAGGCCCGTGGTGTCGCCCGGGATGCCGACGAGGGTGACGGGGATGTCGAGTTCGCGCACGAGCGGCACGCGGGTGTCGTCGCGGTCGACGTCGAGCAGCACGATGCCGTCGACGAGCTTCGAGGAGACCATGCGGCGCAGGCCGTTCACGGCTTCGTCCTGCACGAGGAGCACGGTGTCGTAGTCGAACTCGCGGGCGGCCTCGGCGATGGCGAGCACGAAGGTCATGTGCGCCGGGGCGTAGGTGTCGGCGTGCAGGGGCGCGCTCAGGGCGAGGAGGTTCGTTCGGCTGCCGGCGAGCATGCGGGCCCCGGCGTTCGGGCGGTAGCCCAGCTCGGCGACGGCGGCGTCGATGCGGTCGCGGGTGGCTGCGGCGATGGTGCGCTTGCCGCTGAGGGCGTAGGAGACCGTCGAGATCGACACGCCGGCGGCGCGGGCGACGTCTTGGATCGAGGCCATCTCGCCGCCTTCCTGTCGTCTCTGCCAGAGTGTCGAAGCGCTTCGCGGAAGCGCTTCGACACCACGCTAGATACTCCAGGGCGATCGGTCAACCTTTTCGGGGGAATTTGTTGCCGGTGGGCACAAATTGGGTCGCGCGCGCCGTCGTCTGGCGAGGTCGGGCTGCGTCAGGTGACGTCAGGGCCCGGGCGCGGGTGACTCGATCGCCGCCGCGACGACTCGGGCCATGCGGGGGCGGATCATGTGGTCGCTCACGTTGACGACGTGAGTGGTGACGTTCCGCATCTTCTCGATGATGGCGAGGTTGCCGGGCACGAGGAACTCGTCGAGGCGACCGTAGACGACCTCGACCGGGCGATCGACCTGGGCGAGATCGCTGATGACCGTCTGCGACTCGATGCAGTGCTCGAGCGATTTCACGAAGGCGTCCCACGTGTCTTCGGTGATCTCCATCACGTGTTCGACCGGCAGCAGCCTCGAGACGACCGCCGCGTGGGCGATCGTGAAGTCCTTGTTCTGCCGGAAGAACTGGTAGGCCTGCAGGTAGCCGCTCACCCGCTGCCGCACCCGGGGGTCGCCTATCTCGTTCGGTGAGAGGTAGACGGGCGGGCTGACGAGCACGAGCTTGTCGATGTGGGGCTCGTGGGTGGCGGCGTAGCGGCTCGCGATGAGGGTGCCGAGCGAGTGGCCCACCAAGACGAACGGATGCTCGAGTCGCAAGGACCGGATGGTGTGGGCGAGGGCCGCCACGTGCTCGTCGAGGGTGTACTCGGCGTGCGCGGGGCGCGGCGAACCGCCGAACCCGAGCAGGTCGATGGCGATCACCCGATGGGTCTCGGTGATGAGCGGCTTGAGGTAGTGGAAGGTGGCCGACGAGGAGGCGATGCCGTGGATCATCACGACGACGGGTTGCTGGTCGGCGGCCCGGTGGGCGTCGGTTTCGCGGGAATGGGTTGTGGGTGCATCCGTCGCGTGGGCGTGGGGCGCGTGGGGCGCTCCGGTGTCGTACGCCACCGACAGCAGCGGCGCGCGCGGATCGCGGAGGTTCTCGATCCAGTCCTCAAGCCTCGACATGTGTTCACTCTGCCCGTGCCACCGACCCGGCGCAACGAGGCCACGCGTCAGGGTGCGGTCGGGCCCTCAGGGGTCACGACTGCGTCGCGGCCCACTCCGCCACGCGCCGGGCGCTCTCCTCGGGCGAGATGTCGTCGACCCTGGTCATGATCGACCAGCGCACGCCGAAGGGGTCGAGCACCGAGGCGAAGCGGTCGCCCGAGACGAAGCTCGCCGGCTTCTCGCGCACGGTGGCGCCCCTCGCAGCTGCGGCCTCGGTGACCTCGTCGACGGCGGGCACGTACACGGCCAGCGAGTAGCTGGCGCCGCGTTCGGGGTCGGTCACGACGAGGCCGTACGACTCCAGCGGATCGCTCAGGGTGAGCATGCCGGTGCCGAAGTCGAGCACCGCGTGAGCGACGAGTTCGGTGCCCGCGTCGCCCGGGAAGCGCGTGACGTCGACCACGCGGGCGCCGAACACGGCGCTGTAGAACTCGAGCGCCTCGGCGGCGGGCGACACCACGATGTGCGGGGTGATCGAGGTGGAGCCGTGAGGCAAGCCGTCGGTCGTGTGCTCTCCGGTGACTCCGGTGACGGGGGTGTGTGATTCAGTGGTCATGACGCCAGCGTAGGAAGCCTGCGCGGGCCGGTCTTGAACTTTCGCGACACTGTGGAGAGAAGCTGCGACAGCGCTCCTGGGGAGGAGGCGCATCCGATGTCGGGTCCGACCTCGAAGGGGCACCTCAACCCCGGCGATGCCGGGGTGGCCTTCGACCGCTTCGAGCTGGGCCCGGGTCTCGGCGAGCTGGTGCGTCACGTCTGGGTGGTGCACTGGAACCTGCCGGCCGGTGAGACCCGGCCGCAGCGCGTGCTGAGCTACCCGGCCTTCAACGTCGTGGTGCAGAGGGAGGGCGCCGTGCTGGCAGGCCCCGACCCGCGCGTCTCGGTGACCGAGCTGCGCGGCAGCGGCTGGGGCGTCGGCGTGCTCTTCCGTCCGGCCGCGGGGCCGCTGCTCGCCACCCGACCGCCACGCGAGCTGGTCGGGAAGATCGAGCCGTTCCCGGATGCGCCCACGGCGCGCATCACGACCCTCCTGGAACGCGGTGGCTCACGCCACGATCTGGTCGCCGCGCTCCGGCACTGGCTGGGGCCGCTCGCTGCCTCGGTCGACGAGAGCGGGATGCTGGTGAACCGGGTGGCCCGGGCGGCCGAGCGGGATCGCGACGTCGTGCGTGCATCCGATCTCGCCGACCGGGCGGGCGTCGGCCTGCGCACGCTCGAACGGCTCACCCGCGAGTTCATCGGCGTGACGCCGAAGTGGCTCATCGAGTGCCGCAGGTTGCAGGAGGCGGCGACGAGGTTGCACGCGCATCCGTCGACCGCGTTGAGCCCGCTCGCCGCCGAGCTCGGCTACGCCGACTACGCCCACTTCGCGCGGCGGTACACCGCGATCGTGGGCGAGTCGCCGCGGGCGACGGCGCGGGCCGCGGGAGGGGGATGAGGCGCGTCAGCGCGTCACCGCCCCAGCGCATCCGGGGTCGTCAGTGCTCGTCGTACTTGCCCTCGAAGAGGATCTCGGAGACCTCGTTGAAGCGGTAGGTCGCGGTCGCCGGGCCGTCGCTGCCGTCGGTCGCCGAGACGTAGCGGTAGACGAGCTGCCCCTCGCTGTACGGCAGCACCAGTTCTTCGGGCGCGCCGTCGTCGAGCGGGATGGTCTGGCCGTCGAGGGGGCCGCCGGAGAGGTGGGCGAGTGCGGGAGTGGTCATCGTCCCAGGCTACTCGGCAACCGCCCTTTGCGGATGTCGGTGGCGTGCCCCAGGATGTGCGCAGGAGGCGATCATGAGCGCAGCACAGCACCCCGCGGGTGGGCAGGCCCGCGGCTCGTTCACGATCGAGCCGCGGGGTGGGTACTCGCTGGCGGCGAGCATCCGGTTCCTCGAGGGCTTCGAGCCCGCGGCGTTCCCCTCGGCGCCTGAGGGTGCGCCCGTGGTGCTCGACGCGGCGTTCCCGCTCGAGGGCTCGTGGCTGACGGTCGGCGTGTCGGTCGAGCAGGCGGAGTCGGGGGCGGTGCGGGGGCGGCTGTACGCCGATCGCGCGCTGGGGCGGGCCGAGCTGTCGGCCGCGAAAGCGCAGGTGGAGCGCATCCTGTCGCTCGACGTCGACGGGAGCGGCTACGCCGAGGTGGGTGAGCGCGACCCGGTCATCGGGCGTCTGCAGGCCGCCTTTCCCGGGCTGCGACCGGTGTGCTTCTGGTCGTGGTACGAGGCGGCAGCGTGGTCGATCATCGGGCAACGGATGCGCATGGGCCAGGCCGCGGCCGTGAAGGCGGGCCTCGCCACCGAACTCGGCACGCCGGTGCAGGTGGGCGGGTCGGTGCAGCAGGCGTTCCCGGCGCCGCGGCAGCTGGCCGAGCTGCAGTACTTCCCGGGGCTCACCGCCGCGAAGGTCGAGCGGCTGCGGGCTCTGGCCGAGGCCGCGCGGGTGAACAGGTTCGACAGCGCGGGTCTGCGGTCGATGCCCCGCGCCGACGCCCTGGAGGCACTGCAGGAGCTGCCCGGCATCGGCCCGCTCTCGGCCGAGCTCGTGCTGCTCCGCGGAGCCGGCGACCCCGACCACGTCCCCGACCACACCGCGCGGCTGACCGCAGCCGTGCAGTGGGCCTACGACCTCGACTCTCCCCCCACCGCCGAGCACATCGCCACCCTCGCCAAGGCCTGGGCCCCCTACCGCACCTGGGCCGTCGTCCTCCTCCGCTCCGCCCACTACGAGGCCACGCGCGGCTGAGCCGGCGCGTGCGGCGTTGAGGGCCGGCGCCGGGTTCGCCGAACGACGGAGTTTCCACCCGTTCCGGCAGAACGACGGATGCCGACGCCGCATCCGGCACGAAACTCCGTCGTTCGGGCGTGGCCGCCAGCGGGGTCGAGGCATGAGCGAGGTCGTGGCACTGCCTCATCTGCCGCGGCGCGGGCGGCGTCAGGCTCTGCCGAACGACGGAGCTTCCGCCCGATCCGGCAGAACGACGGATGCTGGGGCCACATCCGGCGCGAAACTCCGTCGTTCGGGAGGGAAACTCCGTCATTCGGAAGGGAGACTCCGTCGTTCGGGAGGGAAACTCCGTCGTTTGGGGGGGGGGGGAGCTCGTCAGGGGGTGGCGACGTGGGCGAGGGCGAAGCCCGCGAAGGTGACGCAGTCGTCGGCGAGGTCGACGGGGATGCTCACCCAGTCCTTGAAGGGGTGCTTCGCTCCCCCGGGGTCGAAGAGTTCGGCGCCGGGGAGGGCGAGGGCGCCGGAGTGCTCGGGTGTGCCCGCGCCGAGCTTCAGGCCGATCAGCTCACCGTTCAGACAGGCGAACATCGTGCCGGAGCGCTTCAGGATGGGCCGCCCCATCATGCGCCCGCGCTCGATCGCGGTGTCGCCGAGCTCGGCCGCCACCCGATCGAACACCTCGAGCGCCTGCTGCGATGGTACGGGTGCGGCCATGCGTCCTCCCGGGATCGGCGCCCCACGCTCGCGGGGCTCAGCGGTGCCGCCAGCGTACCGCCCACCCTGCCCCGCACAACACGCGCTGACACCTGAACCCGCCGCGGACGACCCCGATCCGACGGTGAAGCGCGGCCGCCCAGAGCAGCGGCTCGTTGTAGAGCCCACAGGCGCCAGGCCGTAGGAGCCAGCCAAGCCGCGGCGAGCCAGGAGCGCCGCAGGCGCCGCAGCCCGCGGGTGAACGCGCCGAGACGCCGGCGAGGACCCAGGCGGCGGAGCCGGAGCCGCCCGTCAGGCGGCGGAGCCGGAGCCGCCCGTCAGGCGGCGGCGGAGCCGGAGCCGCCCGTCAGGCGGCGGCGGAGCCGGAGCCGCCCTTCAGGCGGCGGCATAGGTGCCGACGAGGCGCACGGCGCCGCCGTCAACGCCCTTGGCGCCCTGCTCGAAGCCGTCGAGGCCGTCGGCGCGCGCGGCCGTCGACACCGTGCCGACCGGCCAGGTGCGGATGCCCTCCGCCTCGATCGCCGCGACCACCGCCGAGGCGGCGCGCGCCGAGACCACCGCGAAGAAACCGACGCCGAGGTTCCAGGTGCCCTCCGAGCTCTCGAGCGAGCTGCCCGCCAGCGACGACAGCACGCGGAACACCGGCGCCGGCGACCACGTCGAGCGGTCGACCTCGACCCATGATCCGCGCGGCAGCACCCGCGCCAGGTTCGCGGCGATGCCGCCGCCCGTCACGTGCGAGAGCGCGTGCACGGCCCCCGCGAGCACGGGGTCGCCGAGCACCCGCACGAGCGGTCCGGTGTACAGCCGCGTCGGCTCGAGCAGCACCTCCCCCACGACTCCGCCGAAGTCGGCCGACGAGTCGCCGTAGCCGAGCGAGGCTCCCGCCAGGATGTGCCGCACCAGCGAGAACCCGTTGGAGTGCAGCCCCGACGACTCCAGAGCCAGCACGACGTCTCCGTCGAGCACCCGGTCGGCGCCGAGCACCGCATCCGCTTCGACGACACCCACCGCGGCCCCCGCCACGTCGTAGTCGTCTGCCCCCATGAGCCCCGGATGCTCGGCCGTCTCGCCCCCCACGAGCGCCGTACCGGTCTCGGCGCAGGCGTTCGCGATGCCGGCGACGATGGTGGCTATGCGCTCGGGCACCACCTTGCCGCAGGCGATGTAGTCGGTCATGAACAGCGGCCGCGCGCCCACCACGACGATGTCGTCGACGACCATGCCCACCAGGTCTTGCCCGATGGTGTCGTGCTTGTCGAGCGCCTGCGCGATCGCGATCTTGGTGCCGACGCCGTCGGTCGAGGTGGCCAGCAGCGGATGCGCGTACCCTTTCAGCGCCGCCGCGTCGAACAGCCCGGCGAAGCCGCCGACCCCGCCCAGCACCTCGGGGCCGTGCGTGCGCTGCACGGCGGCCTTCATCAGCTCGACCGCGCGGTCGCCCGCCTCGGTGTCGACTCCGGCGGCGGCGTAACTGTTGCTCATGGTCCTATTGTCGCGGATGCGGCGGCCGGCCACCCGCCACCCCTCACGAGGGCGTACACGGGCACCCGGCCGACCGGCCGCCGACGCTCACTCCGCAGCGAGCAGCGCCACCGCATCCTGAACCTGACCGAAGAACGTCGCCTGGTCGGCGAGTTCGGCCGGGTCGTCGGAGCGACCCTGGATGGAGATCGTGAACGCCTTGCCGTCTTCGCGCTCGAGGTACCACGAGCCCGCGAGCACACCCATCGAGCTACCGCCCTTGAAGGCCACGTAGCTCCAGTCGTCGCCGAAGGTCTCGGCACCGAGCCCGGGGTTCACGGCGAGGATCTCGCGCACCGGCGCCCCCGACTCCGTCGCGGCGAGCCGCTGCAGCCCGAGGTGCACGGCCGTGAGGTCGTCGGCGGTGGTGAACCAGTCGAGCCCCAGCTGCCAGACCGGCGTGGTGACCGCCGACACCTTCACGTCGGGCAGGCCCGTCGGCAGTGCGTCGAGCAGTGCCCGGCGCTCGGTGGCGTCGGCGTCGTTCCACGCCTCGCGGCCCGAGGTCTCGGCGGCGCCCTCGCCCCAGCCGAGCTGGAACAGTCCGCGCGTGGTGAGCAGCGGGTCGGCCTGGGAGGGATCGTGGTGGCCGAGGTCGGCGAAGGCGCGGAGCAGCGCATCCGGACCGACCGCCTCGATGAGCAGGTCGGTGGCGGTGTTGTCGCTGATCGAGATCATCTTCTCGGCGGCGTCGCGCACGGTGACCTGGGTGCCCGAGGGCTCGTTCTGGAGCTCGCCCGAGGGGAGGCTCTTGACGTCGTCGGTGATGGTGAGCGGCGTGTCCCAGCCGAGGCCGCCGTCGGCGATCGTCTGGGCGACAGCGCCGAGCACGTAGAGCTTGAACATCGAGCCCGAGGGCATCGGCTCGTCGGCGGTGAGGCCCGCCTCCGACACCGCGCGCTCGTCGGAAGCGTCGGATGCGTCGGATGCGTCGGATGCGCCGGTCACCTCGGTGACGACGAGACGGCCGTCGGCGGCGAAGGAGTCGACCGTGTCTTCGAGCTCCTGCCAGCTGGTGGCGGGCACGCGATCGGCAGCGACCGGTGTGAACAGCAGGCCCGCGAGGCGGTCTTCGGCGTCGAGGGCGAGCTGCATGTCGAGGGCGTCGCCGGAGGCCGGGGTGATCGTGATGACGGCCTGGGTTCCGACGGCTTCGACCGCCGTCGGGATCCACGGGCCCTGCGCGCCGAGCTGCCCGAACACGGCGACGAGCTCGTCGGGGCTGATCGACTCCAACGCCTCGGGGGCGAACCTCGCCTCGACGTCGGCACGCTGATCCTTCTCCGGGATCTCGCCGTTCAGAGCCCGCAGCACCCAGCCCGCCTGCTCGCCGAGCACTCCCTCGGGCAGCTCGACCTCGGTCGCCGCGGCGGAGGTGGCGGATGCTGTGGCACCGGCGCCCGCCGACCCTGCGGGCGTGCAGGCGGCCAGGGTGAGCGCCAGTGCGGCGGCGGTCGCCGTGGCGGCGAGCGACCTGCCGGCGGCCGACGCGCCCGCGCCTCCGGCGCGACCAGCACGTCGGCCGCGCCGGGTGGGACGGTCGAGGGCGGTGCCGTCACCGCGCGGGGTCGTGGTGGGCGATGGGGCAAGGATCTCGTCGCTCATACCCCGAGTCAACCGGCCGGCCCCGCCCCGCACATCCGGCCCGAGGGGGAACCCGCTCCCCCTCGGGGATGACGCCCGCGCGGCGGCGACGCGCGTCCACTCGCCGCAGGCGCCGGCCGGCGACCGCTGATGGCGGTCGCGGGTGGCAGCCGCCCACCGCTCATAACTGCTCTCGCGCGCCCTGGCCACTCACGCGTCATGACCGCTCGCGGGTGGTAGCCGCCCACCGCTCACGGCTGCTCGCGCGCGCGGTGGCCGCTGACGTGGTGGCCGCTCACGACTGCTCGCGCGCGCGGTCGCCGCTGACGTGGTGCGCTGAGGCTGGCGCCGCGTGCGTGACCGCCGCACCGGTGCACGCGCGCCGGCATACGTCACGAGGCGTGCACGCCGGCGCCGCGGCCCCGCACCTGCCGCCCCGCGCCCGCCCCCGCCCGTGCACCGCGCCGGGGCGTGCACGGCGCGGCGCGGGGGCGGTCACTGGGTCGGTGGGCCGCCGGCCGGGAAGCCGGAGGTGCCGCCCGGGAAGCCGCCGCTCGGGACGGTGACCGTCGACGACGAGCCGCCGAGGCCGTTGAGGCCCGAGCTGCCGGTCTCCGAGTCGGAGTCGAGCACGTCGGAGTCGAGGTCGGCGAGCACGACGACGTCACCCTCCGAGAGGCCCGAGGTGACCTCGGTGCGCTCCGCTCCCATGGCGCCCACCTCGACCGGGGTCGGCTGCGAGGCGCCGTCGACGAGCAGGTCGACGGTGTAGTCCGTTCCGGAGCGGTGCACCGCCGAGGTGGGCACCGTGAGCACCGACGCCTGCGACGCCACCGCGACCTCCACCTGCGCCGACGCCCCGGTGAGGAGCGTCTGGTCGGTCGGGTCGAGCGCGATCACCACGTCGTACGAGGGCGACGACGAGTCGCTCGACACGTCGAGCACACCGATCGAGCTCACCACACCGGTCAGCGGGGCGTCGCCCTCACCGCTCGCGAGGGAGACGGATGCGCTCTGCCCGACCGCGAGCTTCGGCACGTTCGCGAGGGTGACGGTGGTCGAGACGAGGTAGCCGTCGTCGCCCAGCACCGTGATGACGGCCGAGGTCGACGCCGCCGTGACGGTGTCGCCGACCGCGAGCGAGACCGCCGCCACCGTACCCGAGATGGGACTCGTCAGGGTGGCCAGCGTGAGCTGCTGCTGCGCGATGGCGAGATCGGACTTCGCCACCTCGATCTCGGCCTGATCGGCGACGATCGTCTCGGCGGTGACGGTGCCGGAGACACCTGCCCCGCCCGCGGCCGCCGCTGACGCGCCGGAGCTCGACCCCGTGTCGACGGCGGCCACGAGCGCCACCGTCGTGACGGCGGTGCCCGAGCTCGAGCGCGAGGTCGAGCTGGAGGTCGTCGCCATCGCGGGCGCGGTCTGGGCGGTGGTCTCTGCAGACGTCGTCGGCGCCGGGGTCGGCGAAGGGGTCGCCGATCCGCCGCCCGAACCCGTGGACCCGCTCCCCGAGCCACCGGCCGAGCCTGCGGAACCGGCCGCCGCGACAGCGTCGGCGACGGCGGTCTGGAGGCTCGCGACCGCGTCGTCGAGCGCGGTCATGAGATCGAGCAGGGTCGACTGCGAGGTCTGCACCGCGACCTGCTCGGTCTGCACCTCCCCGATCGCCGTCTGGCAGGCGGCGAGGTCGGCCTTGATCGCGTCGAGCGCAGCCGAACCGTCTGCGGTTCCGGTGTCGCCGCCGGTGTCGGCCCCGGCATCCGTACCGTCATCGGCCGCGTCGCCACCCTCGTCGGACGACCCGCCCGACGAACCCGCGCCGCCTCCCGCGACGATGTCGTCGATCGTGGCCTCGAGGAAGGGGCGGCACGCGGCATCGCTCGACGCGATGGTCTCCTGGGTGGCGTCGGTCGCCGCCTGGGCTGTGGCGTACTGGTCGAGAAGGGCCTGCTGCGCGGTCTTCACGGCCGCGACTGCGGTGTCGATGGCGGTGGAGTCGAAGGCGGATCCGCCCGTTCCCGAGCCACCGCCCGAGCCCGAGTCGCTGCCGCCACCGGTGCCGGAGCCGCCGGCACCCGACCCGCTGTCCCCGCCGGTCCCGTCGGACGGCGCCCCGCCCGTCCCCCCGGAGGGCGCCGCGCCCGACGATCCGCCCGCCCCCGCCGCCGCATCGCCCGAGGCCCCCGCTCCGACGGAACCCCCGGCGCTCGTCGAACTGCTCGTCGACCCCGACGACTGCGCCTCGAGATCGCTCTCCAACTGCTCCTGAGCCGCCGTCACCGCCTCGTGGGCCCCGTCGACCGCATCCTGCAGATCGGAGGTGTCGAGCGTCGCGAGTTGCTGCCCCGCCGTGACCGTGTCACCCACCGAGACCGACACCCCGTTCACCGTGCCGCCCACCTGGAACGCCGAGTCGTGGCGACTCACCGCTGCGACCGTGCCGCTCAGCGCGAGCGTCTCGTCGACCGTGCCGAGCTCGGCGGTCGTGGTGCGGTAGTTCCCGCCCGACCCCTGCGACAGGGCGAAGGCCGCCCCGCCGCCCACCGCGCACAGCACCGCCGTCGCGGTGAGAACGGCGACGACCCGCCGGTTGCGCCGACGTCGAGCCTTCGCCTTCTTCGCAGCGAGAGGTGTCGGCTGCTCCACCGGCACCTCGGATGCGGTGAGCAGGTTCGAAGAGCCCGTCACCGGGCCATCGGCTCCGGCCGACCGCGGCGGCACTCCCGCGACCGCCAGCTGCGCAGCGGTGGGTGCCGTCTCTGCCGCTGCGGCGTCAACCGCGCCCGCGCCGCCGGAGGCGGCCGGCGCACCCGACGCGACCGGAGCACCCGGCGCACCCGACGCGGTGGACGCGTCCGACACAGCGGACGCATCCGCCGCACGCGCCGCCGGCCCCGCGGCGCCGCTGTCGGCCTTCCGCCACCTGCGGCCCTTCCCGCCTGGCTTCCTCATCGTCAGCTCCCGCTCGACGTCGACGAGCCCGAACCCGACGAACCCGAACCCGACGGCCGCTGACCGCCCATGCCCCCGGGGCCGCCCTGGGCGCCGCCGAAGCCGGTGGAGCATCCGTTCTCGCCCGCCTCCGAGACCGTGAGCGACGTCGCCGTCACCGCGCCGCTGTCGTCGGCCTCGCCCTGCGCCGTGACGCAGGCCCCCACAGCCAGCGCCGAGGAGTCGGCGGTGGCGGTCGAGGTGTAGCTGGTGGAGTCGTCGACGGCGACCTCGGTGCTCGAGCTCGCGCCGTCGGCGTCGGTGGTCTCGACGGTGATCGACGAGGCCGACACGGCGGTGACCAGTCCGCTCGTGAACCCGCCGAAGCCGCCCCCGCCGCCCATGCCCGAGTCGCCGGGCGCGCCGGTGGGCGTCACGCCGTCGGGCGCGTCCGTGGGCGGGGTGGCGCCGTCGGGGAGGTCGGTCGGAGGCGTTCCGTCACCCCCGGGGAAGCCTCCCCCGGCCCCGCCGAAACCAGGCGTCTCGCACGCGCCGTCGACCGCCGCGCTGATCATCACCGAGGTCGCCGCACCGGCCGCATCCGTGCCGGCCGCATCTGTGCTGCTCGTGTCTGCGCTGCCGCCGCCCGCATCCGCTCCCCCGCCGAACGACATGGTGGTGACGCAGACGCCCGCCGTCACGTCGGAGAGCGCCGCGGCGACGGTCTTCGTGATGCTGGTCGAGTCGGAGTAGGTGACCGCCGTCTGCGAGTCACTGCTCTGCACCTGCAGCGTGCTGCCGGTGATGGCGGCGATCTCGCCCGAGATGCCGCCGCCGCCGGGCGCCCGGCCCTCGGCCTGCGACGGAGCGCTGGTGGCCGCCGGGGTGGAGGATGCTGTGGTCGAGCTGGCGCAGGCCGAGAGCGTGAGCACGCTCGCTGCGGCGAGCACGAAGCCCGCTCGAAGGCTGATGGTCCGGGTGAGTGTCATGGTCGTAGCCGTTTCTGTGAGGGGAGAAGGAGGGAGAGCGTCACTCGCTGCGGAGCGCGTCGATCGGGGCGAGCCGGGCGGCCCGGGTGGCGGGGTAGACGCCGAACACCAGGCCGATGGCCACGGCGACCCCGATCGAGACCCCGACCGCGGCGGGTGACACGACGATCGACGAGCCGATCACCCCGGGCAGCGCCAGCGCCGCGCCGATGCCGAGCACCGCGCCGAGCACACCGCCGGTGAGCCCGAGGATGGCGGCCTCGACGAGGAACTGCCGTCGGATGGCCCAGGGCGGAGCGCCGAGCGCCTTGCGCAGGCCGATCTCGCGGGTGCGCTCGGTGACCGAGACCAGCATGATGTTCATCACCCCGATGCCGCCGACGAGCAGTGACAGCGCGGCGATGCCGGTGAGCAGCACGGTGAGGGTCTGGTAGATCGAGGTCGCCGTGTCGACCAGGGCGTTCTGCGAGCTGATGGTGAAGTCGGCCGAGTCGACGTCGCTGATCGAGTGCAGGTTGAGCAGCACCGTCTGCACCTCCTGGTAGGCGGCCGCGAGCTGCGCATCCGAGGCGGCTTTGACGTAGATGGTCGAGACCGAACTCGAGTCGGTGCCGCCGATCAGCTGGTTCGCCGCGGTCGACAGCGGCACGACGGCGAGGTCGTCGAGGTTCGACGAGCTGTCGGAACCCGCCGAGGCGAGCACACCGACGATCTCGAAGGAGCGGCCGTCGATGCTGACGCTCTGGCCCACCACGTTGGTGGTGCCGAACAGCTCGGTCGCCGTCTCGGAGCCCAGCACCGTGACCGCGGCCTGGGTCGCCTCGTCGTCGGCCGTGATGAACTCTCCGGCCACCAGCTCACGCGACCGCACGTCGAGCCACGACGGGGTGGTGCCGGTGACGGTGGTGGTCCAGTTGGTGTCGTTGGCCTCAAGCGCGAGCGAACTCGTCTTCTCGGCGGCGACGGATGCGACATCCGGCGCGTTCACCGCGGAGTCGAGCGCCTCGGCGTCGGCTGCTGTGAGGGTCGACCCGGTGCCGAAGCCTCCGCGCATGCCCGAGCTGTCGGTGCTCGACCCCGGCGAGACGATGAGCAGGTTGCTGCCGAGGGAGCTGATCTGCTCGCTCACGTCCTTCTGGGTGCCGAGGCCGAGACCCACCGTCATGATGACGGCGGCGATGCCGATGAGGATGCCGAGCACCGTGAGCAGGGAACGCAGCGCGTGCGCCCGCACGGCCGCCCAGCTCGTGCTGAGGGTCTCCGCCCAGTTCATGCCGCACCCGCCGATCCGGCCGGCGTGTGCGCGTCGCCCGGCAGGCCGTCGCCGCGGAGCTGACCGTCGCTCATCTGGCCGTCGAGGATCTGGCCGTCACCGATCTGACCGTTGCCGATCTGGCCGTCACGGATCTGGCCGTCGACGATCTGCCCGTCACGCACCCAGACGATGCGCCGCGCCCGTTCCGCGACCTCCAACTCGTGCGTGATGAGCACGATGGTGCGGCCGAGCTCGTTCAACTCGTCGAACAGCCCGAGCACGTCGGCGGTGGAGACGGAGTCGAGGTTGCCGGTCGGTTCGTCGGCCAGGATCATGGTGGGCTCCGCCACGAGCGCGCGGGCGACCGCCACGCGCTGCTGCTGCCCGCCGGAGAGCTCGCCGGGCTTGTTGGCAAGCCGCGAGCCGAGCCCCACCCGCTCGAGAGCCCGCTCGGCACGTCGGCGTCGTTCGGCGGCCGGCACGCCCGCGTAGATGAGCGGGAGCTCGACGTTGCGCCAGGCCTCGAGCGAGGGCAGCAGGTTGAACTGCTGGAACACGAAGCCGATCTCGGTGTTGCGGATCTCGGCGAGCTCGGCCTCGTCGAGATCGTCGACGTCGTGCCCGGCGAGGCGGTAATGGCCCGTGGTGAGGGTGTCGAGACAACCGAGGATGTTCATCAGGGTCGACTTGCCCGAGCCCGAGGGGCCCATGATCGCGACGTACTCGCCCTGGCCGATCGTCAGGTCGACACCACGCAGGGCCTCGAACTCGATCGCGCCGGAGCGATAGACCTTACGGGCCGCGGCGAGCTCGATGACGGCCTTGCCGTATTCCTCCTGCGGCATACGCTGCTCGGTGACCGTCGTCATCAGTTGCCACCCGTCGTTCCGCCGGGGAACTGGCCGCCGCCGGCTCCGCCCATCTGGGAGGGGTCGAAGCCCTCGGGGAGCGTTCCGCCGCCGGGGAACCCGCTGAAGCCGCCCTGGCCCGAACCGCCTCCCGTGCCGGAGTTGCCCTGGCCCGGGGTGAACACGGTGACCTGCACCTGGTCGCCCTCGGCGAGCCCGCCGGTGATCTCGGTGAGGGAGCCCGAAGTCTCACCCACGGTGACGGCGGTCTCCGTCTCGGCGCCGTCGGAACCGACGACCGTGACCGTGGAGGTGCCGTCCGCATCCGTCGTCACGGCGGCGCTCGGCACCGTCAGCACGTCGGTGCGACGCTCGTAGACGATGGAGGCGGTGACCGAGACGCCGTCGTACAGCCCCTCGGGCGACCCCGTCACGGCGACCGTCACCGGGTAGGCGGCGGCGCCCGAGCTGCTGGAGGGCAGCATGCCGACCTCGGAGACGGTGCCGAAGAACGACGTGCCGTCGTCGGTGGCCAGCTCGACCTGGTCGCCGACGGTGACGTTCTTCACATCGGTCTCGCCCACCGAGAGGGAGACCTGCCAGGAGTCGGTGCTGACGATGGTGAACTGGGCGGTGCTGGTGGAGCTCGAGGAGCCCGAGCTGCCGCTGCCCGTGCCGCCCGCCGCCGAGCCCGTGCCCGTGCCGCTCGCCGAGCCGGAGCCGGATGACGACGCCGACCCGCTCACCGTGTCCCCCACCTCGAGGTCCACCGCCGTCACGAGCCCGGCGACCGGAGCCACCAGCGTCGTGTCGCCCACCGCTGCCGCCGCCTTGTCGGCCGCCGCCTGCGCGACGGCGACCGCGGCCTCGTCGGAGGCGATCTGGGCTGCCGACGCATCCGTGCCGTCGTCATCGGCCTCGGCCGACGCGAGCGTCGCCTGCGCCTTGGCGAGGGTCGCCTGCGCCGCCAGCAGATCGGCCTGCACGGTGAGGGTGTCGACCGTCGCCAGCACGTCTCCGGCCGCGACCGTCGAACCCGCCTGCACGTTCACCGACGTGACGGTGCCCGCGACGGCGAAGTCGACGCTCTCGTTCACCGTGGGGGCCAGCGTGCCCGAGGCGTCGATGGTCTTTTCGAGCGTCTCGAGGCTCGCGGCGACGGTCGTGGTGGTCGGGGCGACCTGGGCGGTGGCCGACGAGGTCGCAGACAGCACGGCCCAGGTCGTGCCGCCGCCCACCACGACGAGCGCGGCGAGACCGACGATGATCCAGGTGCGGGGGCGGAGGCGCTTGGCGCGTTCGGCGAGTTTCATGGTCTCCCTCTGAGGGACGGACAACTGACTCGTCGACGCTAGAGACGTCGTTTATCAGCACCCTTGACCACGCCTTGGGCGACCCTATGAATGCACCGGTCGCCTCCGGATGCGCGTCACGACACGCGCCTCACCTCAGCTCGCACAGGCGGTGAGCTTCTGCACCGCCGGCGACAGCGAGTTCGGCCCGCCGAGCAGCACCACCTCGGTCGCCCCGAGGCTCCCGATGTCGCTCAGCACCCCCTGCGGCACGCAGTCGGTGGGCACCACGTAGAGCGGAGCGTCATCGAGACCCGCCAGCACGCCACCGGCCAGCGCGTCGGGGAAGTTCAGCCCCGTCGCTAGGTACACCGTGCCGCTCGTCTCGAACGACGCCCGGTTGAGCGCGATCGAGGTGAGGTAGCGGTTGTCGGCCGAGACGCGCTCCACCGCCGCCGGCACGGTCTTCAACGAGTCGGCGACGCCGGTCGAGACGGAGTTCGGCCCGCCGACGACGGTGATCGACTGCGCCTTCAGGTCGCGGAAGAGCTTCAGCGTGAGATCGTCGGCGGCGGGGAGCGAGCCGTTCACGAGCACCACCGGCTCGAGCGCCGATCCGGCAGCACCTCCGGCCGAGAGCGCGTCGGGGAAGTTCGTCCCCGTCGCCGCGAACGAGTGCGCCGCCTCGGGGAACACGGCCGAGACCACCGCACGGCTCGCCGCGTAGCGGTCGGCACCCGACAGGCGCTCGACGCCGACCCCGGGCACGAGGGTCTTCAGCGTCGAGACGACCCCGGCCGACACCGAGTTCGGGCCGCCCACCACGACGATGCGCTCGGGCTGCAGCGAGCGGATCTCGTCGGCCACCACCGCCGGCACCTCGTTCTGGGTCACCAGCAGCAGCGGGCCGCCCTGCGCGACCGCGGCAGGGCCGGCGCTCAGCGCATCCGGGTAGTTCAGGCCGGTCGCCACGTAGACGACGGGAGCGGTGTCAGGGAAGGCACGCTGCGCGATCGCGACCGCCCCCGAGTACCGGTCGGCCCCGGCGATGCGCTCGACCGTTGGCGCACCCGTCATCACGAAGCCGCAGTCGTCCCCCGAGCCTCGCTGCGTGCCGAAGGTGACGTAGACCCCGCATCGGTGGAAGCCATCCTGGAGGTCGGTGGGCCGAACCGACCATGACCCGTCCTGCGCGATGGAAGAGGTGTAAGTCTTTCTGCCGTCGTCACCTTCAATGACGACCACGACCTTGTAGCTGCGGGTCGCGCCCTCTACCGTGCCACTCAGCGCACTGCCCCAGAGGAGCGGTTCTCCGACCTCCGGTGAAGTGACTCGGACGCCCGGGACATCGACCATGAGTTCCCAGTCGCGCTCGAAGCTCCGCACTGATCCGTACTGCACCCCGTCCACGACCGGCGCCGTCATCGGAAACACAGCAGTCACGCCGGAGGGGGTGCAGGCATCCTTTGTGGAACCGGCCGACACCAGACCCATCGCGTAAGGGCCCGAGATGACGGAACCGCCGCTGTCGCCAGGTTGCGAGCACATTCCCTTGACGATGTCGGCATTCACCTGGGGACCGCCTTTGCCCACCTGAATGAGCTGGTCGACGTATTGCACTCGCCCACAGCTCCAGCCCGTCGTGCTCCCCGACTTGCAGACCTGTTGGCCGACCACAGCGTCGCCGTAGTCTCGCATCAGCACCTGCTCCCCAGCATCCACGGGGCCGTTGTTGGCGCCGGAGTTCCAGGTACCCACTCGAGGCAAGCTCTGGAGGTTCGTCTGGGGGCGCACCAGCCCAGCATCGATCTCATTGCCGAATGCGAACGTTCCCGGGATCTTGTCACCGAGGTTAAAGCCGACGGCTCCGTCGGGGTCGCCGGGACGATCTTGGTCGTACTCATTGACCCAACTGTTCTCGCCATCGACCGAGCAGTGACCTGCGGTCAAGAAGGCGTCGTAGCCTTGGGTCACGCTCACCCCGTTGAAGGCGACGGAGCAGATGAATGCCTGGGTGGCACTGCCGAACACGAATCCCTGCCCACCCCCGAGGTAGGAGGGCTGGAGCGGCTGAAGGTCATCCACGACCGCGCTGTCGACGGTGGTGCGCGCAGAGGAAGCGCCGAACTCGGGGGTGGCATTCGCCGCCTCGACGAGGTCAGCCGCGACGGCGTCGCCGTCGGGCACGATCACCACGAGTCGCGTGCCATCGAGCCGGGTGCCGAGCACGTCGACGCCCGATGACAGAAGACCCTCGACCACCGGCGCCGCGTCGGCCGCCGCGTCCGCATTGGCGAGGTACCCCTCTCCCGTCTCACCGAGTTGCTCTGCAAGAGCATGCAGGAGTTCGGGAGGCAACAGTTCCGCCTCTGCCGAATAGGCCTCGACGGAGTAGTCGGGCATTACAGGCGCAGCGGGTACGGGTGCCGGAGCATCGGTGCCCCCACCCGCCTCCAGATCGGCGGCCGCCGCGGAGGCGGTCGTTCCACCTCCGAGGGAGAGGGCGAACAGAGCGGTCGCGGCAAGGACTGTGGTGGCGGTGGCGCGCCAGTGGCGCACGGTGATGCGGGGCATCGGGGCCTCTCAGGTAGGGCGGGTCCCCCCGACCCGGCTGCGCTCATCCTAATCACTGGATGGCGCAGCGCTCGATACCCCGAGACTGTTCATGCCGGACCTGACGATGCGCCGGCCGGACACCCGGATGCGCACGATAGAATCGATGCAATGTGCGGCATCGTGGGCATCGTTTCGGCCGAGCCCGTCAACCAACTCGTCTACGACTCCCTCCTCCTGCTTCAGCACCGGGGGCAGGACTCGACGGGAATCGCCACGGCCGAGGGCAACATCTTCCACAGCGTCAAGGCCAAGGGCCAGGTGCGCGAGGCCTTCCGCACCCGTGACATGCGGTCGCTGCTCGGCACGATGGGGCTCGGGCACGTGCGCTACGCCACCCAGGGTTCCGCCGCCAAGGAGCAGGAGGCGCAGCCGTTCTACGTGAACGCGCCGTACGGCATCATCCTGGTGCACAACGGCAACCTCACGAACACGCGCGAGCTCACCAGTGAGCTCTACAACATCGACCGCCGGCACCTCAACACCGACTCCGACACCGAGGTGCTGCTCAACGTCTTCGCCAACGAGCTGCAGGCGCAGATCACCGGTCTCTCGCTCGACCCCGAGCAGATCTTCACCGCGGTCTCGCGCGTGCACGAGCGGGTGGAGGGCTCCTACGCCACCATCGCCATGATCGCGGGCCACGGGCTGCTGGCCTTCCGCGACCCGTTCGGCATCCGCCCCCTCACTATCGGCGGCCGGCTGCTCGAGAACGGGCAGATGGAGTACATCGTCGCCTCGGAGTCGCTCGTCATGGAGAGCCTCGGCTACGACATCGTGCGGGAGGTCGAGCCCGGCGAAGCCGTGTTCATCACCCTCGACGGCGAGCTCATCGCCAAGCAGTGCGCGCCGCAGCACTCGCTCGTGCCCTGCTCGTTCGAGTACGTCTACCTCGCCCGCCCCGACTCGGTGATGTCGGGCATCTCGGTGTACGAGGCGCGCCTGCGGCTCGGCAACTACCTGGCCGACACCGTCGCCCGGTACACGCCCATGGGCGACATCGACGTGGTCATGCCCATCCCCGACTCCTCGCGGCCGGCGGCCATGCAGGTGGCGCAGAAGCTCGGCGTGGAATACCGCGAGGGCTTCTACAAGAACCGCTATGTGGGGCGCACGTTCATCATGCCCGGGCAGGCAGCCCGCAAGAAGTCGGTACGGCAGAAGCTCAACGCGATGTCGACCGAGTTCAAGGGCAAGAACATCCTCATCGTCGACGACTCCATCGTGCGCGGCACGACCTCGAAGGAGATCGTTGACATGGCGCGCGCCGCGGGCGCGAACAAGGTCACCTTCGCGAGCGCCGCGCCTCCCGTGCGCTTCCCGCACGTCTACGGCATCAACATGCCGTCGCGGCACGAGCTCGTCGCACACGACCGCAAGATCCCCGAGATCGCGGCGGCCATCGGCGCCGACCACCTCATCTACCAAGAAGTCGACGACATGCGGAAGGCCATCACCGAAGGCTCCTCGCTCGTCACCGACCTCGAGATGAGCTGCTTCACCGGCGACTACGTCACCGGCACCGTCACCCCCGAGTACCTCGCCTGGGTCGAGGCCACGCAGAACAGCTAGGTTCCCTTAGGCTCGGGGCATGGCGACTCCCGACTTCGTGCTGGAACTGCGAGAGAAGATCGGGCACGCGCCTCTCTGGCTCACCGGCGTGACCGCCGTGGTCGTGCGCGGCGACGAGGTGCTGCTCGTGCGGCGCAGCGACAACGGCGCCTGGACCCCCGTCACCGGCATCGTCGACCCCGGCGAGGAACCCGCCATCGCCGCGGTGCGGGAGGTGCTCGAAGAGGCCGACATCCACGCGAAGGCGCAGCACCTCGCCTGGGTGCACGTCATCCCCACGATCGTCTACCCGAACGGCGACGTGTCGCAGTACCTCGACATCACCTTCCGGCTGAGCTACGTCTCGGGCGAACCCTTTCCCGCCGACGGGGAGAACACGGATGTGCGCTGGTTCCCTCTCGACGCCCTGCCCGAGATGAGCGATGAGATGCACGCGCGCATCCGTCACGCCCTCGACGGCGTGGAGGCGGCGCGCTTCGTGAGCTGAGGCGCGGCTGCGCCCCGCGGGCCGACGGGGGGGGGTTTTCAGCGACTTCACCAGCACGCGCCGTACCCTGGCCGATATGCCCGAAAGTCCACTCCGCGTCGTCAGCGCCTTCCAGCGCCTGATCGACGGCACGAAGCGCCCCCTCGGAATGATGCTCGCCCTCAGCATCGCCGCCGCTCTGCTCGTCACCGTGCTGGCCGTGCCGGCCATGGCGGTCACCGGCGTCTACGCCTCGCGCACAGCGACCGCGCTCGACACGCTGCCCGACTCCATCCGTCCCGGTGAGCTCGCCCAGAAGTCGGAGATCTACGCCACCAACAGCGACGGCACGAACACCCTACTCGCCACCGTGTTCGACCAGAACCGCCAGGAGGTGGGCTGGGACCAGGTGTCGCAGTTCGTGAAGGATGCGGTGGTCTCCACCGAAGACCCGCGCTTCTACGAGCACTCGGGTGTCGACGTGGCCTCGACGCTGCGAGCGGCGGTGGGCAACGTGGCATCCGGCGGCGTCTCGAGCGGGGCGTCGACCGTCACCATGCAGTACGTGCGCAACATCCTGGTGCAGCAGGCCGAGATGATGGACACCAAGGCCGAGCGCGAAGCCGCCTACGAGGCGGCCACCACCGAATCGCTCGACCGCAAGATGAGCGAGATGCGCCTCGCCATCGCGCTCGAGAAGCAGTACTCCAAAGACGACATCCTGCTCGGCTACCTCAACATCGCGAACTTCGGCGGCTCGGTCTACGGCATCGAGGCCGCCGCACAGTACTACTTCGGGGTGAGCGCCGCCGACCTCACACTGCCGCAGGCCGCCACCCTCGCGGCGACCGTCAACGAACCAAACGGGCTGCGCATCGACGACCCCGAGAACATCGAGGCGAACAAGGCCCGCCGCGACGAAGACGTACTCGCCTCGATGCTGAAGCAGAAGGCGATCACGCAGCAGCAGTACGACGAGGCGGTTGCCACCCCCGTCACCCCGAACATCACGCAGCCCACCACCGGCTGCCAGGCCGCCGCCGACGGCGCCGCCTACTTCTGCGACTACGTCACCTGGATCGTGAAGAACGACCCCACCTTCGGCGACACCGCCGACGAGCGCTGGCAGCACTTCAAGCAGGGCGGGTACGAGATCTACACCACCCTCGACACGCAGCTGCAGGCCAATGCGCACGAGACGATGACCGAGTACATCCCCTCCACCTACGACGGGGCCGACCTGGGTTCCACGATCGTGACGGTCGAGCCCGGTACCGGGCGCATCCTGGCGATGGCGCAGAACACCACCTTCGACGACGACCCCGACACGCAGGTGCCGGGCGCCACCGCGGTGAACTACAACACCGACATCGACTACGGGGGCTCGTCGGGCTTCCAGGTCGGTTCGACCTACAAGGTGTTCGCGCTCGCGGAGTGGCTGAAGCAGGGGCACACCCTCTCCGACCGGTTGAGCGGCAACGAGACCACGTGGGACATGGCGACCATCCCCAACAGCTGCCAGCCGGTGAGCGGCAGCTGGGAGCCCGCGAACGACGGCAGCTCGCGCCCCGGCACGATGTCGGTGCAGAGCGCGCTCACCAACTCGGTGAACAACGCCTTCGTGGCCATGTCGCAGCAGCTCGACCTCTGCAACATCAAGACCACGGCCGAGGAGCTCGGTGTGCACCGTGCCGACGGCGACCCGCTCGACTCGCAGCCCTCGTCGGTGCTCGGCACCAACGAGATCGCGCCGGTGACGATGGCCGCCGCCTACGCGGGCATCGCCGCGAACGGCATGTACTGCAACCCCGTCGCCATCGACCGCATCGTCGACCCCTCCGGCCAGGAGATCGCCACCCCGAACGCCGACTGCCACCAGGCCTGGGACCCGAAGATCGCCTCCACCGTGGCGTACGCCATGCTCGGGCCGATCGAGAGCGGCACCGCCACCGCATCCAACCCCTACGACGGCATCACCCACATCGGTAAGACGGGCACCACCGACAACGAGAAGGACACCTGGATGGTCGGCGCCTCCACCGCCGCCGCCACCGCCGTCTGGGTCGGCAACGTCAGCGGCAACGTGTCGATGACCGAGGTGTACCCGAACGACTACACCGGCTCCTCCGTGCGCCACCGCATGTGGCGGGCCGTGATGACCGCGAACGACGAGCTGCGCGGGGGCGGCGAGTTCGCCGAACCCGACGAGGAGCTCGTCGACGGATCGAGCTCGCGGTACGACAGCTCCGACGACACCGACACGCCCGACCCCATCCCGTCGACCACGGCCACCCCGGCGCCCGTGCCCGCGCCGGCCCCGGTGAACCCAGCCCCCGCCCCTACGACGGCCCCCGACCCGGTCGAACCCGCCCCGGCCGACCCCGAGCCCGTCGACCCCGAGCCAGCGGCTCCCGCCCCCACCCCCACGCCGGCCGCGGGCGCGGGCGGCTGACGCCAGGTACCCCCGGCCCCCTCACACGCCCCTCCCGAACTCGATGGAACCGGCGGTCGTTCGGCGCTCCCGCCTCCGTCGAGTTCCGGATGCACCTCCGAACTCCATCGAGTTCGGGTGCGGTAGGCGGAGTGGTCGCGGCGGGAGGGCGGGGTGGGGGCTTACCGGGAGGTGCGTACTTACGCGGGGGCGGTGGGGGTCGTAGGGTGGCGGAGTCACGAGGAGAGAAGGACGGCATGGCACGCATCACGGTCTTGGGCGGTACGGGATACGCGGGGGCGGCGATCGTCGCCGAAGCGCAGAAGCGGGGGCACGAGGTCACCGCGGTGAGCCGCTCGACCGTCGAGCAGCCCGTCGCCGGGGTCGACTACGTGGAGGGGTCGGCGCTCGACTCCGAGGTGCTCGACTCGGTCGTGCAGGATCGCGACGCCGTGGTGGTCGCGCTGTCGCCTCGGGGTGACATGGCGGGCAAGCTCGAGCCGATCGTGTCGGAGCTCGTGGAGCGCCTCTCGGGCACGCAGACCCGCCTCGGGTACGTCGGCGGCGCATCCTCGTTGCAGGTCGAGCCCGGTGGGCCCCGCCTCTGGGACGTCACCCACGAACAGCTGCCCGCCGAGGTGAAGCCCGAGATCGAGACCGGGCTCAACGCCCTCGAGCTGCTGAACTCCAGCCCCGAATCGCTCGACTGGTTCTACGTGAGCCCGCCCGCCGACTTCGGGTCGTGGCTCGGCACCGAGACGAAAGGCACGTACACCCGTGGCGGTGACGTGCTGCTCCGCGACGAGTCGGGTGCCTCGACCATCTCGGCAGCCGACCTCGCCCTCGCGATCGTCGACGAGATCGAGCAGCCCGCGCACCGGCGGGCGCGCTTCACCGCGATCGCCTGAGCGGCGCCCGCCTCGGGGCCCGGCCACGACTTCCTTACGGACAAAGTCCGTCCGAACGTGAATTCGGACGGACTTTGTCCGCAAGAACGTGGTGGGGCGAGCGGATGCGCGGGTCAGGCGGAGAGCTCGGCGAGCTTCTGCTCGATGACGGTCGCGGCGTCGTCGATGAGCTCTTCGCTGATGACGACGGACGGGAGGAAGCGGAGCACGCTGTCCCAGCTGCCGGCGTCGAGCACGATCACGCCCTGCGACGCGGCGTGCTGGATGACGGCCTTCAGCGCCTCCGGGTTCGGCTTCTTCGTGCCCGGCAGCACGAGCTCGACGCCGATCATCGCGCCCTTGCCGCGCACTTCTCCAACGATCGGGAAGCGCGACGGCCAGTCGCCGATGCGGTCGAAGAACGCCTTCTCGACCCGCTGCGCCTCACCGATGAGGTTGTCGCGCTCGACGAGATCGAACACGGCGAGGGCCGCCGCGGTGGAGACCGGGTTGCCGCCGAAGGTGCCGCCGATGCCGCCGGGCTGTACCGCATCCATGATCTCGGCGCGGCCGGTGACCGCGGCGAGCGGGAAGCCGCCCGCGATGCCCTTCGCGCTCGTGACCAGATCGGGAACAACCCCGTGGTGCTCGATGGAGTACCAGGCACCCGTGCGGGCGATGCCCGCCTGGATCTCGTCGGCGACGAACACGATGCCGTTCTCGGTGCAGAACTCGCTGAGGCGCTTGAAGTAGCCGGGCGCCGGGATGATGATGCCGCCGTCGCCCTGGATCGGCTCGACGAACAGGGCGGCCAGCTCGGTGGCGCCGATGTGCGTGGCGATGTAGTCGATGGTGCGCTCGGCGGCCTCCTCGCCCGTCATACCCTCGGGGTCGCGGAAGGGGTAGCTGATCGGCACGCTGAAGATGTCGCCGGGCATCGGACCCATGCCGGCGCGCTCGGGCCACGGGCGGTAGGTCATCGCCATGGTGAGGTTGGTGCGGCCGTGGAAGGCGTGGTCGAGCGTGGCGATGACGCGACGGCCCGTGAACTTGCGGGCGATCTTCACCGCGTTCTCGACAGCTTCCGCCCCGGAGTTCACGAGGATCGACCGCTTCTCGAAGTCGCCCGGCGTGATCTCGGCGAGCTTCTCGGCGACCTTCACGTAGTTCTCGTACGGCGTGACCGTGAACAGGGTGTGGGTGAGCTTGTCGGCCTGCGCGGCGGCGGCCGCCGCGACCTCCGGATGCGCGTGGCCGATGGTGGTGACCCCAATGCCGCAGCCGAGGTCGATGATCTGGTTGCCGTCGACGTCGACGAGGATGGCGCCGGAACCGTGGTCCATGTAGATGTCGGCGAGCGTTCCGGCACCGCGCGAGACCGCCGCGCGGCGGCGGGCGTGCAGCTCACGCGAGCGGGGGCCGGGCAGCTCGGTGACGAGCTTGCGCTGCTGGGGCACGGAGAAGTCGCTGGAAGCCATGACCCGAGCCTATCCGCCGCGATGCCGCTCGGCAGCGGCACTCGCCCGTTTGTCGGACAATCGCGCGGGCGCGGTGACACCGCTCATGGCGCGACGCCCTTGCGCGGGCAGGTGTCGACGTGGTCGTCGACCACGCCCGTCGACTGGAGGTAGGCGTAGACGATGGTGGAGCCGACGAAGGTGAAGCCGCGCTTCTTCAGGTCTTTGCTGAGGCGGTCGGAGAGTTCGCTGGTGGCCGGGAGGTCGCCGAGACCCCGCGGATGCGCGACAATCGGCTCGCCGCCCGGTGCCCAGCCCCAGAGGTAGGCGGCGAACGAGCCGAACTCCTGCTGCACGCGCTGGAAGGCCAGTGCGTTCTTGCGGGCACCGTAGATCTTCAGACGGTTGCGGATGATGCCGGGCTCGTTCATGAGCACCTCGAGCTCGCCGTCGCTCATCTGGGCGACGGCCTCGACGTCGAACTCGCGGAACGCCGCCGAGTAGCCCGCGCGGCGGCCCAGGATGGTCGACCACGACAGGCCGGCCTGGGCTCCCTCGAGCAACAGCATCTCGAAGAGATGGCGGTCGTCGTGACTCGGCACGCCCCACTCCGCGTCGTGGTAGCGGCGCATGGCGGGGCTGCCGTTGGCCCAGGCGCAGGTGCCGTCGTGGGGATCGAAGGCGGTGGCATCCGGAGCGGTGTCGTTCATGGACCGATCATGGCGGCGACCACCGACATCGGGCCGGCCCGCGCATCCGCTCAGCCGCCGACGGTGGAGCCGAAGCCCGACTTGCCCGACGAGCCGAAGCCGCTCTTGAGGGGTGCGCGCTCCCCGGTCTGCGCCCCCGCGGGCGCGGGCGACACCACGTCGCTCTGCAGCTTGGAGCCCGGGGCGGCGAATCCGCCCGACGACACGTTCGACCAGCCGGCGACGTTGGGCGACGCCCAGCGCGAGCCCGCGAACAGGATCGGGCCGAGCCAGGCGTGGCCGTAGTGCGCCCTGGGATAGTTGCTCGAAGGCTCGCAGAGGTCTTCGGGGGTGTCGACGATCTGTTCGCCCTGGCGCTCGAGGATGGCGATCTGCTCGGTGACGTCGGCGATGCAAGCCTCCTTCGAGTCGTACATCGGGCGTTCGGCACTGTCAGGGACGACGTACTTCTGGCCGTCGGCGCCCTCCAGCACGATGCCCTCGTCGGTGGGGGTGCACCCCGAGAGTGCGAGCACGGCTCCGGCGATCGAGGCGACAGCCACCCCGCGCGTCGCGGCGGGCGAGAGGCCGGCGCCACCGGCACGTGCTCGGGCGCGGTGGGCCGCGCCGATGCCGCTCAGCTCGAGCTTGCTGGTGCGAGCGGCCATCAGATGCTCTCCGTTCCCGCGGGCAGGATGACGTGGGGCACGAACTCGGCGAGGTCGCCCGTGATCGGCCCGCCGGTCTCGCGCAGGTCGATGCCCGCCGGCGTCTCGCCGACCACCCAGCTGCCGATCACCGGTGTCTTGCCGTCGATCGCCGAGAAGCGGGCGCGTTCCTGGAACACGAACCCTTCCTCGCCGTAGCCGCCGTCGTTCTGCGCCACGACGGCGCCCGCCCCGTCGAACACCCGGACGTTCGCGCCCTCGCGGCCGAGGCGTGGTTTGGCGACGTGGCCGGCGCCGGGGGTGGGCAGCGCATCCGGAGTGGTGAAGGCCGGGAGGAGGTTCGGATGCCCGGGGAACAGCTCCCAGAGCACCACCAGCAGCTGCTTGTTGCTGAGCAGGAGCTTCCAGGGCGGTTCGACCCAGCGCGTGACGAAGCGGCTGTTGGGGAGGAACGCGCCGAACTGCTCGGTGATCATCCACTCCCAGGGGTACAGCTTGAAGATGCGGTGCACCTCCTCGTCGTCGGCGTCGAGGAAGACGCCGCGGTCGACACTGAACGCGAGGTCTTCCATGAACACGAGCTTCGGGTCGAAGCCGGCGGCCTTCGCCGTCTCGGCCATGTAGGCGACGGTGTCGAAGTCTTCGACGATGAGCTCCCCGTCTCCGGCGTCGCGCAGCGACGCGAGGTGCAGGCGGGCGCCGGGGGCGACGCCCCAGCGAGCCGAACGGATGTGCTCCCACTGCTCGACGAGCAGCTCGTGCACGGCGTTGAACTGGTCGGCGTCGGCGGGGAGCACGCCCGCGGCCTGCTGCTCCTCGAGCCACTGCCACTGGGCGGCCGCGGTCTCGACAAGGGAGGTGGGGGTGTCGGCGTTGAACTCGAGCAGTGTGACGGTGGGGGCGGATGCGCGGTGGGCATCGCCCGCGCGGGCTCGGCCGTCGTGGTAGGCGAGGTCGAAACGGCCGTAGACGGTGGGGTCGTCGTCGTTCCACGAGTCGCGCACGAGGGCGTGGAACTGCTGCGGGATGCCGAACTCGTCGAAGCGGCCCTCGCGTACGACGAACTCGACGGCGTCCATGCAGCGGGCGAACAGCTCGGCGGTCGCCCGCTCGAGCAGCTCGATCTCGGACGGATCGAACACGTAGGCGGCGGCTTCGCTCCAGTAGGGCCGCCCGCCCTCCGACTCCAGGTCGTAGAAGGTGAAGCCGACGGCGTCGCAGCGCTCGCGCCAGTTCGGACGCGGGGTGATCTCGGTGCGGCGCATGACACGGTGAGCCTACCCGAGCGTCTCGGTGTCGGCACCGGGTGCGGGCGGATGCGCGGGGCCGGGCGATCGCTCGCCGAACCGGGTGCCCTACCCCACGGCGTGGAGGCGCACCGTGCCGTCGGAGTCGACGCTCCAGCCCGGGTTGTGGGCGATCTCCCAGAGCACGCCGTTGGGGTCGACGACGTGCCCGTGGCGGCCGCCAAAGGCCGCGGTCTGCGGCGGCTTGCGCACGGTGCCGCCCGCCGCCCGCATGCGCTCGACCACCTCGTCGACCTCGTCGGGAGTCTGCACGTTGTGCGAGAGGGTGAATCCGGTGGGAGCGGCCGGGGCGCTCGGCACCGGCGCTGCGTTGTCGGGAGCGGTGGTGTCGCCCTCGAGGTCGCGGTCGAAGGCCTCGGCGTCGAAGAGACCGAGCACGAGGCCGTGCCCGACCTGGAAGAACAGGATCTCGCCCGGCACGTCGAGCAGCGGCTCCCACCCGAGCCCATCTCGGTAGAACGCCCGCGCCGCATCGAGATCGGCGGTCGCCACGGTGAGGAAATCGGCTCGCTGCTGCATGCCGATCATCATGCCAGGGCCTTCGCGAGCCCGCGGCGGTCGGGCGGGCGCCCCGAGAGATCGAGCGCGCGGGTGAAGCAGGCCGTGACGACCGCCGGCACGGGAGCGGGCCACGACGGCTCTGCGAACACGGACTCCCACGCCGAGGGTGGAACCCCGTCTGGCCATGGCGCCTCGAAGCGGTAGTCGAGCCCGTGCCGCAGCAGGCAGGCTCGGGTGTCTTGCTGCACGGTGACCCACCGCCACGCCTCCGTCTTGGCGGCCTCCGGCCACCCCGCCGGCACCTCCACCACCACGGGATCAGGATCGCCGACCGGCACAGGGGGCCACGGCGCGTCAGCAGGGAGAGGGCTGACGAGAAGAGCAGCGACGAGAAAGGAGACGACGAACACCGGGGCCACCTAGCAGTATATGAGGTTCTCTCATCATAGTCGTCGCCGGCATCGTCGCCGAGGGCGTACGGGAGGTGTTACATGGAGGGATGACCGACGACCCGGGACGCCGCCGCTCGATCAGGCGCACGGTCATCGGGGTGCTCGCCGTCGCGGCCGTGGTGGCGTTCTTCGCGTTCGTCGCCGTGCCCGTCGTCCTCGACGCGACGGGAGGCAATCCGGCGGGCCTGCTGCTGTTCGCCGGGCTCTTCGCTCTCGCGGTGGTGGTGGCGCGGGTGCGCTACCCGAACCTGTTTCGCGCCCCAGGCGACCGACGCCGTCAGCGCTGAGCCCGTAGGCGCTGAGCAGCGCGCCGCGCGCGCCCCCTCACACCGCCTGCGCGAACCCCGCCTCGGCACCCGCGCCGAGCCCGGCGAGAGCCGGCGGGATCTCCCAGCCCTTGCGCCGCATCGACTGCGCCCACAGCCGCCCGGCCCGGTACGACGACCGCACCAGCGGGCCGGCGAGCACCCCGAGGAACCCGATCTCCTCGGCCTCCTCCTTGATCTCGACGAACTCCTCCGGCTTCACCCACGACGCCACCGGCAGGTGCCGCGGCGACGGCCGCAGGTACTGGGTGACCGTGATGATGTCGCATCCGGCGCCGTGCAGGTCGGCGAGCGCCTGCGACACCTCCGACCGCGTCTCGCCCATGCCGAGGATGAGGTTCGACTTCGTGATGAGCCCCGCCGCCCGCGCCTGCGTGATGACGTCGAGCGACCGCTCGTAGCGGAACGCCGGACGGATGCGCTTGAAGATGCGCGGCACCGTCTCGACGTTGTGCGCGAACACCTCCGGCCGCGACGAGAACACCTCCGACAGCAGGGCCGGGTCGCCCGAGAAGTCGGTGGCGAGAATCTCGACCCCCGTCCCCGGGTTCAGCTCGTGGATGCGCCGCACCGTCTCCGCATGCAACCACGCCCCCTCGTCGGGCAGGTCGTCGCGGGCCACGCCCGTCACCGTCGCGTAGCGGAGCCCCATCGCCCGCACCGACTCGGCCACCCGCCGCGGTTCGTCGCGGTCGTAGTCGGCCGGCTTGCCGGTGTCGATCTGGCAGAAGTCGCAGCGACGGGTGCACTGCGAGCCGCCGATGAGGAAGGTCGCCTCCTTGTCCTCCCAGCACTCGAAGATGTTGGGGCAGCCCGCCTCCTGGCACACCGTGTGCAGCTCCTGCGTCTTCACGAGCGACTGCAGGTGCTGATACTCCGGCCCGAAGCGGGCCTTGGTCTTGATCCATTCCGGCTTCTTCTCGATGGGCGTCTCCGCGTTGCGCACCTCGAGCCGCAGCATCCGTCGTTCCCCCGGAGCGTGCGCCGGGGCCGCACCGGCGAGCAGAGAAGCGGATGCTGCACCACCACCCACAGGCCCGCACCCACTCATCGCACGACCCCCGCCAGCTCGCGCGCGGCCCCCGGCTGCACGAACCGCGCCCGCACCTCCCCCACGACGTCGACCGGCTCGACCCGCCGGCCGATCACCGCGCTCATCGTGGTCACCCCCGCATCCCTGATACCGCAGGCGACGATCGCGTCATACGCCGCGAGCGAGTTCGAGCAGTTGAGCGCGAAGCCGTGGGTCGTCACCCCCTGCGCCACGCGGATGCCGATAGCGCCGAGCTTGCTCTCGCGAGCCCCCTCGGTCACCCAGATTCCCGAGCGCCCCTCCACGCGATGCGCGTCGATGCCGAACGCCCCCACCACGTCGAGCAGCAGCGCCTCGAGCGACCGCACGTAGGCGACCACGTCGATCGGGTCGGGCAGCCGCACGATCGGGTAACCGACGAGCTGGCCCGGCCCGTGCCAGGTGATCTTGCCCCCTCGATCGACGTCGATCACGGGAGTGCCGTCGACCGGGCGCTCAGAGGGCTCGGTGCGCTTGCCGGCGGTGTAGACCGGCTCGTGCTCGAGCAGCACGACCGTGGGCGGCGAGACTCCCGCAGCCACCTCGTCGTGCAACCGTGACTGCAGCGCGAGACCCTCGGCGTACGGCACGAACCGTCGCCCCACTCCTTCGTCGACGAAGACTGTCATGCCGTCAGCATAGGTTAATTGGTCTCAGTACAGAAATGACCTCAACGTGTCGGCATTCCGCACCGCGTTCCCGCCCCCGTCGTTGTTGAAGTACACCAGCGCGTCTTTCCCCGACCCTTCCCACTCCCTCAGCCGGTCGGCCCACCACCGCAGGTCGTCGTCGGAGTAGGAGCCTCCGTAGAGGTGCTCGTGATCGGGCCCGTGCATCCGCACGTAGACCAGCTCGTTTGTGGCCCGCAGCACGCACGGCAGCCCGGCTCCGCTCAGCACGCAGTACGACGCGCCGGCCCTCTCGAGCAGCTGGAACACGGCCTCGTCGTTCCAGCTGGGGTGCCGGAACTCGACGGCCACAGGCATCCACTCCGGCAGGGCCGCGAGGAAGTACTCCAGCCGCGCGTCGTCGCGCGCCATCGTCGGCGGCAGCTGCACGAGCAGCACCCCGCGCCGGTCGCCGAGCTCGTGCAGGCCGCTGGTGAGCCGGCCGATCCAGGTCTCGGGTTCGAGGAGGCGCTTGGCGTGGGTGAGGCCGCGCGGCGCCTTCACCGAGAGGAGGAACCCTTCGGGCAGGCGCTCGCGGTAGCGGCGGAAGCCGTCGTCGCGCGGCCAACGATAGAAGCTCGCGTTGAGCTCGACGGTGTCGAAGCGCCGGAGGTAGTGGTCGAGCCGGGCGCGGGAGGGCGTGCCCGAGGGGTAGAGCACGTCGTTCCAGTGGTCGTAGCTCCAGCCCGAGGTGCCCACCCGAATCATGCCGGTCACCGTACTCCCGCGGGCGACGGAGGCGCGCATCCGGCCGGGGCTTGACAGAAGCGAAAGAAGGGCCGATCTTGCACCTCTCGGGGTGCGAAAAGTCGCGCAGAATGCGCGCGCTCACTGGCATCCTGAGGGCATGAACGACAGCGTGACCCTCCGCTTCCTCGCCGCACCGCAAGACACCGCGGCCGGCGGGCTCACCGTCGCCGCCGGCCGCGTGCTCGAGTGGATCGACAAGGCGGGCTTCGCCTGCGCCGTCGGCTGGAGCGCCTCCTACTGCGTCACCGCCTACGTGGGCAACGTGCACTTCACCCGCCCCATCGCCGCCGGCGACATGATCGAGGCGCGGGCGCGCGTCATCCAGACCGGCCGCACGAGCATGCAGGTGCTCGTCACGGTCGGCGCCGCCGACGTGCGGAGCCGCGAGTTCACGCCCGCCACCCACTGCCTCCTCGTCTTCGTGGCCGTCGACGCCGAGGGCACGCCGCAGGAGGTGCCCGCCTGGACCCCCGTGACGGAGGGCGACCGGATGCTGCACGACCGCGCCGAGGAACGCCTCGCCCCGCGGCGCGCCATCCGCGACGCCATGCTTGCGCAGGAGTACTCCGACGCCGGAACCACCCCGCGCACCGTGTTCCGCTTCCTCGCCGCACCCGGCGACGCGAACTACGGCGGCAACGCGCACGGCGGTACCGTGATGCGATGGATCGACGAGACCGCCTACGCCTGCGCGGCGAGCTGGAGTTCGGAGGCTGCGGTGGCGGTCTACTCGGGCGGCATCCACTTCTTCCGCCCCATCCGCATCGGCGACATCGTGGAGGTCGACGCCCGCCTCATCCACACCGGCGAGCGCAGCATGCACATCGCCGTGCGCGTGCGCTCGGGCTCACCCCGCACTCCGCACGAGCTGCAGCTCACGACGCAGTGCATGAGCATCTTCGTCGACCTCGGCGACGAGGGAGCCCGCCCCGTCGCGCCCCTGCCCCTGATCTCGGCCGAAGACTTCCGCCTCGACGCCCATGCCGACGATCTGATCCGGATGCGCGGAGCACTGGAGCGGATCCCGGTCGGCTGACCGACGGAGCCGGGCCGCGTCAACCCCAGGCGGGTGTCGGTGGATGATGTTACGTTCGTAAGGCTCTAGAGCGCGGAAGACTGCCGTGCCGAGAAAGGCAGGGCATGGATTTCCGAAGCAAAGAGGTTCTCGAGCAGTGGCTCGAAGACTTCCGCTCCTCCCGCGAAGGCGGGCTCCTGGTCAACGTCCTCGTTCAAGACGGCACCGACGGCGCCGACACCGGTCTCGTGGTGGTGCCGTTGCGCAACGCTCCCACCGACGTGTACATGCAGCCCGTGGGCATCGGCGAACACCGTTGGAGCATCACCCTGAACGCGCGCACCGAAGACATCGAGCTCGACGCCGCGCAGCTGCACGCCCTCGCCTCCGAGCTCGAGGTCGCCGCGTCGCTCTGCTCGTACCTGCAGGAGCGCTCGGCCGAGGCCTGAGTGCGCCGGGCGCGCCCCTGGCGTGCGGCAGGCCGAGCCGCGCCGTAAGGTGAGTCTGTTCACAGGAGGTGTCGCCATGATCGTGGAGGAGGATCGGGCCACCCGCGACGCCCACGAGGCCGAGAGACTGCTCGGGCGGGTGTACCGCCAGGGCACGGTGCGGGGGGTCGGCGCCCCGTTCAGCTTCCGGCAGCGCCTGGTCGGCGATCACCGCGCCACGCTCGCCCACCTCCAGATCGGTGACCGGGCGGAGCTCTCCGTCGATCTCGACAGCCTGGTGGCGATCGGCCAGCGAACCGCGGGCATGTACCTCGCATCGTCGAACGGGGTCGACGTCGACCCCGCGCATCCGTTCCTGCTGAGGCCCGGCCGGGTGGCGTCGACGTCGACCGACCTCGACCTGCTGCTGGTGAACCTCGACCTCACCGCGCTCGCCGAACTCGCCGGGGCCGACCCGCGGGCCGCTGTCGCGCGGTTCCGGTGCGACTCCGTGGCGGCCACCTCGCCGGCGGATGCGCGGCACTGGCAGCACGCCGTCGCCTACGTCTCGGGAGTGCTCACCGACCCCGAGCTGCTGCACAACGAGCTCACCAGGCGTTCGGCGATCGACACCCTCCTCGCCACGGCACTCGCCTGCTTCCCGATCGTGCTGGAGAGCCCGGCCCCCAGCCGCGACCGGGCCCTCCCCGCATCCGTGCGGCGAGCGCTGCAGTTCATCGACGACAACGCGGGGCTGCCGATCAGCCTTCCCGACATCGCCGCCGCCAGCCGCCTCAGCGTGCGCGGGCTCCAGGGGGCGTTCCGCCGCACGCTCGACACCACCCCCACCGCGTACCTGCGCACGGTACGGCTCTCCGCCGCGCACGCCGACCTCGAGGCCGGCGATGCCACCTCCACCGGTGTCGCCGAGATCGCCCGGCGGTGGGGATTCGATCACCTCAGCCGCTTCGCCGCCGAGCACCGGCGGGTGTACGGGGAGTACCCGAAAGAGACGCTGGCACGATGACGCGCGACGACGCGGTGCCGGGTGGTGCGCTCCAGGCGCCGCCACCGGTCTCGGCACCTTCGGTATCGGCACCTCCGCTCCCGGCACCACCGCTCCCGGCACCGCACGCCACGCGCTCCACGTACTACGCCGCCGACGCCGACGCGGTGGAATCCCGGATGCGCGAACAGTACGGCAGCTACCGGCTCACCGACTCGCGAGCGTCGATGCGCGACGACATCATCGGCACCTCCGACTTCTTCATCAACCAGTGCTCCATCGCCGGACAGGCCGACATCGACGCCCTGAGCGACTACCTCACCATCGGCATCTCGACGGGGCGCTACGAGTGGTCGGGGGGCGGCGAGCACGGCGACGCGACGGCCGGCCCGTTCCTCGTGCGGCCCCACGTGCGCCTCAGAGCCCTCGTGTCGCACGCGGAGGTGAGCTGCGTGAGCTTCGACCCCGCCGCGCTCGAGCGCACGGCCCGGGTGATGTTCGCCGACGACCGCCTCAGGCCGGTCTTCGACAGCTCCGACCCGGTGTCGACGACCGGGTCGGGGCTGCTCGCCAAGACACTGATGTTCACCGTCGCGAACCGGGAGCTCGTGCTCGAGAGCCCGCTCGCGGCCGCCGGCTACTACCGCCACCTCGCCGCGACCGTGCTCGAATGGTTCCCGCTCCGCGGTGGCGAACCGGCCGACCGCCGCGCGACGGTCGAGGCGCTGAGTTCGGGCTACCGGCGGGGGATGACCTTCATCGACGACAACGCCTCGCTGCCCATCAGCATCGACGACATCGCCGGGGCCGCGGGGCTGCCGGCCCGTCAGCTCGACGCGGCGTTCCGCTGGCACTCGCCCACCCGGGGCACGGCCGCCGACGCGCTCCGCCGGGTTCGACTCTCGGCCGCCCACCACGACCTCGTCGACGCCGACCCCACTCGCGGCGACACCGTCGGCGGCATCGCCCGCCGCTGGGGCTTCGACCCCCGCAGCTTCGCCCGCCACTACACCGCCGCCTTCGGCGACACCCCCCGCCACGTCCTCGCCCGCTGAGGCCCGCGGCGACGTGCGTGGCGCGGGGGCGCGCCGAGCGGGTTCATAGCTTTCCTCACTAGTGTGGGTGGGCGCGCACGCGCACGCCGCCCGCACGAACGAGGAGAAGCCGCCGCATGAGCCCCGCGAAGTCCGAGAAGGCCCTCTACGACGGTCTGTCGAAGAAGGACCGGCAGGCGCTCTCGCGCGAACTCGCACGCATCAAGCGCGAGGAGGAGCGGGCCCGACGTCGCCGCAATCGCATCCTGTTCGTCACGGGCTCGATCGTGGTGGCGGTGGCCATCCTGGCCGGGGTGGGGTTCGCGGTGTACAACGGCATCCGGGCCACCTTCGTGGGGCCCGCCAACATGCTGAGCGACGGCATCCTGTTCTCCGGAGACGGCAGCACCACGACCGCCACCACCACCGCCGCGCTGCAGCCCGGCGAGTCACCGGTGGCCTCCGAACTCGACGACTCCGAGGTGCTGCGCCTCACCGAGTACGTCGACTACTCCAGCGCCGACGTCTCCACCTTCGAGACCACGAACGGCGCCGCCCTGCAGGGCTACGTGTCGGCCGGCTACGCCAGCCTCGAACTGCACCCGGTGGCCCTCGAGGGTCCCGGCAGTTATGCGGCGCGTGCCGCGAACGCGTTCGCCTGCGTGGCGAACGGGCTGCCTGACGCCGCGCTGGTCGCCCACAACGCGCTGGTCGCGGCCCAGGCGACGCTCCCCGACGGCGGGCTCAGCAACGACGAGCTCGTGAAGCTGGTGCAGGATGCGGGAATCACCGACGAGGGCATCGCCTCGTGCATCCGTGGTGACGAATTCTCCGACTGGGTGACGGGGGCGACCGATCGGGCCAGGGCGAGCATCCCGAACTCCGACGTCACCGCTCTCAGCACCGTGCCGCTCCTCATCTTCGACGGCACCGCGTACACCGGGGCGCTCGATGACACGGATGCGCTCAACACCTTCATCACGGAGGTGTTCACCGAGGCCAGCGGCGGGGCCGCCTCGGGCGACGGGGCGACCGAGGGCGACGGCACGTCGGGCACGGAAGGCGGCGACGGCAGCGGCGACACCGGAGACACCGGAGACACCGGGACGAGCGAAGACGGCACGGCTCCGGCGGAGTAGCCGCTCCGGCTTCGGTCGGGTGATTCGCGAAAGGCGTCAGCGCCCCGGCGCGCGCTCCGCGAGCCACTCGTCGAAGCTCTGCCGGCCGAGCACCGCATCGGGCCCCGTAAGGATCGTGCCGTCACGCAGCGCCCGCCCGAACGGCCCCGGCAGCGCGATCTCGAGCACGGCGCGACGGCGCCCGGCGGCCCGGTCGTGGGCACGCATCATGCGGGCAAGGTTCTCTTCCCGCGGGCCGGCCAGCGGCGCGACCTCGCCCGACGGGCCCTGCTCGGCCAGCGTCACGAGGTGCTCGGCGACCTCGCGGGCCGCGATCGGCTGCGTGCGCATCGTGGGGGCGAGCGCCAGCGGGCCGAAGCCGAGGCGCGCCAGCATCTGCGGGGCGAACTCGTGGAACTGGGTGGCGCGCAGCAGCGTCCACGGCACCGGACCTTCAGCCACCAGCAGCTCCTGGGCGCGCTTGCCGGCGTAGTAGTCGTGCGGTGCCCGGTCGGCGCCGACGATCGACAAGGCCAGGTGGTGACCGACGCCGGCTTGCAGTTCGGCGTGGTGCAGCATCCGTGTCGCCGTCGTGAAGAACTCGGTGGAGGCCTTCGCCGACTGGGTCTGGACGCTCGACGTGTCGACCACGACCGCCACCCCCTCGAGGGCGGTGTCGAGACCGCGGCCGGTGGTGAGGTCGACGCCCGCCGAGCGGGCCAGCGCGACGGCTTCGTGGCCGCGGGCGCGGGCCTCTTCGACGACGAGGGAGCCGACGGCACCCGTTCCTCCTGCGACCGCGATCTTCATGCGACTCCTGTCTCCTGGCCCCGGATGCGGGGCTCCTCACTCTCTCAGACGACGGGGGTGTGCGTTGTGTGAGGTCGGGGGCGTGGTCTGCGCGTGGTTTGCGCGTGGTCGGCCGGCGCGCGGTCGCTCGGCGTTCAGGCGTGGAGGAAGTCGGCGATCCACGCGATCGCGTCGCGTGACTCGGGAAGGGCCGGGACGGCGGGGAAGTTGTGGAAGCCGTCGGGGTAGATGCGCAGGTCGACGTCGACTCCGGCGCGGCGCAGCGTGCGGGCGAACGTCGTGGCGTCGGGGAGCATCACGTCGCGGCCGCCCTGGACGATGCGCACGGGCGGCAACCCGGCGAGCGCCTGCCGGTCGGCGAACAGCGGGCTCACCTCGGCATCCCTCACGTCGCGGTCGCCCGCCCAGAGCCTCCCGCTGATGCGCAGGCGCTCGGGCTCGAGCATGGCGTCGCGCGGGACGATCGCCGCCACCCGCGGATCGGCCAGCGCCGCATCGAGCCACGGCGACACGAGCACGACCCCCGCCGCCGTCGCGGCGCTCGCATTCGCTGGGGCGGTCACGTCGCGTCGCGCGTGGAGCGCCTGTTGCACCGCGAGCGCCCCGCCGGCCGAGTCACCTGAGAAGAACACCGGCCCACCGTCGGCGTCGGCGAACACGCGCCGGCGTACCTCGGCGAGGAACGGCAGGGCGTCGTCGACGGTAAACTCGGGCGCCAATCCGTACAGCGGCACCGTCACCGTCGCCCCACTCGCCGCGATGAGCGCCCCCAAGAACGACCAGTGCTGCACCACGAGCGGATGCACGTACGCCCCGCCATGCAGATGCACCACCCGCACCCCACTCGCGCCCTCCCGCGGCGTCAGTGTGATGACCGGATGCCCGCCCACCACCTCCTCCCGCACCTCGCACCGTTCCCGCAGCCCTCGCGGCACCCCCGCCGCTCGCGGATACACCCGCCCCCGCAGCGTCGCCTCGAGCTCCTCCACCCGCCGCGGCCTCGCCCCCACCGCCCGCCGCACCCTCAACACCGGCCCCACCGCCCGCATCACCACCGACACGCCCCACCTCCCCTCGCCGCCACCCTACGCCGGGGCGGGGCTCACGCATCCGCAAGCCCCGCCTGCGGGAGACCGGCGATCGGAATTTCCCGATCAGACCACGTGATCGGGATTTTCCGGTCGCGTAGAACGATCGAAGAGCTCCGTGCGGAGGAGATCACCATCGACAGCGCGCGTACAGTCGATCCCCGAGTACTGAGCGACATGCTGCGCCACACCCGCACGCAGCGGGGGCTGACTCAAAGGCAGCTCGCCTCGCAACTCGGTGCCAGTCAGGACTACATCGTCGGTGCTGGGCCCGCAGAGCCGGAGCGGGGCGCAAAGGCGGGGCAGCGGGGGACGGGGCGTGGCACGCTGGGGGGATGGTGACGCGGGTGGTGGTGGTGGCGGATACGCATGTGCCGAAGCGGGCGAAGGGGCTGCCGCGGGAGGTGCTGGCGGCGGTCGATGGGGCTGACGTGGTGGTGCACGCGGGGGATTGGGTCGATGTCGCGACGCTCGACGTGCTGGAGGGAGTGAGCGGGCGGCTGATCGGGGTGTGGGGGAACAACGACGGGCCGGAGTTGCGGGCACGGTTGCCCGAGGTCGCGTTCGCGGAGGTCGACGGGGTGCGGATGGCCGTCGTGCACGAGACGGGGGCTGCCGGCGGGCGGGAGCGCAGGATGGACGCGCGTTTCAGGCCCGACCCGGCCGACGCATCCGCACCGACGCTGCTGGTGTTCGGGCACAGCCACATTCCGTGGGACACAACGACCCCCCACGGCCTGCGCTTGCTGAACCCCGGGTCGCCGACCGATCGGCGGCGTCAGCCGTTCCGCACCTACCTCACCGCGGTGGCCGACGACGGGGAGCTGCGAGAGGTGACGCTGCACCGGATCACGTCAGGGTTGAGGAAATCCGGGTCTTGCACTTAAGGTAAGGCTTACCTAAATTAGGTGCATGGAGAGCTTCCCCCTCGCCGACGGCGAGACCGCACACGTGCTGCTGGCCGGCGACACCACCGACCTCACGCCCATCCGGCGCATCCTGAGCGAGCTGCCGGCCGACGCCTACGGGCAGGTCTACATCGAAATCGTGTCGCCCATCCAGATCAGGGAGCTCCCACGCCCGGCGGGCGTGAACCTCACCTGGCTGCGCCGCGACCTGGTGCCGCACGGCCTGCTCGTCATCGCCCCGCGAGGCGAGCTCATCCGCTCCGCCGTCTCGGCGTGGGTTGCCGAGTGGATGCCCGAAGCAACCTCCGAGGGCGGCGACCGCATCGTGCTCTGGGTGGGCTGCAACGCCAGCCCGCGCGTCGGCGCCCTCTACCGCGAGCTGGCCTCCCGACTGTCGGCAGCGGCACCGGGCGAGTGACGCCGACTCACTGCGCCGTGTAGCCCCCGTCGATCACGAGCTCCGAGCCGGTCATGTACGACGACTCGTCGCTGGCGAGGAACAGCACCCCGTACGCGATCTCCCGCGGACTGCCGAGCCGCTTCATCGGGGTGATGTCGACGATGCCCGCCGTCACGCCCGCGTCTTGCGCCTCGATCATCGGGGTGTCGATGATGCCGGGGTGCACGGAGTTGCAGCGGATGCCGTCGCCGACGTACGAGAGGGCGACGTTCTTCGACAGCGACCGCACCGCGGCCTTGCTCGCCGTGTAGGCCGACACCCCGGCCGCGCCGGCGATCCCCCAGATCGACGAGGTGTTGACGATCGACCCGCCTCCGTTCTCGCGCATCACGGGCACGACGTGGCGCACCCCGTAGAAGCATCCGTTCAGGTTGATGTCGACGATGCGCTTCCACACCTCGGGGTCGATCGTGTCGATGGGCTCGTACGACCCCACCGTCCCCGCGTTGTTGAACAGCACGTCGACGCGACCGTGCCGGGCGACCACGCCCGCCACGAGTTCGCGCCAGGAGTCCTCGTCGGTCACGTCGTGCTCGACGAACTCGATGCCCTCGGCGAGCGGCGTGTCGAGGGAGAGGTCGGCGACGACGACCGTAGCGCCCTCCTCGGCGAACAGCTCGGCGGTCGCCCGGCCGATGCCCCTGGCCCCTCCTGTCACGATCGCGACCTTGTTGGCGAGTCTCATGTCAGTCTCCGTTCTCTGCGGTGGTGGTGGGCGAAGCGCTTGGTCGGACGAGCACCTTGATCTCGGCGCGCGAGTCTTCGGCGCGTCTCACGGCCTCGGTGATGTCGGCGAAGTCGAGCGTCGACGACACGAGCACGCTGAGGTCGATGCCCCGTCGCTCGACGAACCTGATGGCGGGCGCCCAGTACTCCGGCGGCGCCCCGGTCGAGCTCGAGACGGTGAGCCCGCGCTGCTGCACGAGGCCGAGCCGCGTCGGCGCGGCGCGCGGCACCGAGACGCCCATGAGCAGCACCCTCCCCCGGTCGTCGGCACTCTCGAGCGCTGCGGCCTGGGCCGACGGGGCTCCGGATGCTTCGACCACGAGATCCGCGAGACGCCTGCCGGTCTCCCGCTCGACCACGTCGAGAGGCTGCTCGTCGGGCGCGCCGCCCACCCGCGCATCCTCGCCGACGCCCAGAGGATCGACCGCGAGAACCGCCCCGAGCGAGAGCGCCAGCGCCCGGCGGGGCGGGCTCGGGTCGAAGACGACGACCTCGGCCCCCGCGGTCGCCGCCTGGATGACCGCGGAAAGACCGATGGCTCCGAGGCCGTGCACGTGCACGGTGTCGGCCGCCGTGACTCCGCCGACCCGCTGCAGCGCGGTGTACACGCACACGAACGGCTCGATGATGGCGGCCGTCTTCAGGTCGACCGAGGCCGGCACCGCGAAGCACATCGATTCGGCGACGGCGAACAGCTCGGCCATCGCCCCGTCGTGGGTGACCCCGAACCACGCGTTGCCGCCCAGGTCGCCATGCCCGAGCACGCGGTCGCCGACGGAGAACCGGGAGGCCCCGGGGCCGACCTCGACCACCTCGCCCGCCCACTCGTGGCCGAGCACGTGCGGGTAGGCGATGACGAACGACTCGGGCATGCCCCCGTGGAGCTGCTCGAGATCGGAACCGCAGATGCCGACGTAGGCGGGGCGCACGAGCAGCTCGCCCTCGCCCGGCACCGGTCGCGGGCGGCTCCCGTAGCTCACCCCGACGGCTCCAGTCGGGTCGCGGTCGACGATCACGGCTCCGACGTGTCCGGAGCCCTCGCCGAGAACCCTGTCCCCGGTCACGCGGCGCCTCGTTCGGCACCGGCTCCGGCAGCGTGGTCGGCCGCTCCGTCGCCCGAGAGCGCAGCCAGCGCCGAGAGGTCGACGAGCACCTTGGGCTTCGCCTCACCCGCCGGCACTCCGAACGCGTCGGGTGCCTCCTCCCAGCCGATGACGTGACGGATGAGCAGCTCAGGCCGGATGACACCTGCGGCGATGAGACCCACCGCCCTCGACAGGTGCGACACCCCGCCCAGCACACCGGTGATGGTCAGACCCTTGGCGACGATCGACGAGCCGTCGACCGGCACGTCGGCGCCGCCCGGGATGCCGACCTGCGCGATGCGACCTCCGGGCCCCGTGATCCTCGAGGCGGTGAGCAACGCCGGTGAGGCTCCGGATGCTTCGACCGTCGCGTCGAAACGGTCGCCCGGGGCCTCCTCCGGGCGGGCCACGGCGATGGCACCGCACTCCTCGGCGCGGGCGAGCCCGTGCTCGTCGATGCCGACGGCGGTGACCCGCGCGCCGAGGGCTGAGGCGATCTGCACGACGAGGAGCCCGATGGTTCCGGTGCCGATCACCGCGACCTCGTCGCCCGGCATCACCGCGATCGCCTCGAGAGCGCCGAGCGCCGTGACGGAGGGTTCGGCGAGCACGGCGGCGTCGGGGCCGACGCCCTCGGGCACGACGGCGAGGTTGGCGGCGGGGGTGCGCACGTACCGCGCGGCGGCCCCGGGCACGTTGCCGCGCACGCCCTGCTCGGCCCGGTTCGGGCACAGGTTGATGGCGCCCGAACGGCAGACCGGGCAGGCGAGGCAGGGCAGGAACGGCTCGCCCACCACGCGGTCGCCGACGGCGACCGACCGCACTCCGGGCGCCACGGCGACGACTCGCCCGACGAATTCGTGACCCGGCTGGAAGGGGTACGTGGTGAGTCCACTCCTTATATATGCGGAGTGACCCGAGAACAGGTGCTCGTCGGTGCCGCAGATGCCGAGACGCTCCACCTCGACCAGCACCTGGCCCGCGCGTTCCTCGGGAACCGGCACGCGCATCCACTCGGCCCGGCCGGGCGCGACGAACTGCAGACCCGCCATGTCGCCCGTGGGCCAGGGCGTCGCTTCGTGCTCGCCGCTCATGCGCGACGCAGCTTCGCGGAGCGGAGCAGGTTGAGGCGGCCCGAGAAGTGACCGAAGACGAGGGCGGCGAGGATGATGAGGCCGTAGATGGCGCTGATCCAGAACGAGGGCACGTTGGTGAGGGTGAGGATGTTCTGGATGATGCCGAGCAGCAGCACACCGGTCGCCGCACCGATCATGCTTCCTCGACCGCCGTCGAGCGAGATGCCTCCGATGACCGCGGCGGCGAAGACGGTGAAGATCATGCCGTCGCCCTGGTTGGCGGTGACCGACGCGATGCGGCTGGTGAGCATGAGCCCGGCGAGGGCGGCCAGCATCGCGCCGAGCACGAACAGGCCGATAGTGATGCGCACGGTGTTGATGCCCGCCGCCTTCGCCGCCTCCTCGTTGCCGCCGATGGCGTAGATCTTGCGGCCCACCGGGTGCTTGCGCATGAACAGCGCGACCACCACGAAGGCGACGACGACGATCCACACCTGCACCGAGATGCCGACGATGTAGGAGTTGCCGAGCGCGGTGAACTCGGGAGGCAGACCGGAGAGTGTCTGACCGCCGGAGATGCCGAGGGTGAGGCCGCGGAGGAAGATGAGCATCGCGAGCGTGACGATGAACGCGTTCAGGCGGAGCACCGCGATGAGGAAGCCGTTGAACAGGCCGATCGCTATCGACGCCACGAACATCACCCCGAACGCCGCCCAGGGCGAGAGACCGAGCCCCGAACCGCCGACCGCGGCGGGAAGCACCAGCCAGGCGGCGAGCATGGGCGCGAGGCCGACCGTCGACTCGAGCGACAGGTCGAAGTAGCCGGCGATGAGGATCATGCTCTCTGCGATGACGACGACGCCGAGCACGGCCGAGGTGACCAGCACGTTGTTCACCAGGTTGTTGACGGTGAAGAAGTTGGGCGTGAGGATCGAGCCGATGATCATGACCAGGACGATCACGGGCAGCAGCACGAGTTCACGGAGACCGCCGAAGCGGTCGGCGAGCGGCGTCCGCCGCGGGGCGGTGGCGACCGCCGTCTGATCTGTCATCTGGGTCACCTTCTGGGTATCGCTGGTCGTTCGGGGACGTCTGGTGGGGGTGCTCGTCTCGCGGGTCATGCCGCCGCCTCCCCCTGCACGGCGGCGACGAGCTCCCGCTCGTCCCAGCCGGCGGCGAGCTGCGCGTGCACGCGACCCTTGAACATCACCAGCACGCGGTCGCAGACGGCGAGGTCGGCGTCGTCGCTCGACACGACGACGACCGAGCGCCCCGCGGCCGTGAGCTCGGCGATCGACTCGTAGATCGAGGCCTTCGCCGAGACGTCGACACCCGCTGTGGGGTTGATGAGCACGAGCACGGCGGGGTCGGAGGCGAGTGCCCGGGCCAGCACGACCTTCTGCTGGTTGCCGCCGCTCAGCTCCTCGATCGGCTGCGTCGGGCTCGCGGCCTTGATGCTCCAGGCGGCCTGGAGGCGGTCGTAGTACTGCCGCCGCCGCGGTGCGCTGATGAGGCCGGCGCGGTTGCGGATGCGGTCGAAGATGGTCATCGTCGCGTTCTCCTCGACGCTCAGGGCTGGGATGAACCCGCTCTCGTGCCGGTCTTCGGGCACGTAGCCCACGCCGGCACGGATGTTGGCCCCGATCGAGGAAGTGGAGATGCGGCGGCCCTCCAGCGTGATGACTCCGGCGGTGGGGACGGTGAGGCCCGCGATGGCCTCGGCGAGGTGCACGTGGCCCGCCCCGTCGAGACCGGTGAGGCCGAGGCACTCCCCGCGGCGGAGCACGAGGTCGGAGTCCTCCACCACGTCGTCGACCGACACGCCCTCGACCGCGAGCACGGTGGCGCCGAGTTCCGCGCGCCGCCGTGCCGCCGGGTCGGCGGCGAGCGAGTCGGTGAGCGCGGGGCCGACCATCGCGTCGACGATCGAGTCGATCGTCATCTCGGAGACGGGCGCGTGCAGCACGTCGGTGCCGTCGCGGAGGATGGTGACGGAGTCGCAGACCTCGAACACCTCCTCGAGGTGGTGCGAGACGTAGATCACGGTCACGCCGCGGCCGCGCGCCTCGGCGATCTTCGCGAACAGCTCTTGGCTGCCGCCCTCGTCGAGACCGGCGGTCGGCTCGTCGAGCAGCAGCACCTTGGGGCCCTGCGAGAGGGCCCGGCAGATCTCGACGATCTTGCGTTCGACGGGCTCGAGCTGGTCGGCGACCCGGTCGGCCACCCTCCCGATCCCCCACTCGTCGAGCAGGGTGCGCGCATCCGTCATCAGCTTCCGCCAGGCCACGCCGCCGAGCCGGCCGGTCGGGTAGCGCCCGAGATAGATGTTCTCGGCGGCGGTGAGCCCGGGAATGAGGGTCGACTTCTGGTAGACGCAGCCGATCGCGTCGGAGCCCGCGCCCTCCATCACCCCGTCGGCCCCCAGCACGCTGATGGTGCCGCCGTCGGGGCGGCCGAGCCCGGAGAGGAGGCCGATGAGCGTCGACTTGCCGGCCCCGTTGCGCCCGAGCAGTGCCCGCGACTCGCCCACGGCGACCGTGAGGTCGACGCCGTCGAGCGCACGGGTCGACCCGTAGATCTTCGTGAGCCCGCTGATGCGCACGGCGATGTCGCCGCGTTCGAGGCCTTGGGTCGTCGTCATCATGCCTCCTCCTCCGGTTCCGGTCAGCCCTGTGAGTTGCCCCAGAGGGCGGGGTCGTCGACGTTGTCCTTCGTCACCACGGGCGAGGGCAGCAGGTCTTCGAGGATGCCGTTCTCGTCTTCGACGATCTCGCTGTCGTGATCGGTGGGGCCGGCCTCGTAGGTCTTGCCGTCGATCGCGTCTTTGATGTACTGGGTCGAGTACTTGCTGTAGAGGTCGGCCGGCTGCGACACGACGGCGTCGAAGTAGCCGTCGCGCACGAACTGGAGGGCGTCACTGCCGCCGTCGATCGCGGCCAGGAAGATGTGGTTCGGGTCGTCAGACGTCGTCCACTTGCCCTGGGTCTGCAGCACCTGCGCGATGCTCGGGCCCATCACCGTGTCGCTGGCCATGAAGATGCCCGCGAGGTCGGTGGTGGAGGCCACGGCCTGCGCCGCGTCGGCAGCCTCCTGGGCCACCCAGTTGGTGGGCCGGGAGATCACCTCGACGTCGGGGAACTTCTCGGTCATGCAGTCGGTGAACCCGTCGGAGCGGTCGAGGCCGTTCACCGAGGCGAGGTCGCCCTGCAGGTTGAGCACGGTGCCGGTTCCGCCGATCGCCTCGCCCATGGCCTCGCAGGCCGCGGTGCCCATGTAGTAGTTGTCGGCCCGCACGACCATGTAGACGTCGCCGCCGTTCGGCGCCACGTCGACGGTCACCACCGGCACGTTCTGGTTGTTCGCCTGCTCGATGCCCGGGATGACCGCGCTCGAGTCGACCGGCACCACGATGAGGCCGTTGACGTTCTGGGCCAGCAGGTTCTGGATGTCGGTGATCTGCTGGGCGGGGTCGGCGTCGGCGTTGGTGGCCGGCAGCAGGTCGAGCCCGATCTTCTCGGAGTCGACGCCGATGCCGTCGACCAGCACCACCTGGAACGGGTTGGTGAGGAACGAGCCGGCGAGACCCACCGTGGCGGAGTCGCCGGAGGCGGTCGAGCCGCCTCCGGTGCCGATGGGCGTGTTGCTGCAGCCCGCCAGGACGGCGGGGACGAGTGCTGCGGTGAGCAGCACCGGAACGAGTCGGCGGGGCCGGTGACGACGTGCGTGGTTCATCCGTGAACTCCTTTGTTCGTGGTGCGACAGGGTCGGGCCTGAATAGACCGTTCCAGTAGACCGTTCCATTCCTGCCATGTCAAGTCCCGATCAGGCCGTGGCACGGATCGTGCCGCCGTCGACGCCGTAGACCGAGCCGGTGGTGTACGAGGCCGCGGGCGAGGCCAGGAACACGATCGTGCGGGCGACCTCCTCGGGAAGCCCCATGCGGCCGAGCGGGATGCCGCGGTCGGCGATGAAGGCGTCGATCGCCTCCTGCCCCTCGGCGCCGTAGGTCTTCTCCATGGTCTCGGCGAAACCGCCCGGCGCGTACCAGAACGGGGTCCAGATGGGGCCGGGGCAGACCGAGTTCACCCGCACCGAGGGCGCGTAGGTGAGCGCGAGCGACTTGCTGACGCTCAGCATCGCCGACTTGCTCGCGGCGTAGTCGACGATCACCGGCTCTGCCTGGCGCGCCAGGTCGGAGGCGACGTTCACGACCGAGCCGCCGCGCTCCACCATGCGGGGCACGACCGCGCGGCAGGTGCGCACCATGGCGAAAAGGTTGAGCTCGAGCGTACGGTGCCAGAGCGCGTCGTCGATCTCCTCGAAGCCGAGCATCTTGCCCGCCCCGACGTTGTTGACCAGGATGTCGGGTGCCGAGCCGACGTGCTCGAGCATGGCGGTCGCCGCCGCGTCGACGCCCACCTCGGTCGACAGGTCGAACTCGCCGACCGCGACCTCGCCCGACTCGAGCTGGTCGACGTAGCCCCTCAGTGTGTCGCCCTGGATGTCGACGGCGTAGACCGCAGCACCCTCCGCGGCGAGCGCCTCGACCGTCGCCCGACCGATGCCCGTCGCCGCGCCGGTCACGTACGCCGTCTTTCCTGCAAGTCCGAGATCCATCTCGTGTCTCCTTCGTCGTTGAAGGGCCTGGATTCCAGGCCCGCGGGGCCGAAGGCCCGGTCTCGGCGGGAGTCGCCGACCCGTCGGGCCCCGGCGTGAGGATTGCATCATCGTTCAACTGAGCTTGTCAAATGTTCAGTCTGGAAATACATTGAGGCGCATTCGTTTCACCGACGCTCAACGACGAGGAGATTCCGTGCCAGAACCCGAGCTCATCGCATCCTGCTGGACCACGGCCGGCGACGCCGCACCGCAACGCGGCGACGAGACCAGCCCGTTCGCGCTGCTCGATCGCATCCGTGCCGCCGGCGCCGCCGGATGGTCGGGGTTCGGCCTCGTGCACGCCGACCTCAAGGCCGCGCTGACCACGCTCGACTACGCCGACATCAAGGGCGCCCTCGACGATGCCGGCCTCCGCCACCTCGAGCTCGAGTTCCTCGGCGACTGGTGGACGGAGGGCGATCGGCGCAGCGTCTCCGACGAGATGCGGGGCGAGTTGTTCGAGGCGGCGAGGGCGCTGTCGCCGATCCACATCAAGTGCGCGGGCGACTTCTCGGGCGGCTTCGTCGACGACGAGCTGCTCGTGCGGGAGTTCCGGCAGCTGGCCGAGGAGGCCGCCGATGCGGGAACCCGCATGGCGCTCGAAGCGCTGCCGATGACCAACTTCGCCACCATCGAGGCGGGCCAGCGCTTCCTCAGCGAGGTCGCGCATCCGGCGGCGGGGTTGTGCATCGACATCTGGCACGTCTACCGCGGCGGTACGCCGATCGAGGAACTCCCGGCGTTCGTCGACCCGGCGACCCTGTTCGCCGTCGAGCTCAACGACGCCCGGGCGGCACAGCCGGCCGACCTCTGGATCGACACGGTCGACGAGCGGATGCTGCCGGGCGAGGGCGAGTGGGACGTCGCCGGCTTCATCAACGTCATCCGCGGCCTCGGCTTCGACGGTCCCTGGGGTGTCGAGATCCTCTCCGCCGCCCACCGCGCCCGCGGGCTCGAGGAGGCGCTCGACGCCGCCCGATCGGCGACACTCGGCGAGTTCGCCCGCGCCGAGGAAGCGCTACGCGGGTGACGGCCCGGAGGCCGTCACTCCCCTGAAGCTCGAGCCCCGCACCACCAGGCGCGGCCGCACGACGTCGGTCATGAACGGGGCTCCCGGCTGCTCGAGCCTGGCGAGCAGTGCCCGGGCCGACCGCTCGGCCATCTCGGCGTTGTTCTGGTCGACGGTGGTGAGGTCGATCTGGCTGAGCGCCGACATGGCGATATTGTCGTAGCCCGTCACCGCCACGTCGAGCCCGAGGTGGGCGACCGCCGACATGACCCCCATCGCCGACATGTCGTCGGCGCAGGTGATGGCGGTGGGAGGTTCGGGATTGTCGCGCAGCAGGTGCATCGCCGCCGCATACCCGGCGCTGATGGTGTAGTCGGCCTGGATGACCGAGAGGTGCTCGCGGAGCCCGTGGCGCTGCATCGCCCTGCGGTAGCCGTCGGCCCGGTCGGTGGCGACGGCGCCGGGGATGCCGCTCACGTGCACGATGCGGCGATGGCCGAGGCCCACCAGATGGTCGACCACGAGCTGCAGGCCCAGCTGGTCGTTGCCCCGTACAGCGTCGGCGGTCGGCCCGTCGGGGCCCCAGCCCGAGTACACCACCGCCCGCGCGAAGTCGACCCGATTGAGGGCCGGATGATCGTGCATCGACCCGATGAACACCAACCCGGTCACGCGCAGGTCGCGCAGCACGTCGAGGGCCGAGAAGTCGAGCCGGCGGCTGCCGTTCGTGGGCGAGAACAGGGTGAGCAGCACCGTGTAGCCGGCGTCTTCGATGATCGGCTTGATGATGTCGACCACGTCGGAGGCCCAGGGCTGCTCGAGATCGCGGATGACGAAGCCGACGAGCTTGCCCGAGCGGGGGTTCGCGGTGAGCGAGCGGGCCGCGAAGTTCACCCGATAGCCGAGCTCGTCGGCGGCTCGCAGCACCATTGCGCGCCGCTCGTCGCTCACCCCGGGCGCTTCGCGCATCACGAGCGACACCAGCGACTTCGACACCCCGGCCTTCTTGGCGACGTCGACGATCGTCGGTCGTTTCGTCGCCATACCAGCTGCCCTCCTTGCGCAAACACGGGTGTGCTGATTGTTGCACGAGAAGTTCGCCCCCGTGACGGAGGGGCGGCCGAGCCGCGCTAGGAGAGGCCCAGCTGGGCGCGGAGGCGCTCGGCGGGATCGTCGGGGGTGCGGGAGCCCCGCTCGGGGGTGCCGGCGGGGGCGAGACGCTCGGTCATGGCGAGCAGCGATCCTGGAATGGCGATGCGCGATTGGATGGCCCACCGGCCGTCCTTGCGCACGAAATGGTCGGCGTAGCGGCCCGACGAGATGGCCTCCTGGCTGCCTCCGCCATCGACCGCAGCGCCGGTGCCCGGGCTGACGCTCTGCCAGGCCAGGAAGGAGGTCTCGACGAAGGCGGAGTCGTCGGATACGAACTCGATGAAGGTGTTCGTGACGTGGTGCGAGGAGAAGCCGATGGAGCGGTGGCGCTCGGCGATCCACTCGATGAGCCCGTCGACCCCGCCCTGGTAGGCGCCGTGGTCGTCGTGGGCGTCGGCGTGGTAGACCTCGCGCAGCATCTCGAGATCGAGCCGGTCGATGGCCCGGCAGAACTGGTGCACCCGGTGCTGGATCTCGAGCCGGTCTCCCAGCCGGTCGCTCGAGAACGTGTCGGTCGGGGTCATCGCGGGTCCTTCGTGTCGAAGCGTCACGCCTAGCAAATCACGTCGGGGCGACCCAGCGCTATCGACAGCCTGAGTGAACATAGCTACGCTAGTGTTTAGTCTTTTTGAACACACCGAAGGAGTTGTGGGGGCATGAGCGCACGGAAGATCGCTGTTGTCGGAACCGGAGCCAACGGCGCCTCGATGGGGGCCGACATGATCCGCGCCGGCCTCGACGTGACGTTCATCGAGCAGTGGCCCGCCCACGTGGAGGCGATGCGCGAACGCGGCCTCACGGTGCACCTGCCCGACGGCAGCACCGAGACGACGCCGATCACCGCCTATCACTTCTGCCAGGTGGCCGAGCTGCGCGAGCCCTTCGACATCGTCTTCGTCTCGGTGAAGAGCTACGACACACGCTGGGTGACCGAGCTCATCACGCCGCTGCTGCACGAGACCTCGGTGGTGGTGGGGCTGCAGAACGGCATGACCATCGACGCGGTCTCCGACGTGGTGGGCGCCGAGCGCACGGTGGGCGCGGTGCTCGGCATCGCCGCCAACATGTTCACGCCGGGAGTCGTGGTGCGCCAGGTAGCCCCCTCGGGCACCTGGCTGACTGTGGGCACCCTGAGCGGCGCACACACCCCCGCCCTCGACGGCGTGGTCGAAGCGCTCGGGCACGCCGGGAGCATCTCGGTCTCGCCCGACATCAGGGCGTCGAAGTGGATGAAGCTCATCGCCAACATCCCCGAGATGCTGCCGTCGGCGATCCTCAACGTGCCGCTGCTCACCGCGGCCGGCATCGAGGGCGTGCGCCCTGTGATGGACGAGGCCTCTCGCGAGGCGTACCGGGTGGCGACGGCCCTCGGCATCGGCATGGTGCCGATCTTCGGCAAGACCGAGGCGGATGTTCCGGGCGACGACAGCTACGGCATCGACCTCCTGGAGTCGGTGCTCGAGTCGTACTCGCTCCCCGACACCCGGGTCGCCGTGCTGCAGGACTGGGACAAGGGCCGCCGCGCCGAGCTCGACGCCTTCAACGGCTACGTCGTGGCGCGGGCCCGCGAGCTCGGCGTCGCGGTGCCCGTGAACGAGGCGATCCTGGCCATCGCCGAGCGCATCGAGCGCGGCGAGCTCACGCCCGACCCCGCCAACTCGACTCTGCTCGTGGACGCTCTGGCGGCCGCGCGGGTCTGAGCGCCGCAGCTCCCGACCCGCGCCGCCCTCAGCCTGCCAGCTCCCGCAGCAGCTCGAGGTTCTGCGGCCCCGGCTCGAGCTCCCCCCGCTCGATGCGATGGGCGAGCTCGACCACGGCCTCGTTCACCGGCGCCGGCTGCCCGTGCTCGCGCAGGGTGCGGGCGACCAGCCCGTTCAGCTCGTCGACCTCGCTGCGCCGGCCCTTCATCCAGTCCTGCAGCACGGTGGTCTTCGAGTCGGGCATGACGAAACCGCCGAGCAGGGTGTCGAGCAGCGTCTCCACGACGGTGGCGCGGTCTTCGACCGCCTCCGGGGTGAGGCCGAAGATCGGCAGCACCGGGTTGCCGAGCGCGACGGTGGCGGCGAGCGCCTCCTCGCCCGACCGCAGCATGAGCGCGCGCATCTCGGGGATGGCCGCCGCCTCCACCATGGGCAGTCCCAGGATGCCCGTGGTGACGAGGGTGGTGGCGTTGCTGACGAGCTTCATCCACTTGGCGGCCCTGATGTCGTCGACCACCTCGACCGACCCCACGTGCTCGAGCAGCGCGGTCACCTCGCCGAGCCGCCCTTCCGTCGCCGGGTGGATGCTGCCGACCGCGAACCAGCTGCGGTCGTGCGCGGAATGGCGCTGCACCACCCCCGGGTCGAACATCATCGAGGTGATCTCGATGACGCACCCGATGGTGCGTTCCGGCCCGACGACGTCGGCTATGGTGTCGACGGTCATGCCGTTCTGCACGCCGACGAGAAGACCCTCGGGAGCGAGCACCGAGCTGATCAGCTCGGCCGCCCAGCGCGAGTCATATGCCTTCATGAGCATGAGCACGATGTCGAACTTCTCACGCACCTCGGCGACCTGACACAGGTGCAGCACCCGGACATCCTGGTGCAGTGTCTCCTCGGGCATGACGATGGTGGCTCCGGATGCGCGCATCGCCTCCACGTGGGCGGGCCACTGCTCGATGAGGGTGACGTCGAGGTCGGCGCGCGTGAGGTCGACGCCGATGGAGGCGCCGTTCGCTCCGGCGCCGAGCACGGCGATTCGGGGTGAGGTCGTCATTGGTCTCCCTTATGGAGTTCGCTCAGCACGTCGACCGCCGATTTCAGCGGCCGGGTTCCGGCCCGGGAGATGCCGTGCTCGGCGAGCAGCTCGCTGCCGTCGTCGCCCTCGTGGCGGCCGAGCACGAACCACATGCCCTGCGTCTCCTGGTCGGTGTGGTTGATGTAGAGGTGGGGTCGCAGCGAGTCGAACGCCATCGAGTCACCCGGCCTCAGGATGTAGGTGTCGAAGTCGAGCTTCAGGGTGAGCTCGCCGTAGAGGATGAACCCGTACTCGATGCCGGAGTGCCGCATGAGCCGGCCCTCGATCGAGCTCGACCCGCCCGGCGCGTAGGTGGTGATGAGCGGGTCGACGATGCTGTAACCGCCCACGGCGAGGCGCTGCCAGGTCACCCCGTTCTCCATCTCGATGGTGGGGTTGTCCTCCACCCGCTGGATGGGCGAGACGCGCGGGCCCGGGAGGGGCAGCGCCCGGCCGCGCAGGTCGCCGTCCTCGTCGGGCATGACGGGCGTCGCGCTCGTGCCGAGCGCCTCGTCGATCGACATGCCGAGGTAGGTCACGATCGCGTACAGCGTGCTCACCGAAGGATGCGTCTTGCCCGTCTCCACCTGCGACAGCAGGCTCGGCGAGATGCCCACCGCTGCCGCCACCGCGCGCAGACTCAGGCCCTTCGCCTCGCGGACCGTTCTGAGACCTGGGCCGAGATCGCTCTTCATGTGCACTCCGTCGTCGATTCGTGACGACTCTAGCGGCCGGTCGTGACAAGGGCCTCAGCGGGCACCTCCCCGTCGGTGGCCACGATCTCGCGCAGCCGGCTGAGCCGGCGGCGGCGCACGGCCTTGGCGATGAAGAAGTCGGCGACGAGGAGCAGCACGAGCAGCACGCCGAGCACCAGGTTGCTGAGGTACGACGGAGCCGCGAGCGTCGCCATGCCGGCGGTGAGTGTGCCGGTGATGGCCACACCGATCACCACGTGCCAGATGGTGCCGACCCCGCCGTAGAGGCCGATGCCGCCGATGAGCGCGGCGCCCACCGCGAGCAGCAGCAGGTCGGGGAAACCTTCGGGTGCGGCGCTGCCGCCCTTCAGGCACGCGATGGCGCCGGCGAGGCCGGCGGTCGCGCCCGAGATCGAGAACGCCAGCGTCATCGAGCTGGTGACGGGCACCCCCGCGGCGATGGCCTCGGTGCGTGCGCCGCCGATGGCGTAGATGTGGCGGCCAGGGCGGGTGAACGCCAGGAAGAGGCCGACGACGACGAAGGCGATGATGGCGATGACGCTCGACGGCGAGAAGAACGTCGCGAACCGGGTGTGCAGCGGGTCGGAGATGGCGAAGTCGGTGAGCACCACCGGCGTGTTGTTGCTCGCGATGTAGGCGAAGCCGCGGATGGCGATGAGGCTGCCCGCGGTGAACACCAGCGAGTTGATGCCGAGCCGGGCGATGAGCCAGCCCTGCAGCGCCCCGAGCAGCGCCCCGCCCGCCACGGCCACGACGATGGCGACGACCAGGCCGAACTGCGCGACCTCGATGGCGATGACGCCCATCAGTGCGGCGGTCGACGCGACCGAGAGGTCGAGCTCGCCGGCGATCATGGTGACCGAGAGGCCGAGGGCGACGATGCCGACGAAGGCGAACGACTCGAGCACCGCGTAGACCGAGGAGGGCCCGGCGAAGCTCTTCGAGATGACGAGGAACGTCACGATGACGGCCACGAGAATCGCGATCCGCAGACCGTACTCCCGGGCGGTGGTGGCGAGTGCGCCGCGCATCAGATCGCCTTCTTTCGGATGACGTGGAGGACGGAGACCATGACGACCACGAGCAGGCCCACCGCGGCGAGCCGCACGCCGTGCGGGAAGTCGTGCAGCAGCATGACCTGGCTGAAGATGGCGATCATGAGAGCGCCGAGGGCCGATCGCAGCGGCGAGCCGAAGCCGCCCTGGATGGCGGTGCCGCCCACCAGCACGGCGGCGATGACGTTCGAGGTGAGCGTCGGCAGGTCGAGCGTGGTGGCCTGGCCCGCCTGCGCCGCCACGACGATGCCCGAGATGGCGGTGCCGATGCCGAGCACCACGAAGGCGGCGATGGTGGCGGCCCGGAACGAGACGCCGCTGAGCCGCGCCGTCTCGCGGTTCGCCCCGGCGAGCGAGATCTTTCGCCCGGTGACGGTGCGGTCGATGAAGAAGGTCGTGAGGATGGTGAAACCCACGAAGATGTAGATCGGCAGCGGCAGCCCGAGGGGGCTGGCCAACGCGATCCACCTGGTGTCGACCTCCGGCGCCGAGACCACGCGGCCTGCGGTGGCGAGTGTGGCGAGGCCGAAGATGATCGCCCCCGCCGCCAGCGTCGTGATCATGGGGTTGAGGCCGAGGGCCACGAACGCCCCCTGGGCGAACCCGGTCGCCGCGAGGATGAGGATGACCAGGATGATCGCGAGGGGCAACGGCACGCCCACCGCGAGGAGGGGGAAGAACACCACGGCCGCGAGCATCGCCTGCTGGGTCACCGCGAGCGAGACCAGGTTGCCCGAGAGGGTCACCGGAGTGAGGCCCACGGCGGCGATGCCGATGACGGAGGTGTTGATGAGGATGCCGCGGAGGTTCTCGAACGACAGGAACCCGGGCGTGGTGGCGGTGGCGATCACCAGCGTCACCAGGAGGATCAGGGGCAGCGACCACCTGATCACGAACTCGGCCGCGCGCCGCGAGGGCGCCGGCGGGGCGGTCGTCGCCGACAGCGACGCCGTGTCGGTCTGCAGGGTCACTTCTCGCTCCTGTTCATGACGGCCGCCACGAGGGCGTCCTCCGTCCAGTCATCGGCCGGACCCACGCCCACCATCTCGCCGTGGTAGAAGGTGGCGATGGTGTCGCAGAGGCCGTGGATCTCATTCGTGTCGGAGCTCGAGACGACCACGGTCATCCCCTGCTCGCAGAGACCGCGCAGCTTCGCGTAGATGTCGGAGCGCGCTCCGACGTCGACCCCGCGCGTGGGCTCCTCCACCAGGAAGAGCGTCGGGTTGTTGCCGAGCCACTTGGCCAGGGCGACCTTCTGCTGGTTGCCGCCCGAGAGCTTGCCGACGCTCGAGCCGAGGCGCTTGCTGTCGATGGCGAACGCCGACGCCAGCGCCTCCGCGGCGGTGCGCTCACGCCGGGTGCTCACCGTGCCCGCGGTGGCCACCGACGACAGCCACGACGACGAGAGGTTGCGCACGATCGACAGGCCGGCGAAGATGCCGCTGCGCTTGCGGTCGGGCGAGCAGTAGGTGATGCCGTCGGCCAGGCCCTTCGATCGGTCTTTCGCCTTGAGCGGCGACCCGTCGACCTCCACTACTCCCCCGAGGATGGGGGTCTCGCTGGCGAGCGCCTTCACCACCAGGTCGGCGCCCGAACCGAGCTGGCCGGTGAGGCCGAGGATCTCACCCCGGCGCGCGCTCAGCGACACCGGCGCGCTGAGCCCCGAGATGACGACCTCGCGCAGCACCAGCCGCTCGTCGCCGGCGACCGGCTTGCGCTCCGGGTACATGGTCTCGAGGGTGCGCCCGAGCATCATCTGAATGATGCCGGCCACGTCGATGTCGCCGATGGCGACGCTCGGCAGGCTCCGGCCGTTGCGGAAGATGCTCACCCGGTCGGCGATGGCGAACACCTCGGGGAGGCGGTGGGTGACGTAGACGATGCTGATGCCCTTCGCGGCGAGCCCCCGCACGACGGCGAGCACCTTCTCGGTCTCCGCGTCGGAGAGCGCGGCGGTGGGTTCGTCGAAGATGACGACCCGTGCCTCGCGGGCGAGCACCCTGGCCACCTCGAGCAGCTGCATCTCGGCGACCGAGAGCTCCTCGACCTTGGTGGAGGGGTCGATGTGCCCGAGCCCCACCTCGCCGAGCAGCGCCTGGGCCTCGGAGCGCAGGCGCCCCCTGGTCCAGAGGAAGGGCGAGTTCGCCTTGCCGAGCACGAGGTTCTCGGCGACGGAGAGGGCGCCGACGGTGCTGTACTCCTGCTGCACCACCGCGATGCCGGCCGCCTGCGAGCGGGCGCTCGAGGAGATGTTCACCGCCTCCCCGTCCATCGTGATGGTGCCGGTGTCGGGCGTCACGAGGCCGGAGAGCACCTTCACCAGGGTGCTCTTGCCTGCGCCGTTCTCGCCGAGCAGGGCGACCACCTCGCCCGGCTGCAGATCGAAGTCGACGTCGGCGAGCGCCTGCACGGCGCCGTAGCGCTTGCTCAGGCCGGTCGCGACGAGCCGCGCGGGGGCGGCGGGGGTGCCGTCAGCCATGGGGTTCCTTCCTTCCCTCCGGTGCGCCGGGTGTGCGGGATGCGCCAGGCCCTCGGGGCCGGGCGCATCCCGGCGGGTGCTACTGGCTGCCGAGCTGCTCGTAGCCGAGGCCCCAGAACTCGAAGCCGTCGATGTCGGCGAGCCGGATGGGCGGGTTGGGCATGTAGGTGGTCTTCGCCGGCGGGTCGGCGGTGAGCTCGGGCTCGGCCGGCTCCAGCTCGAGGTTGACGACCTCGTCGGTGACCTCACCCGAGGCGAGGTACTTCGCCACGGTCTGGATGATGAGCTTGCCCTCGACGACCGGCGACTGGATGACCGCGCTGTAGACCTTGCCGTTCTTCAGCGGCGTCTTGTCACCGGCGTCGTTGCCCGCGATGACCCAGACGTCCTCACCCGGGGTGAGGCCGTTCTGCTCGAGAGCGGTCACCACGCCGGCGGCCATCGACAGGTTCTGGGCGAACACGAAGTCGATGCCCTCGGAGGAGAACTTCGGGATGACCTGGCTGGCGATGTCGAACGCGGCCTGCGAGTCGAAGCCCGCGGCGGTCGGCTCGCTGGCGAGGAGGTCGAACGGCTCGTCCTCGGTGGCGGCGAGCATGCCGTCGTGGCGGTCGATGCCCGACTGGTAGCCGGCGGGGAAGGTGATCTCGATGAGGTTGCCCTCCTCGGAGTGCAGCTGCTTGCCCGCGGCGAGCGCGTCTTCGCGCGCCGCCTTGAGCATCTCGCCCGCGGTCTCGCCGATGCCGTAGGCGCGCACGCCGGCGTAGGCGGTGATGTAGTCCTCGCCCTCCGGCAGCACCGACTGGTTCACCTGGAAGACGGGCGCGATCTGCGAGAGCAGACGGCTCGAGTTGATGCCCGCCTGCGAGTTGGAGGGCCACCAGACGAAGGCCGCGGGTACCTCGCCGGTGGCGATGAACTGCTGCACCTGCTGGTCCTGCTCGGTCTGGTCGGTCTTGTTCTCGAAGATCTTGACCTCGTAGCCGAGCTTCTCGGCCTCCGCCTTCACCGAGGCCGCCTCGTCGGACTGGTAGATGGTGGCGGTGGAGGGCATGAACATGACGATGGTCTTGCCGTCGCCGTTCAGCGAACCCGTTCCCTCGCCCGCGGCGCTGGTCGATCCACCCCCCGCGCTGGTGCCGTCAGACGAGCAGGCGGCGAGCCCAAAGCCCATCACCGCCGTCAGTCCGATTGCTGCTGCCACGCGTACGAGACGCGATGTCGATTGCCTCATTGCAACTCCCAGTGATGTGTGGATCAGCGTCCCCGATGACGCTGTTCATAATTACTACACGATGTGTTCAGTTATGTCGATCAATTTCGGTCACGAATTGGTGTCGAATCTCAATCTGCGACAGCAGGGCTGAACGCCGGTGACTCCTCGCGGCCGACGAGAGACCGCGCCGCGACGGCGCGCGGGTCGATGAGCGTCTTCACGGCGCGCGGACGCCCCTCGCTCATCGGCAGCAGCGCCTCGTCGACGAGCTGCTCGAGCGGCACCACCCGGGGCGCGATGACCTCCCAGTCGCGCCGGCTCGCGATGAGCGCGAGCGCGCGCGGGAAGTCGGTCTCGCGCACGAGCGCGTTGGTGCCGATGAGCACCTTCTCGTCGAGGGTGAAGCGGGCCAGGTCGATCTCGACCGGCGCCTTCTGGATTCCCACCAGCACGATGCGGCTGCCGCGCGGGGCGAGGTCGAGGGCGGACAGCACCCCGGGCCGCGATCCGCTCACCTCGAACACCACCCGCAGCTCGTCGTCGCCCACCGCCGCGACGATGCCCTCGCGGTCGGCGACGGCGTCGCCCGTCACGAGCACGGTCTCGTGGGCGCCCAGCTGCGTCGCGATGGCGAGCCGCTCGGCATCCCTGTCCGTGGCGACGACCCGCGCCCCGGCGTCGACGAGCGCGCAGACGAGGAACGCACCGATGCCGCCGACGCCCTGCAGCAGCACGGTCTGCCCGTCGACGTCTCCTGCCCGGGCCACGTTGTGCACGGCGATCGACATGGGCTGCACGAGAGCCGCCTCGTCGAGCGAGACCCCCGCCTCGTCGAGGGCGAGGCAGCACTCGATCGGCGCGGTCACGTAGCCGGCAAGTGCCCCGTCTCGGTGCAGCCCCACCCCCGCGTAGCTCCGGCACAGGTTCGTCTCGCCGCGCAGGCACGCAGGGCACCGGCCGCAGGCGACCGAGCCGCAGGAGGCGATCGACGACCCCCGCCAGCGCTCGTCGACCCCCTCGCCGAGACCCACGACGACGCCGGAGAACTCGTGCCCGGGAATGATGGGGCCGTGGTGGCCGGTCGCGGGATGCGGGGCGTCGACGGGATGCTGGTGCGGCCCGTGCGCCCACTCCCCCACGTCGGAGCCGCACACCCCCACGGTGCCGACCTCGATGAGCAGTTCGCCCGGCCCCGGCGAGGGCACCGGCACCTCCTCGAAGCGGATGTCGCGGCGACCGTGGTAGACGGCGGCTCGCATGGTCTCGGGAATCGTCATCTCAGTTCCTCCGGTCGCAACTCGTGACCCGCGTCGCGCGCCACCTCGAGAATCAGGGCGGCGAAGTCCTTGCCCTCGCCGAGCCCGCCCGAGACGAGGCTCGAGTAGGCCACCTCGGTGGTGGCGAGCACCGGCAGCGGCACCTCGAGCTCTCGCGCCAGCTCCAAGGCGAGCCTGACGTCCTTGCGCTGACCCTCCGGCGTGAAGGCGGGCGGGAAGTCGAGGGTGACGACCGGTGCCGTCTTGTACCGGGTGAACGGCGAGCCGATGGCGCTGTCGTTGAGGAACTCCATCAGCGACGCGCGTGAGACGCCGGCGCGGTCGGCCAGCACGGCGACCTCGGCGAGCGACTGCATCGTCACTGAGAGCAGGGCGTTCACGCAGAGCTTGATGACGGATGCTTCGGCTCGCGACCCGACGCGGTGCACGGCCCGCCCGATGGCGAGCCCGATGGCCTCGGCGACCTCGAGACCCGCGTCGTCGCCCGAGATCGCGAAGATCGCCTGACCCGCCTCGACCACGGAGGGGTTGCCGCTGATCGGCGCCGCCACGAACGCCCACCCCGCCTCGGCCGCAGCGGCGGCGGCCCGCTCCGACGCCGCGGGCGACACGGTGGAACCGTCGATCCAGACGCGGCCGCGCCCGCCGACGGCGCCCGCGTCCGTATCCGGCGCCTCCCCCTCGCCCGAGAACAATCCCCGTTCCGGGTCGTGCAACGAGTCGAGGGCCGCGTCGTCGAGCACCATCGAGAACACGACGTCGCAGGTGCCGGCGTCTCCCAGCGATCGCAACCTCCGTGCGCCCGCCGCGACCAGCGCATCCGCTCGTTCCGGCGTGCGGTTCCACACCGCGAGCTCAGCCCCGCTCGCGAGCAGCCGCGCGGCCATCGCCCCGCCCATGCGACCGAGCCCCACCCAGGCGACCTCGAGCCCCTGCAAGGCGTCTGTGCGTGACATCCGACCCCTCCCGCTCAGTACTCGTTCGCCACGAACAGTTCCTGCGCCGGGAACTTCGTGAGCACCACCGGCCCGTCGTCAGTGACGACGATCTCCTCCTCGATGCGCGCCGCCGAGATGCCGTCGGAGGCCGGGCAGTAGGTCTCGAGCGCGAACACCATGCCCGCCTGCAGCTCCACCGGGTTCTCGAGGCTGTTCAACCGCGAGATGATCGGCCGCTCGTGGAGACCGAGGCCGAGGCCGTGCGCGAACTGCAACCCGAAGGCCTCCATCTCGGTCTCGAAGCCGAACTCGGTCGCCTTCGGCAGCAGTGCCGCGATCTGGTCGGTACCGGCTCCAGGGCGGATGCCTTCGATGCCGCGGTCCATCCACTCGCGGGCGCGCTTGTAGGCGTCGCGCTGCGCCGTGGTGGCGCTGCCCACCCCGAAGGTGCGGTAGTAGCAGGTGCGGTACCCGTTGAAGGAGTGGATGATGTCGAAGAAGGCCTGGTCGCCCGGCCTGATGATGCGGTCGGTGAAGTTGTGCGGGTGCGGGTTGCAGCGCTCGCCCGAGATGGCGTTGACCGCCTCGACCTGGTCGGAGCCGAGCTCGTACAGCCGCTTGTTCGCCAGCGCCACGATCTCGTTCTCTCGGATGCCGGGCTTCAGCACGTCGACGATCTCCTGGTACACCCCGTCGACCATGGCCGCCGCCTGGTTGAGCAGCACGATCTCGTCGTTCGACTTGATCACCCGCGCGTCGAGCATCAGCTGCTGGGCGTCGACCACCGAGAGGCCCTGCCGCTGCATCTCGAACAGGAACGGCGGCTCGACGATGTCGACGCCGACCGGGGCATCCGCCACCCCCGCCTCGGCGAGGAGCGCCTTGATCTCGGTGACGGCCGACGCCATCAGCCCGGCGTCGGGCGCGACGGCGCCCCGGAAGCCGAGGAACCCGGCCCGCCAGTTCTCGTCGGGCAGCCACTTCGAGTGCAGCTTGTGGTGCTTGACCGCCGACCCGAAGTCCCAGAGCACGGGCTCCCGGTCACGCGTGAGCAGGCAGTAGCGGATCATCTTGTCGCCGAGGGCGCCGCCGATCCAGGTGCTCGTGGTGTAGCGGATGTTGTAGAAGTCGAACAGGAGCAGTGCGCCGCAGTCGCTCGACTCCAGGGCGGCCTTGGCGCGGTCGATGCGGTAGCGCCGCAGGCGGTCGAAGTCGACACGCTCCTCGTAGTCGACGCCCATGTGGCCGGGCGCGGGGACGGGGCGGGAGGTGGTCATGCGCACTCCTTGCTCGAGCGGAGGCAGCGCCCGTCGACCGGGAGGGCCCGACCGCGACGCTGCGATGAGCATGAGTGTACAGCAAGGTTGAACGGAGTGTTTACCCCTGCGGCACGGGCGAGGCATCGGCCCACGCCAGCTCGCGCAGCTGCGCCGCGCTCACCGAGGCCCGCGGGTAGACCACGCCGTCGCACGAGCCCGAGCGGAACACCGCGATGGAGTCGGCCAGCTCGGTCAGCTCCTCCTCCTCGGAGGACACCACGATCACCGCGACGTTCTTCTCCGACGCGAGCGCGCGGATGATGCCGTAGATCTCGCGCTTGGCCCCGATGTCGACACCCTTCGTCGGTTCGTCAAGCAGCAGGAGCAACGGCGCCTGGAGCGTCGCCCTGGCGAACAGCGCCTTCTGCTGGTTGCCGCCCGAGAGCGAGGTGATGGGCGCCGACACCTCACCGCGGATGGTGACCCGGGCCAGCACGTCGTCGGCCGAGCCCTTGAGGGCACGCCAGCGCAGCAGCCCGCCGCGGATGTACTTGCCGAGCACCGGCAGCACGACGTTCTCGACCGACGACATCTGCGGTACGAAGCCGTCGAACTTGCGCTCCTCGCTGAGGAAGGCGACGCCGGCCTTGATGGCCTGGGCGGGGTTGCGGGGCTTGTAGTCCTCGCCGAGCAGACGCAGCTGTCCAGAGCCGAGCGGGAACGCGCCGTAGACGGTGCGGAGGAAACGGGTGCGGCCCGAGCCGACGAGCCCGTAGATGCCGAGGATCTCGCCCGCGTGCACCGTGAGATCGATGCCGTGGAGGTTGTTGCCCGAGACGCCGACGGCCTCGAGCACCGGAGCGCCGAACTCGCGGGCGCGCTCGGCCTCGGTCACCACCCGCACGTCGTCGAGCGGGGTCTCCCCCACGCCCTCGCCCACGATGGCGGCGACGGCAGCGGTGTCGACGGGGCCGTGGTCGCCCACGATCGCCTCGATGACGGCGGCGCGGTCGACGTCTTTCACCGATCCGTCGAGCACGATCGTGCCGCCCGAGAGACCCACGATGTGGTCGGCGACGGCGAACACCTCGTCGAGCTTGTGGTCGACGAGCAGCACGCCGATGCCCTGCTCGTCGACGAGCCGGCGCACGATGGCGAGCAGGTGGTCGACCTGCTCCTGCTCGAGCGCGGTCGTGGGCTCGTCGAGCAGCAGGTACTTCGCGTTCTGGTTGATGGCGCGCGCCACCTCCACCATCTGGCGCTGCGCGACGGGCAGGGCCGAGACCAGGTCGGTGGAACGGGCGTCGATGCCGTACTCGGCGCAGAGCCGGTCGGCGGTGCGGTTCATCTCGCGACGCGAGAGCACACCCCCCGACACCTGCTCCTGCCCGAGGAAGATGTTCTGGGCCACGGTGAGCTGGTCGACCAGCGACAGCTCCTGGTACACGCAGGCGATGCCCGCGGAGGAGGCGTCGCGGGGCCCGTGGAACTCCTGCGCCCGGCCGTCGATGCGGATGCTGCCCTGGTCGGGCACCTCGGCCCCCGAGAGCGACCGCAGCAGGGTCGACTTGCCCGCACCGTTGTGGCCGATGAGGGCCGTCACCTGGCCGGGCCTGATGGCGAGGCTCACGTCGGTGAGCGCCTTCGTCGGCCCGTAGCTCTTCGAGATGCCGTCGACGAGCAGTCCTTCGCCGGTCATGAGCGGTCTCCTTCGGTGGGGTGCGGATGCGGGTGGTGCGAGCATCCGTTCGGTCACGGATGCGGGTGGTGCTGATGCGACGGCGGCCGGGCCGAGCGGGCCCCGGCCCGGCCACCGTCACGGGCGGTGCGGCTTAGCCGAATTCCTTCGCGCCGACCTCCTGGCCGGTGGTGTAGATCTTCAGCGGCTGCAGGATCTCGGCCGGCACGTCGTCGCCGGCGAGGTAGCTCTGCACGTTCTCGAGCACGATCTTGGCGTACTCGTAGGGCTCCTGCGCGGCGCAGGCCACGTACTCGCCCTCGAGCGGGGTGTCGGCGGCGCAGAAGCCGTAGACCTTGATCTGGTCTTGCTTGCCGGCCTCCTTGATGGCCTGCAGGGCGCCGACCACGGCGGGGCCGGTGTCGCCGAAGATCACGTTGACGTTCGGGTTGCCCTGCAGCAGCTCACCGGTCACCTGGAGCGAGACGGCCGGGTCGACGTTGGTGTCGAGGGTCGGCAGGATCGTGGTGTTCGGGTTCGCCTTGAGCGCCTCGATGAAGCCCTCGTCGCGCTGGTTGGTGGGGATCTGCGACGGCTCGCCGAGGATGCCGACCACCAGCGGGGTCTCGGTGCCGAGATCCTTGATGGCCACCTCGCCGAGCTGCGTGCCGCCCGCGGTCTGGTCGGCGCCGACGTACTGCACGATCGTGGCGTTCTGGTTCTTCAAGCCCTCGGGGTCGATGGTGACGTTCACCGAGAACACGGGGATGTTCGCCGCGTTCGCGGCCCGCACGCTGGACACACCGGTGTCGGAGTTCACGGCGTTGAGCGCGATGGCGCACACACCCTTCTGCACGAACGCGTCGATCTGCGCGAGCTGGTCGCTCTCGCTGTCGTTCGCGATGGCGATGTCGACCGTGTAGCCGAGGTCTTTCGCGGTGTCTTCGAAACCCTCCTGCATGGCGATGTAGTACGGGTTGATGGTGTTGGGCAGCGCCACACCGATGGTGGGGTTGTCGTTCGAGCACGACGCGGGCAGCGAGCCCGCCTCGTCGGTGGAGCTTCCCGCGCCGTCGCCGGTGGCGGCATTGCTGCACGCGGCGAGGCTGAGAGCCAGGACTCCTACGGCGACGGCGCCGAGTGCCTTCCTCTTGATCATGATGTTCCTCTCGTTGGTGTGATTCAGGATGTGGTGGTGGAGGTGGTGGAGGGTGGGGGCGTGACGGCGGGTGCCGCCTGACGCTTGGCGAAGACGGGCTTCCCGGCGCGCGAGCGACGCAGCGTGTCGAAGGAGACGCCGACGAGGATGATCACGCCGATGACGAGCGACTGCCAGTAGCTCTGCACGCTCAGCACGTTCATGCCGTTCGAGACGGCGGCGATGAGCACCGCGCCGATCATGGCGCCGAGCACGGTGCCGACACCGCCGAACAGCGAGATGCCGCCCACCACCGCCGCGGCGATGGAGTAGAACAGCTCGTTGCCGGTTCCGGTGGCGGGGAAGCCCACCATCAGGCGGCTGGTCACGATCATGCCGCCCATGCCGCCGCAGAAGCCCGAGATGGCGTAGACGAGGATGGTGGTGCGAGCGATGTTCACACCGGCGAGGCGCGCGGCGTTCTTGTTGCCGCCGAGGGCGTAGACGTGAACGCCCTGGCGGGTCATGCGCAGCCACAGTCCGGCGATGACGGCGGCGACGAGCAGCAGGAGCACGGGGAGCGGCACGCCCGCGATGCGGCCCTGGCCGATCCAGCTGAAGCCGATGTCGCGCACCTGGATGGAGTTCGCCCCCGTGATGATGAGCGGGATGGCGAGCGCGACACCCTGCGTCGAGAACGTCGCGATGAACGGCGGGATGCGCACGAAGTGGATGAGCGCACCGTTCAGCACACCGAGCGAGGTCGCAGCGAGGAGGGCGATGAGCACCGCGGCCGGCCACGGCACACCCGCCTGCATGACGAGCGCCACGAGCACACCCGACATCGCGATGTTCGCGCCGGTGGAGAGGTCGATGCCGCCGGTGAGCAGTACGAAGGTCTGGCCGAGGGCGAGGAAGCCGATGACCGTGCCGTTGACGAGCAGCGTAAAGCCGTTGTCGATGGTGCGGAAGTTCGGCGACAGGATGCTGAACACCAGCAGCACGGCGACCAGCACCATGAAGATGCCGGCTTCGTCGGGCACGCGACGCTTCTTCACGGGGCCCCCTTTCGTGGTGGTGGCTGGCTTGCGGGTGAGGGAACCGGAATCGGTCATCAGAACGCTCCGTCGAGCTCGGTGATGTCGGCGGCGCGGGTGTAGCGCTCACGGACCTGGCGGTAGTCGACGCCCTGGGGTTCGGCGACGACTCGGGATGCGGGCGCCCACTCGGAGCGCACGGTGCGGATGTCGGCGCCGCGCACCACCGCGGCCGCCTGAACGGCGGCCCCGGCGGCGACCGCGTCGGCGGCGTCGGTGATCTCGACCGGGCGGCCGGTGACGTCGGCGACGATCTGGCGGTAGGCCGCGGAGGCGGCCCCGCCTCCGGTCACGAGCAGGCGGCCGTCGAGGGCGAGGCCCATCGCGGCCATGCGGCGCTCGCCGCGCTCCATGCCCAGCACGACACCCTCGTAGGCGGCGAGCGCCAGGTCTTCGCGCGAGGTGTCGTTCGACAGCCCGGCGAGCAGTCCCCGCGCGGCGGGCCGGTTGGGCGTGCGCTCGCCGTCGAGGAAGCTCACCAGCACCGGTCGCTCCGCCTCGCGCTCGGCCGAGAGCGCGAGGCGCTCGAGCTCGGCGTGGTCGACGCCGAGCAGACGGGCGACCGTGTCGGTGACCTTGGCGGCGTTGAGGGTGCAGATGAGCGGGAGGTAGGCGCCCGTGGCGTCGGCGACCGAGTTGACGATGCCGGTATGGTCGAAGACGGGGAACTCGCTCGTGGTGAAGACCACCCCCGAGGTGCCGAGCACGTAGGCGAGCTCGCCGGGTGCGATGCCGAGGCCGACCGCGCTGGCGTGCTGGTCGCCCGCGCCCGCGCCGACCACCGCATCCGTTCGCACCCCGAGTTCGGTGGCGACCGCGGCGGGAACGGTGCCGGCGTGCTCGGAAGGCCCGAGAACGTCGGGCAGCATGGCCGCCCAGTTCTTGTCGGCGTCGATGAGCTCGAGCACCTCGGTGAGGTAGCGGCCCTCGGGTGCGCTGTAGTAGCCGGTGCCGCTGGCGTCGGAGCGGTCGGTGACCGCGCGACCGCCGGCGGGGCCGCCGGTGAGACGCCAGGTGAGGTAGTCGTGCGGCAGCAGCACGGTGGCGAGGGCCGCGAAGTTCTCGGGCTCGTGCGCCTTCAGCCAGGCCAGCTTGCCGATGGTGAAGGAGGGTGGGGGGAGGGTGCCGACGCGGTCGGTCCAGGCGTCGCCGCCGAGACGGGCGGTGAGCTCGGCGATCTCGCCCGCGGCGGTGGTGTCGTTCCACAGCTTCGCGGGGCGGATGACCTGGCCGCGCGCGTCGAGCGGCACGAGACCGTGGCACTGCGCGGCGACGCTCACGGCGACGATGTCGTCGGGCACCACACCGGCGGCGGCGCGTGCAGCGGCGAACGCGGCGATGGTGGCGGCCCACCACTCGGCGGGGTTCTGCTCGCTCACCGGCGGGAACGTCGGCGTGTGCGGCGCCCGCCCGGAGCCGAGGGTGGCTCCGGTGTCGGCGTCGCGCAGCACGACGGTGGTGGATTGGGTCGAGGAGTCGACCCCGGCGACGACGGGCATGGTCAGCGGCTCTCCGCGGGCTCGGTCGTGGCCGCGGGCGCGCCCGCCGACTCGAGCTCGTGCCCGAGCTCGGGGATGACGAGGCCGTCGAGCTGGTCGGGGAGCTGCGCGAGCAGGCCCACCGCGCCACCGGGGTGGGTGAAGTGCACGCGCTCCCAGCTCACGGCACGCGCTCGCATGAGCACGACCGCGAGCGCGTCGAGCCAGGCGCTGTGCGCGAGGGTCGAACCCATGGCGAGCAGGTTGCCGGGGTCGGCGGCGGGGTAGTTGCGGATCTCGACGGTGATGTCGGCGAGCTCGCCGAGCGGCGACGCGGCGTTCGCCGTGAGGGCGACCACGCGGGTGCCCACGTCTTTGACGCGTGCCACCAGGTCGTTGAGCTCCGAGGAGGAGCCGCCCTTCGACAGCGCGATCATCACGTCGTCGCCCTCCACGGCGCCCATCGAGCCGTGCAGGCCGTCGCCCGGGTTGAGGAAGAAGGCGGGAGTGCCCGACACCGAGAAGAGGTGGGCGGAGCGGCGGGCGATGAAGCCCGAGGTGCCGGAGCCCGTCATGACGACCTTGCCGGTCATCGACTGCAGCAGCGAGGCGACGCGCACGAAGCGCTCGTCGATCTGGTCGAGCACGTCGGCGAGCGCCTCCGTCTCCACACGGATCTGCTGGCGGCCTGCCTCGATCACGGCGGTGGTCTCAGGGGTGAGGGTCATTCCAGCTTCCTTCTCGCACGGCGGTGTACCGGCCATCAGTATGAGCACGGTGCTGCACATCTGTCAAACACGCCGCTCAAATGAGCGCGCTCTTCTGTGGAACCCACGCCCTAGGATGGGCTGCGTGCCGTCAACGCTGAGTCCCGGTGCGGCGATCCTCGCCGCGACTGTGGCGCGCCGTTTCTACATCGACGGCAGCACCAAGTCGGAGATCGCCGACGAGATGGGCCTGTCGCGGTTCAAGGTCGCCCGCCTGCTCGAGCAGAGCGTGCGCGAGGGCATCGTGAAGTTCGAGATCGCGACCCCCAACTCCTTCGACGCCGAACTGTCGGAGGAACTGCGTAAGCGCTTCGGACTGCGCCGCGTGATCGTGATCGACGTACCCGAGGAGGAGCGCACGGCAGCCGGCATCCGTCAGGCGGTCGGCCGCGGCGCCGCCGCCGTGCTGAGCGAGCTCGTGACCGAGACCGACGTGCTCGGCATCGGCTGGGGGCGCACCCTGAGCGCGATGTCGCAGGAGCTCACCGAGCTGCCACGCTCGCTCGTGGTGCAGATGGGCGGCATGGTGGGTTCGGTCGCCGAGAACTCGCTCGAGCTGGTGCGCAAGATCAGCGAGGTCGGCGGCGGTCAGGCCTACCCGCTGTTCGTGCCGCTGGTGGTGCAGGATGCGCTCACCAAGAAGAGCCTCAGCACCCAGCCCGGCGTGGCCGCCGCGATGAAGCTGTTCGAGTCGATCACGGTGGCCGCGGTCGCGGTGGGCAGTTGGGACCCGCCCGATTCGCAGATGATGGCGAGCCTGCCGCTGCACGAGCGCGAGGCGCTCGTGGGCAAGGGCGTCGCCGCCGAGGTGCTCGCCACCCTCATCAAGCACGACGGCACCGTGCTGCCCGACCTGCAGGACAGGTCGATGGCCACCGGCATCGAGGTGCTGCGCACCATTCCCGAGCTCGTGCTCATCGCGGGCGGCGAGTCGAAGGCCGAGGCGGTGCACGCCGTGATCAACGCCGGGCTCGGCACCACCCTCGTCACCGACAACTCACTGGCGGAGCTGCTGCGCACGATGTAGCGCGGGGTGCGGGGCGGGACGCGGGGCGGCGCCTGTGCGCGCCCGCGCGTCAGTGGCGGTGGGCGCTCGCGGTCTCGCGCAGCAGGGCGATCTGGTCGGCGGCGCTCTCCGCACCGAACACGCTCGAGCCGGCGACGAAGGTGTCGGCACCGTGCTCGGCGGCGATGGAGATGGTGCGCTCGTCGATGCCCCCGTCGACCTGCACGCGCACCTCGAGCCCGGAGGCGTCGACGGCCTCGCGCAGCCGCGCGAGCTTCGGCATGGTCTCGGGCATGAACGACTGGCCGCCGAAGCCCGGCTCGACCGTCATGACGAGCACCATGTCGATCTCGGGCAGCAGCTCGAGGTAGTCGTCGATGCCGGTGCCCGGCTTGATGGCGAGCCCCACGCGGGCCCCGGCGGCACGGATCGCCTTGGCGACCTCGACGGGCGACTCGGTGGCCTCGGCGTGGAACGTCACCGACGCCGCTCCCGCCTCGGCATAGCCCGGCGCCCAGCGCAGCGGGTCGCTGATCATGAGGTGCACGTCGATGGGCAGCGGCGAGTTCGCGGAGACCGACTCGAACAACGGCATGCCGAACGAGAGGTTCGGCACGAAGTGGTAGTCCATCACGTCGAAGTGGATGAGATCCGCCGTGCGGATCCTCTCGAGATCGTCGGCGAGGTGCGCGAAGTCGGCGGCGAGGATGCTGGGGTGGATTCGTACTGACACGCCATCGACCCTAGTGCGCCGCCGGCAGCAGGCCCGCCGCGGTGTGCGAATCGGTCACCAGCGTGCGCACCAGTCCGCTGCGGAGCGCCGCCGCGATGGCCGCCGTCTTCTCGGCCCCGCCCGCCACCGCCACGACCTCTGGCACGCGGCGCAGCTCGGCCGCCGAGATGCCCACCGATCGGGCGAGAGCCGACGACTCGATCTCGCGCCCCTCGGCGTCGACGACGATGGCGCAGAGGTCGGCGACGGCCCCGGCGGCGGTGAGCTCGGCGCGCTCGGCATCGGTGAACTCGCCGTGCAGCGACGACTTCGGCGGCTGCCACGAGCCGATGCCCACCAGCGCGATGGAGAGTCGGCCGAAGCCGCCGATCGCGTCGGCGAGACTGGGGTCGCGGCGCAGCTCCTCCGCCATCTCCGGGGTGCGCACGAGCAGCGGTGCGTGGAGCGGATGCGCGCGGCCCCCGGTCTTGCGGGCGAGCCGGCGCACGAGCTCCACCCCCGAGACCTCGAGCTCCGCGGCGCGCACACCGCCGACCAGCTGCACCACCTCGGCGGGGTCGAGGGTCGAGACGGCGTCGACCAAGGCGGTGAGGCTCGTTCCCCAGGAGATGCCGAGCACGTCGGTGGCACCCACGATGCCCTGCAGGTACTGCGCCGCGGCGTCGCCGATGAGCCCGGGTGTCGCGTCGGGCGCGGCGTCGATGGCGCGCACCACGATGGCGCGGGTGATGCCGTAGGCACGTGCCAGCTCCTCGCCGAGCGGCAGGTCGATGTCGGCCGGCATGTCGACGGCGATGCGCACGATGCCGCTCGCCTTGGCCTCGTCGAGCAGCCGCGCGACCTTGAAGCGGGAGATGCCGAGCTCCTCGGCGATCTCGTTCTTCTGCCGGTCGTCGATGTAGTACCGGCGGGCGACGATCGCCGCCTCGAGCGAGACGGGCGCGCGGCTGCGGCCACTCTGATCGCCCATGCTCGCCCTTCCGTCGTGTCGAGGTCGACCTTTGACGCGACCTGCTGGCCAGTGTACTGTGACTCGTGCGCTCCTTTGAGCGTTACGTGCACATTTGAGCAGTCAAGCGAGAGAACGGAGCGCGATGTCGATCGACGTTCGTGTCCCCACCACCGGCAATGCCGGAGAAGACGCCGTGATCGTCGACTGGAACGTCCGGGTCGGCGACCAGGTGAGCGCCGGAGAGGTTCTCGTCACCCTCGAGACCGCCAAGTCGACGATCGAGGTCGAGGCACCCGAGGCCGGAGAGGTGCTGCGGGTGCTGTTCGACTCCGGTGACGAGGTTCCCGAGCACGAGGTGCTCGCGATCATCGGCGCGGCGGGCGAACTGCCCGCCGAAGGCGACGCGGGTCCGACCGCCGCGCCGACGGCGCCCGCCGCCGACGCCGCCGACCCGGGTGCGACCGCTCCCGCCGAACCGACCCCGGCGGTCGTGGAGACCGCGCGCGCCGACCGGCACCGCGCCTCGCCCCGTGCCCGCCTCCTGGCCGAGCGCAACGGCATCGACCTCTCGACCGTGACAGGATCGGGCCCCGGTGGGCGCATCATCGTTCCCGACGTGCTGAGCGCCAAGCGGGCGACCGCGCCCGCAGCCACGGCCGCACCGGAGGCCGCGCCCGTCGCTCCACCGCGCGACGCCGAGGTGGCCGCTGCCGCCGCGCCGCGCGACGCCGAGTTCCAGCTCGTGCCCGTGCGAGGTGCCCGCAAGGTCACGGCGCAGCGGATGCACGCCTCACTCGCCGGCACCGCCCAGGTCACGCTCACCCGCTACGCCGACGCCACGGCGATGCTCTCCTACGTGAAGCGGTTGCGCACCGTGACGGAGGCGCAGGGCCTCCCGAAGATCAACGTCAACGACGTGCTGCTGTTCGCGACGGCGAAGGCGGTGGCGAAGCATCCGGAGGCCAACTCGGTGTTCGACTGGGACGGCATCCGCCAGTACCGTCAGGTGCATCTCGGCTTCGCCGTCGACACGGGCCAGGCGCTGCTCGTGCCGGTCATCCCGAACGCCGATGCGCTCAGCATCTCCGGCGTCGCCGCGGCGGCCGCGGCCTCCATCGAGAAGGCCCGCTCGGGCAAGCTCGGCACCGCCGAGATGGAGGGCGGCACCTTCACCGTGTCGAACCTCGGCTCCCTCGGCGTGCACTGGTTCACCCCGGTGCTCAACACACCCCAGAGCTGCATCCTCGGGGTCGGGGCCGCGCACCAGTCGCATCCCGATGCTCCGAGCCTGCTCCCGCTCTCGCTGACCTTCGACCACCGGGCCCTCGACGGGGCGGCCGCCGCGAAGGCGCTCGCCTCCATCGCCGAGGCCATCGAGACCGTCGACGTGCTGTCGGCGTTCTGACTCCCGCTCCCACCCTCTTTCGAAAGACGTCACCACCATGGCAAAAGAACTGCTCATCGACCCGGCCGTCACCCGTTCGCAGGCCGAGCTGAGCTTCGAGACCATCGCGATCAACAGCTACCGCCCCGATCTCGTCGCCGAGCGTGCGCTGCACGGCGACGACGCGCTCGAGCGCATCGGGCGCGACATGATCCTCGTGCGCGAGTTCGAGCTCATGCTGCAGTCGATCAAGCGCGACGGCGCCTACCGCGGCACCTCCTACGTGCACGCGGGCCCCGCCCACCTCTCCATCGGCCAGGAGGCGGCGGCCGTCGGCCAGGCCTTCACCCTCGGCGCGGTCGACAAAGTCTTCGGCAGCCACCGCAGCCACGGCGAGGTGATCGCGAAGGGTCTCTCGGCCATCCACACCTCGACGAAGGACTCCCTCGTCGAGGCGTTCGAGGGGTGGTCGGAGGGCGCCATCTGGAATGTCGTCAAGGATCGCCTCGCCGACGACGACTTCGAGCAGCAGGCCGTCAACTACCTCGTCTACGGCATGACCGCCGAGACCTTCGGCCGCCGCACCGGCTTCAACCGCGGGCTCGGCGGCTCGATGCACGCGTTCTTCCCGCCGCTCGGCATCTACCCGAACAACGCGATCGTCGGAGGCTCGGCCCCGCTCGCCACCGGTGCAGCCCTCTACAACCGCCTGCAGCGGCAGCCCGGCATCGTCGTCGCCTCCATCGGCGACGCCTCCACCGGCACAGGCCCGGTGTGGGAGTCGTTCAACCTGGCGAGCATGGGGCAGCTCAGCACGCTCATGGACGAGAAGCACCGCGGCGGCCTGCCGGTCGTCTTCTTCGTGGTGAACAACTTCTACGGCATGGGCGGGCAGACCATCGGCGAGACCATGGCCTACGACCGCCTGGCGCGCCTCGGCGCAGGCGTGAACGCGCAGAACATGCACGCGCAGACCGTCGACGGCAACAACCCGCTCGCCGTGATCGAGGCCATGACCCTGGCCCGCCAGCACCTCGAGTCGGGCGACGGCCCCGTGCTCATCGACTGCCAGACCTACCGGCAGACCGGACACTCCCCCTCCGACGCCTCCTCCTACCGCACCAAGGACGAGGTCGAGCTGTGGGCGTCGATCGACCCGATCGACAGCTATTTCGCTCGCCTGGCGGAGGGCGGTGTGGTGGCCGCCACCCGCCAGGCCGAGCTCAAGCAGTGGGCGGAGGAGACCGTGTCGGCCTCCCTCGAGGTGGCGATCGACGCATCCGTGTCGCCCCGCCTGTCACTGCGCCGCGACCCGAAGGTCATGGCGGGGCTCACCTTCAACGACACCTCGATCGAGCTGGCGGATGCGCCGGCCGGCGAGACGACGATCCCGGTCGAGGAGCTGCAGCACGCGGCGTCGCTCGCGCGCAAGTCGCGCTCGGGGCTCTCCGACGGGCCGGGCAGCAAGCCGCTGTCGGGCGCCAAGGCCATCACCTTCCGCGACGCGCTGTTCGAGTCGGTGCTCGCTCACGCCGTCGCCGACGACCGGGTGACGCTGTGGGGCGAGGAGAACCGCGACTGGGGCGGGGCGTTCGGGGTCTATCGGGGCCTCACCGACATCCTTCCCCGGCACCGGCTGTTCAACTCGCCCATCTCGGAGGCGGCCATCGTGGGGGCCGGCGTGGGCTTCGCGCTCTCGGGCGGGCGGCCCGTGGTCGAGCTCATGTACGCCGACTTCATCGGGCGCGCGGGCGACGAGATCTTCAACCAGATGGCCAAGTGGCAGCCCATGTCGGGCGGCCTCACCACCGTACCGATGGTGCTGCGCGTCTCGGTGGGCGCCAAGTACGGCGCCCAGCACTCGCAGGACTGGAGCTCGATGGTGGCCGGCGTTCCCGGCCTCAAGGTGGTGTTCCCCGCCACCGCCCACGACGCGAAGGGCCTGCTGGCGTCGGCGCTGGCGGGCAACGACCCCGTGGTCTTCTTCGAGAGCCAGCGCCTCTACGACACCGTCGAGACCGTCTTCCCCGACGGGGTTCCCGCGGAGTACTACCAGACACCGATCGGCGAGGCGCGGATCGCGCGCGACGGCTCGGATCTCACCATCATGACCGTGGGCGCCACCCTCTACCGGGCGCTCGAGGCCGCCACCGCGCTGTCGGAGCAGTACGGCATCGAGGCCGAGGTCATCGACGCGCGCTCGATGGTGCCGTTCGACTACTCGTTGCTGCTGGAGTCGGTGGCGAAGACCGGGCGCCTGCTGCTCGCCTCCGACGCCAACGTGCGCGGCTCGTGGCTCAACACGGTGGCGACCCGGGTGCAGACCGAGGCCTTCGACCAGCTCGACGCCCCCGTCGTGGTGCTCGGCACCCGCAACTGGATCGCCCCGCCCGCCGAGCTCGAGTGGGAGTACTTCGTCACCCCGGCCGACATCGTCGACGCCGTGCACTCCCGCATCGTGCCCCTCCCCGGCCACGTCGCGCAGGAGGGCCCGGGCGCCGAGGGCACCCTCGAGGAGTCAACCCTGGGCATCTGAGCCCGTGCGGGCTCGGGCGCGCGCTCGTGCGCGTCAGTTCGTGACGGTCAGCGACAGCGCGACGGGGTCGAACCCGGGCGCGGTGAGCGTGAGGATCGCGACCGGGTCGGGGGTCTGGGCGGGGTCGGTCTTGCCGACGAGCAGGAGCAAGGTGCCCGCCTCCTCGCCCGGAGCGATCACGTCGTTGTAGACGAACACGATCGTCAGGCCCGACGGGTCGTCGCCATAGTTCCAGCGCACGTCTCCCGAGAAGCCGCTGTAGAAGTAACCGGGTGCGGGGTCGGGAAGGCTCGCCGTCAGGGTGCCGGCGGCGATCGGCGCGGCGCTGTCGTTGGTGACCCAGATGAGCCACGCGGTGACTCCCGCCAAGGGTGTGGGCCCCGAGAGGCGCACGGAGAGGGTCGGCGACGCCGGGCTCGCCGCCGCCGAGGGTGCTGCAGCGGCCGCGACGACCACGGGTGCCGCCCACGCTGCGCCGAGCAGCGTGCGACGCGCGACGGGATGGGGCTCGGGTTCGCTCATGACGTGAGGGTACCGAGTCGGGGCCGCCCTGATGAGGACATGTCCGCAAGCGGGTCGACCGATCTCGCGTCGGTCGCGCAAAGTGCTCTCTCCGCGCGCTGGAGGAGCACTTTGCGCGACCGAAGGCGAGCGGATGCGCGGGGTTGCGGATGCGCGGGAGGGTCGTAGCGTCGGGGGCATGGGTATTCAGAGCGGTAACGACGAGGAGACCGTCGAGAAGGACATGTCGTACAGCCCCGCCAGCGGGCAGGAGACCGAGGAGGCGCAGGACGATCCGCGCGGCTCGGCCCACCTCGACGACCCCGAGATCGATTCGAGCGCCGTGAAGACGGTGCCGGGCGAGGGCGGGCCCGACGACGTGGGCGAGATCGACGTCGACGAAGAGGCGATCCGCGCCTCCATCGCGGAACGGTCGGCTCAGACGAGGCCCTGAGACGCGGGCGACCCGACGCTCGAGGGCGCCAACGGCCCGACCCGCCGCATCGTCACCCCCGATCGCTCGGCGAACCCGGTGGCCGTCGCCGCGATGGTGCGCTGCATCACCCCGACGGCCGCAGCGGGCGCCACATCGGCGGGCCGCGCCAGGCTGATGGTGCGGGTGAGCACGGGCTCGACCAGTCGCACCGACCGCAGCGCCGGACGGTCGATGAGCACCATCGCCGGAACGATCGCCACACCCAGCCCGCGTTCGACGAAGCGCAGCACCGCATCCATCTCGGCTCCCTCGAGCACGACCTCGGGCACGAGCCCGGCGAGCTCGAACGCCGCGTCGGTCGTGCTGCGCAGGTCGTAGCTCGAGCTGAAGACGATCTGCGGCAGCGCCGCGACCTCGGCGAGGGTGATGGTCGTGCGGCGCGTGAGACGCGCCGCCGCGGCCGAGGAGACGACGACGAGCTCCTCCTCGAGCAGCGGTGTCACGGTGAAGCGCTCCGCCGCCTCGGCCGACGAGGTCGTGATGAGCGCGAGATCGAGCTCTCCCCCGGCCAGCTCGTCGAGCAGCCCCCGCGACCCTTGCTCCGACAGGTGCAGCTCCACCGACGGATGCGCGGTGTGGAACGCACTCAGCACCTCGGCGACCAGGCTGATGCAGAGCGTCGGCGTCGCCCCGAGCCGCACCCGGCCGCGCCGGAGCCCGGCCAGCTCGGCGAGTTCGCGACGCACCGAGGCGGCGTCGGCGAGCATCCGTCGCGCCAGCGGAAGGAGGGTCTCCCCCGCACTGGTGAGGGTGCTGCCTGAACGCGCCCTGTGAAAGAGCTCGGCACCGAGCTCCTGCTCCAGCGAGGCGATCTGCCGGCTGAGGGAGGGCTGGGCGAGGTGCAGCGCATCCGCCGCCCGCGTGAAGTTGCCGAGACTCGCCACCTCGGCGAAGGCGCGCAGCTGATCGAGGTTCACATCCATAGCCTATGTGCATCGTCATGACGAGATATATGCATTGGAGTAATTCGACGGAGCTGCCTACGGTTCAAGCATGCGATCCACCGAACGTCAGATCTCCACCACCGTCCTCGTCATCGGCACCGGCGGCTCCGGTCTCCGCGCCTCGATCGAACTCGCCGAAGCGGGCGTCGACGTGCTCGCCGTCGGCAAGCGCCCGAAGTCGGATGCGCACACCTCCCTCGCCGCGGGCGGCATCAACGCGGCCCTCGGCACCATGGACGAGGAGGACAGCTGGCAGCAGCACGCCGCCGACACCCTGAAGGAGTCGTACCTGCTCGCCAACCCGCACACCGTGCAGATCGTCACCGAGGGCGCGGCGCAGGGCATCGACGACCTCGAGCGCTACGGCATGCCGTTCGCCCGCGAAGACGACGGGCGCATCTCGCAGCGGTTCTTCGGCGCACACACCTTCCGCCGCACGGCGTTCGCGGGCGACTACACGGGGCTCGAGATCCAGCGCACGCTCGTGAACCGGGCCGCGCTCCTCGACATCCCGATCCTCGACCGCGTGTACATCACGCGCATCCTCACCAATGACGACGGGGCGGTGTTCGGCGCCTACGGCTTCGACCTCGAAGACGGCACGCGCTACCTCATCCACGCGGATGCGGTCATCCTCGCCGCCGGTGGGCACAACCGCATCTGGCGCCGCACCTCCTCGCGTCGCGACGAGAACACCGGCGACTCGTTCCGCCTGGCCGTCGAGGCCGGCGGCCGGCTGCGCGACCCCGAGCTGGTGCAGTTCCACCCCTCGGGCATCATCGAGCCCGAGAGCGCCGCGGGCACCCTCATCTCGGAGGCGGCTCGGGGCGAGGGCGGCATCCTCCGCAACGGACTCGGCGAGCGCTTCATGCACAAGTACGACCCCGAGCGGCTCGAGCTCTCGACCCGCGACCGTGTCGCGCTCGCCTGCTACACCGAGATCAAGGAGGGCCGGGGCACGCCGAACGGCGGCGTCTGGCTCGATGTCTCGCACCTGCCGCGCGAGACCATCATGACCAAGCTGCCGCGGGTGTACCAGACCATGCTCGAGCTGCAGATGCTCGACGTGACGAAGGAGCCGATCGAGATCGCGCCCACCGCCCACTACTCGATGGGCGGGGTGTGGGTGCGGCCCTCCGATCACGCCACCGACGTGCCCGGGCTCTACGCGATCGGCGAGGCGTCGTCGGGGCTGCACGGTGCGAACCGGCTGGGCGGCAACTCGCTCATCGAGCTGCTCGTGTTCGGGCGCATCGTGGGTCAGGCGGCGGCGGCCTACTCGGCGGGGCTGCCCGCGCAGAAGCGCTCGGCGGCGGCGGTCGCCGTGGCGCGCGACGAGATCGCGGGGCTGCTCGCCTCCGACGGTCCCGAGAACGTGCGTGCGCTGCAGCGGGCCATCCGCAACACCATGACCGAGCACGCCGGCGTGGTGCGCGACGAGGAGGGGCTGCTCGCGGGCCTTGCCGAACTCGACGCCATCGACGCGCGCATCGCGCAGATCGGGGTGCACCCCGACATCGCCGGGTTCCAGGATCTCGCCCACGCCTTCGACCTCAAGTCGTCGTCGCTCGCGGCGCGCGCGACCCTGCTCGCCGCCCTCGAACGACGCGAGACCCGAGGCTGCCACAACCGCAGCGACTACCCCGAGCTCGACCCCGAGCTGCAGGTGAACCTGGTGTGGTCGCCGTCGACCGGCGTCGTGCGGGAGCCCATCCCCGCCACCCCCGACGACATCGCCGCCCTCATGCGCGACGTCTCCACCGCCGGCAAGCTCGTGGAGTAGCGCGGCGCGGCGCCTCCCGCTGCCGCGCCGCTCGCGAAACGGATGGAGTCTCGGCCTCTTTCGGGCCTGAGACTCCATCCGTTTCCGCACAGCTGCCGAAAGTCCACCGAGTTCGGGGCGGCAGAACGATGGATGCTGTGCCGAATACCGGTGTCAGCATCCGTCGTTCGGGCGAAAAGGCCCGAAACTCCGTCGTTTGGGTGGAGCTGCGTGGGGCGGCTCAGTCGGCGACGGGCGCGGCAGGCGCAGCCGCGGGGGCGGGGCGGCCCGTGGGGCGGGTGGTGCGGAGGGTGCGGTGGACGACGAGCCAGGCGGTGGCGATGAGGGCGACGGCGATGGTGGAGGTGACGCCGATGCCGCTCTCGAACGCGGCCTTCGCGGAGGCGACGAGCGTCTCACCGGCGCTGCCCGGCAGCGACGAGGCCGCACTCATCGCGCCGCCCAGGGTCTCGCCCGCGGCGCGGTCGGCCGCCGGGTCGAGTCCCGACGGCACCACGACGTTCGCCCGGTAGAACGCCGAGAGCACGGCGCCGAGCACCGCGGTGCCGAGCACGACCCCGAGCTCGTACGCGGTCTCGGAGATACCCGCGGCGGCACCCGCCTTCTCCTCCGGCACCGAGGCGAGGATGACGTCGTTCGAGATGGTCTCCGCGAACGAGACCCCGAACGAGAGCACCACGAACGCGATCGCCACCACCATCGCCGTGAGGTCGTGCTGGAACAGCACCACCATCGCGAAACCGGCCGCCGTGCAGCTCAGGCCCCCGAGCACCACCGACCGCGGGCTGAGGCGCCGCACGAGAACGGCAGCGAGCATCCCGGCGCCGATGCCCACGAGAGTGGCGGGCAGCAGCAGCAGACCCGAGTCGAGCGGACTCAGCCCCAGCACGAGCTGCAGGTGCTGCGACGCGAAGAACAGGAAGCCGACCAGGCTGAACACGCTGAGGAAGTTCGCCACGATCGACCCGGCGAACGGCGCGTTGGCGAACAGCGCGAGATCGAGCAGCGGGTTCGGGATGCGGCGCTGCCGCCGCACGAACAGCGCACCCACCACAAGCCCCACGACCACGGCGGCGACCCCCGCCACGGTGATGCCGTCGTGGGCGAGCTGCTTGATGCCGAAGACGAAGGGGGTGAGGGCAGCCAGCGAGAGCACGACGCTCAGCACGTCGATGCGCCCCGGGTTCGGGTCGCGCGACTCGGGGATGAACACGAAGCCGAGCGCGAGCAGCGGGATGAGCACGGGCACCGCGAGCAGGAACACCGAGCCCCAGGCGAAGTGCTCGAGCAGGATGCCGCCCACGATCGGGCCGAGGCTCGACCCGGCGGCGAAACCACCCGCCCAGATGGCGATGGCCATGGTGCGCTCGCGAGCATCCGTGAAGATGTTGCGCAGCAGCGACAGGGTCGAGGGCATGAGCATGGCGCCGAAGAACGCCATGAGGGCGCGGGCGGCGATGAGCAGCTCGGCGCTCGGGGCGAAGGCCGCGGCGGCCGAGACGAGGGCGAAGCCGGTGGCGCCGATCATGAGCAGGCGGCGCCGGCCGACGCGGTCGCCGACGGTGCCCATCGCCACGAGGAGGCCGGCGAGGATGAGCGGGTAGACGTCGACGATCCAGAGCAGGGTCGTGCTGCTCGGGCCGAGGTCGCGACTGATCGACGGCAGGGCGAAGCTCAGCACGGTGTTGTCGACCGAGACGAGCAGCACAGGCAGCATCAGCAGCGCGAGCGAGACGTAGCGGTGCTTGTAGAGGGGCGCGGCGGCGCGGTCGAGGGTGGGCGCGGAGACGGGGGACTGCATGGTGTGACCTGTTACGTGCGAGTTTTACTGCACCATTCGGTGCAGCAAAGTCACTGTACCAAACAGTGCAGTAAACTTCAACGATGGCCCAGCACAAGGACAACGCCCGCGAGACGATCCTCACGGCGTTCCAGAACCTGCTGATCGAATCGCGCGGCACCTCGGCGAGCCTCGACGAGGTCGCCCGCCGCGCCGGCGTCACCAAGGGCGGGCTGCTCTACCACTTCGGCTCGCGCCGCGCCCTCGAAGACGCGCTCGTCGACCGCCTCGAAGCCGTGGCAGCGGAGGACCTCGAACGGATGCGCACCGCACCGGGCGGCGCCCTCGCCTATTACCTCCCCCTCAGCGACTACATCGACAGCCCCCTCGACCGGGCCACCGTGGCGGTCGGCTTCCTCGCCCATGACCACGAGCGCGCCCGCACGCTGCTCGCGACCCTCCGCTCCCGGCACCAGGAGCTCATCGCCGCCGATCTCGGCGACCCCCTGCTCGCCCGCGTCGCCCTCCTGCTCGGCGACGGTCTCTACTACGAGGCACTCACCACGGGCACCGTGCCGGGCGACGAGGTCGCCATCATCGACTTCGTCGACCGCCTCCGCGCCACGCCGCCGCCCGGCGCCGGAATTTAGTTGTGGCTACAAGTGTTTGAGAACGCATGACGACTGCCGCCGACCTCCTCGCCCCCGACACCGCGATGGGAGCCGTGACTCTGCGCGTCGGCGACCTCGACCGCATGGTCGGGTACTACCGCGACGCCGTGCTGCTCGACGTCATCTCGCAGCTCGGCGGCACGGCGCTGCTCGGCCGCGACGGCGTGCCCCTGCTCGTGCTGCAGCACGCGCCCGAGCTGAGGAGCGCCGAGCCCCGCTCGGCTGGGCTCTTCCACACGGCGATCGTGTTCGAGACCGAGCAGGCCCTCGCCGCAGCCGTGTACTCGGTGGCGTCACGCTTCCCGCACAGCTTCACCGGATCATCCGATCACCTAGTGTCGAAGGCGTTCTACTTCACCGACCCCGAAGGCAATGGGGTCGAGCTCTACTGGGACCGCGACCGCACGCAGTGGAGCTGGGCCCACGGACAGGTCGAGATGTCGACGATCTTCCTCGACCCGAACGGCTACCTGCAGGAGCACCTCACCCAGGAGGCGCTCGACTCACCGCGCGCGGGAGGAGCATCCATCGGGCACGTGCACCTCTCGGTGGGAGACGTGCCGCAGGCCCGCGACTTCTACGTCGACAAGCTCGGCTTCGAGGTGACCGCCACCTACGGGCCGCAGGCGCTGTTCGTGTCGGCGGGCGGCTACCACCACCACATGGCGATGAACACCTGGAACTCGGCGGGCGCCGGCCGGCGCGGGCTGGCCCTGGGGCTCGGGCAGGTGGAGATCGTGCTTCCGGATGCCGACGAGGTCGCCGCCGCCGACGCCAGGCTGCGGCATCACGGTCTGCAGACCGCCGACGACGGACTCACCGTGACGGTGAACGACCCCTGGGACAACACGATCGTGCTGCGGCCGGCCGCGGGCTGAGCCCGCTCACGACCGCGCAGTCACCAGCTCCCGGGCGGCCTCGGCGCCCTCGGGCGTGAAGGTGTAGACGCGGCGGCGATGCAGCTGGGTGGTGACGTTCTCCTCCCACGCCGAGCTGATCCAGCCCTGCGCCTCGAGCCGCTCCAGAATCGGGTAGACGGTGCCGGAAGGGCGCCCACTGCGCTTCATGAGGTCGAACCCGAAGGCGGTGCCGCCGCTCTCGAGCAGGAGCGACAGCAGGTCGAGAGTGGGGGCGGTCACGCGCTTCAGCGGTTCCATACCCCCACCCTGCCATCGATCAGGCGGGGATGCCCGCCTGCTCGGGCGAGACGTCGGCGCCCGGGGCCGAGGGCTCGAGCGCTGCCGCGACGCGCTGCGAGAGCTCGGGATCGACCTTCGCCCAGTAGTCGAGCACGCGCACGCGCAGCTCGGGGATGGTGACCTTCGAGACGTGGCCCGCGATGTTCTTCACCAGGCGCTCGCGCGCCGCGTCGTCGAGCACCTCGCGCACGAGGGTGCCGGCCTGGCCGAAGTCGTCGTCTTCGGCGTGCAGGGTAGCGGCGCTGCGCACGAGTGCGCCATCCGACTCCCAGCCGGAGTCGTCGCCGTGCTTGGCCGGGTCGGCGTGCGGGCCACCGAAGGAGTTCGGGGCGTACACCGGCTGCGACGCGTCTTTGAAGCCGAAGCGCATGGCGCCGTCTTTCGAGTAGCTGTTCTCGTGCAGCGGGGCGTTCACCGGCAGCTGGGCGTGGTTGGTGCCCACGCGGTAGCGGTGCGCATCCGCATAGCTGAAGATGCGGGCGAGCAGCATCTTGTCGGGGCTGGCCGCGATGCCGGGAACGAAGTTCGAGGGGGCGAAAGTCGCCTGCTCGATCTGCGCGAAGTAGTTCTCGGGGTTGCGGTTGAGGGTCATGGTGCCGACCTCGATGAGGGGGTAGTCGCCGTGCGGCCAGACCTTCGTGAGATCGAACGGGTTGAACCGGTAGCCGGCAGCGTCGGCGTAGGGCATGACCTGCACCGAGAGGGTCCAGGTGGGGAAGTCGCCGCGGTCGATGGCCTCGGAGAGGTCGCGGATGTGGAAGTCGGCGTCTTCACCGGCGATCTGGTCGGCGGCGGCCTGGGAGAGGATCTCGATGCCCTGGTTGGTCTTGAAGTGGTACTTCACCCAGAACTTCTCGCCCGCGGCGTTGATCCACTGGTAGGTGTGCGAGCCGAAGCCGTCCATGTGGCGCCAGGAGGCGGGCAGGCCGCGGTCGCCCATCAGCCAGGTGACCTGGTGGGCCGATTCGGGCGAGAGGGTCCAGAAGTCCCACTGCATGTTGTGGTCGCGCAGGTGGCTGCCGGGCAGGCGCTTCTGCGAACGGATGAAGTCGGGGAACTTGATGCCGTCGCGGATGAAGAACACCGGGGTGTTGTTGCCGACGAGGTCGTAGTTGCCCTCGTCGGTGTAGAACTTCAGCGCGAAGCCGCGGGGGTCGCGCCAGGTGTCGGGCGAGCCCTGCTCGCCGGCGACGGTCGAGAAGCGGGCGAGCATGTCGACCTTGGCGCCGGGCTGGAACAGCGACGCCCGGGTGTAGGCGCTCACGTCGCCGGTGGTCTCGAAGGTGCCGAACGCCCCGCCGCCCTTCGCGTGCACGACGCGCTCCGGAACCCGCTCGCGGTTGAACTGAGCGAGCTTCTCCACCAGGTAGTGGTCGTGGAGCACGACGGGGCCGTCGGCGCCGACGCTCTGCGAGTGGTCGTCGCTCGCGACGGGGGCTCCCGCGTTCGTGGTGGTGAAGTTCTGGTCGGTCATGTAGTCCTCGGTTCCGTCTGACGTGACGTGGTGTGTCGGATGGGTGTTCAGTGCTGCTGCGACTGGCAGGCGGGGCACAGGCCCCAGAAGGTGACCTCGGCGGTGTCGATGACGAAGCCGCCCGTCGACGACGGCGCGAGACAGGGCGCCGCCCCGTGAACGCACTCGACGTCGGCGACAGCTCCGCACGAGGTGCACACCACGTGGTGGTGGTTGTCACCGATGCGTCGCTCGTAGAGCGCCGGCGAGCCCGCGGGCTCGATGCGCCTGATGAGCCCCGCGTTCGCGAGCGCGTTCAGCACCACGTAGACCGCCTGCAGCGAGGTGCCCGGAAGCTCCCCCTGCACCGAGCGGTGCACCGTGTCGGCATCGGAGTGCGGCGCGCGCTCGAGGGCGGTGAGCACCGCCAGCCGCTGGCCGGTAACCCGCAGCCCCGCATCACGGATGCGCGTCTCCAGGTCGGTGGCCATGAGACGACGATACCCCCTAATTATGAACGGTTCATAATTAGGGGGTATCGCTCAGGTGGACGTCAGGTGCCCCTCAGGGGCGCCCGGGTCAGCCCGCAGCGCAGGCGGTGAGCTCAGCCACCGCCGGCGAGAGGGTGAGGTCGCCACCGAGCAGGGTGACCTGCGTGGCCCCCAGCGCGGTGATCTGCGCGAGCGTGTCGGCCGGCACGCAGGTGCCCGGCACGGTGAACAACGGCGCGTCGACCTTCGGTGCGAGACCCGAGCCCGACAGGGCGTCGGGGAAGCTCTCACCGGTGGCGAGGAACACGCGGTTCGCGCTCTCGAAGAAGTGACCGTTGATGAGGCGCGACGACTCGTAGCGGTCGACGCCGCCGAGACGCACGGCCTTCGTGATCGCGCCGACCTCGCCGAAGATGCCCTTCGAGACCGACTTCTCGCCGCCCACCACCGAGATCTCGGCGGAGTCGAGGCCCTTCAGCAGAGCCTCGGTGGCGTCGTTTAGCGAGCCCGCGGTGCCGTTGACGAGAACCACGGGGCCCTCGCCGTCGATCGCCGCACCCGCCGACAGTGCGTCGGCAAAGTTGGCGCCGGCGGCCACGACGGCGACCGGTGCACCCGAGGGGAACGCGGTCTCCGCGACCTTGCGCGAGGTCTCGAAGCGGTCGGCTCCGTCGATGCGGGTGACGTCGGCGAGGCCTGCAAGCTGCTCCTCGACCCCGGCCGAGACCGAGTTCGGACCACCGACGATGACGACGTTCTCGGGCGCCAGGCGCTCGATCTCGGCGGCGACGTCGGCGGGGAGCGCAGCGGCTGCGGTCAGCAGGATGGGCGCGTCGGCCTGGGCGGCGGCCGGAGCTGCCGACAGGGCGTCGGGGTAGGTCTCGCCGGAGGCCACGTAGACCGTCGCTGCACCTCCCGGGAAGCCGGCCTGCGAGGCGGCGACCGAGGTGGCGTAGCGGTTCTCGCCCGAGATGCGGTCGGTCGACGGCAGGCCGTCGGGCACCCGCACGGGGATGCGCACCACGGTGCCGCTCGGCTGAGCGGTGACCACGAGCTCGCTGGCGACGTGGGCGTCGGCGGGGACCTCGACGGTCAGGGTGGCGGAGCCGTCGGTCACCGCGGCGGGCTCGAAGGTGGCCGCGGAGCCCTCCCACGAGATCTCGAGCGAGGTGTTCTTCGGGCTGCCGAGCGACGTGAGGTCGAGGTTCGACACAGTGGCCGAGACGTCGGCCCCGATGACCGCCTCACCGGTCACCCCGGTGACCTCGGCCGCGTGACGGGCGAAGTCGGGGGTGAGGTTCGGGTTGGCCTCGAGGTAGGCGATCCAGGCGTCACGGTCGATCAGACCCGAGTCGCGGGTGTCGGTGCCGTTGGCGAACTCGCGGAAGTTGTCGCCTCCCTGCAGCAGGAAGTTGAACGAACCGATGCGGTAGCTCGCGGCGGGGTCGATCGGCGCACCGTCGATCCAGATGCCGGTGACGTGCTCGCCCTGGGCGGCAGCGCCGTCGTAGGTGTACTCGACGTTGTCGGAGAGACCGAGCTTCAGGAACGGACGCGACGGGATGGTGCCGTCGGGGTTGGTCTGCCACTGCTGCTCGAGAACGGTCTTGAACTGGGCGCCGGTGAGCGTCGTGGTCCAGAGGTTGTTCACGAACGGCAGCACCGCGTTCGCCTCGGCGTAGGTGATGACGCCGTCGTCGCCCTTGAGGAGCTCGGCGCGGAGGCCGCCCGGGTTCACGACACCGATGGTGGCGCCGCCGCGCTCGGGCGAGCCGAGCGAGGAGACCAGCGAGTCGGCGACCAGGTTGCCGAGGGTCGACTCCGAGGCGCGGTCGTCACGGCTGCCGCCGGTGTAGACGCCGTCGACGTAGGAGCCGCCGGCGAAGGCGGTCGTGATGTCGGCGGTGACCGAGCCCTTCGGCTGGTTGCCGATGACGGCGGCCTCGGCGAGGGCGGCGTCGGTGATGGTCTTCACCTCGGCGACCCGCGGGTACGCGGCGACCAGGGCCGCGTCGTCGTCTCCGGTGCGCGCCACGTTCGCGGCGGTGTACGACGACACCGCCTTGGTGGTGGGGTCGACGGTGAGCACGACGTTGCCGATGTTCTCGCCGTACGAACCGGTCTGCACGACCGGGCGGGTCTTGCCCGCCTCGCCGGGCACCGGGCCGTCCCACGCGTACTGCTTGTGGGTGTGGCCGGTGAAGATCACGTCGACTGCCGCATCGGTCTTGGTGACGATGTCGGTGAAGGCGTTGTCGAGCTCGAGCTCGTCTTCGAGGCTGGCGCCGTCGGGCGTGCCCGCGCTCGCACCCTCGTGGTAGCTGGCGACGATGACGTCGGCCTCTCCGTTCGACTCGTCGCCGTCGGTGAGCTGAGCCGCGACGCGGTTGACGGCCTCGACCGGGTCTCCGAAGTCGAGGTCGGCGATGCCGCCGGGCGAGACCAGCGTGGGGGTCTCCTGCGTGATGGCGCCGATGACGCCGATGCGCAGACCCTGCACCTCCTGGATGGAGTACTCGTCGAGGGCGGGGGTGGTCGTGCCCTTCTCGTAGACGTTCGCACCGAGGTAGTCCCACTGCGCGTTGCGCGAACCGTCGGCACCGATGATGCGATCGGTGAGGTCGGCGTAGCCCTGGTCGAACTCGTGGTTACCCACCGCGCTGGTGGCGAGGTCGAGCGCGTTCAGCACGTCGATGGTGGGCTGGTCGTTCGAGACGCTCGAGGCGAACAGCGAGGCACCGACGTTGTCGCCGGACGAGACGAACAGCGAGTTCTCCTCGCCGTACTGCTCGCGCAGCTTCTCGATGGTTCCGGCGAACTTGACGGTGTTCGCGTCGATCCGGCCGTGGAAGTCGTTGATGTCGATGAGGCTGATCTGGACGGGGTCGCCGGGGGCGGCCGATGCCGACGACGCGACCCCGATGAGGGGCGCCGCCATCAGCGCACCTCCGAGGACGGTCGCGAGTGCCGCCTTGAGCGGCCTCGACGCGGTGTGGGACATGGAACTCCTCTGTGATCGCTGGTTATCGGAAGGGGACGTGGGCGGGATGCTCGGCACGGGCGGTCACCCGGCCGCGCAGGCGGTGAGCTCGGCCACCGCCGGCGAGAGGGTGTTCTCGCCGCCGAGAAGGGTCACCTGGCCGGCACCGAGGGCGTCGATCTGCGCGAGCGTCTCGGCGGGCACGCAGTCGCCGGGCACCGTGAACAGGGGCGCGTCGAGCTTCGGAGCGAGCCCGGAGCCCGACAGGGCGTCGGGGAAGCCGACTCCGGTGGCGAGCACGACCCGGTCGGCCGAGGTGAAGAAGTGGGCGTTGATGAGACGCGACGACTCGTAGCGGTCGACACCTCCGAGTCGTACGGTCTCGGCGATGGTGCCGAGCTGGGTGACGATGCCGGCCGAGACCGACTTCTCCCCACCCGCCACGGCGATCTCGTCGAGCCCGAGCTCCTCGATCAGCGCGGCCGAGGCCGCGTCGAGCGAGTTCGCCCTGCCGTCGACCAGCACCACCGGGCCTGCTCCGTCGATGGCGGCACCGGCCGACAGCGCGTCGGCGAAGTTCGCCCCGGCCGCGACGACGGCCTGAGCGGCGCCCTCGGGGAAGGCGGACTCGGCGACGAGGCGCGACGTCTCGTAGCGGTCGGCCCCCTGGATGCGGGAGACCGGGGCGATCTGGCCGAGTGCTGTCTGAACAGCAGCGGACACCGAGTTCACGCCGCCCACGACGACGATGCTCTCGGGGTCGAGGCGCTCCACCTCGGCGGCGACCCCCGGCGGCAGCTGCCCCTGCTGCGTCAGCAGGATGGGCGCGTCGGCCCGCGCGGCGGCGGGCGAGGCCGACAGCGCGTCGGGGAACACCTCGCCCGAGACCACGTAGACCGTCTCCGCGCCCTCGGGGAAGCCCTCGAGCGAGGCCTCCACCGAGGTGGCGTAGCGGTCGGCGCCTGCGACGCGGTCGGTGACCGGCTCGACGGGCTCGTCGCCGACGGAGTAGCCGACGATGACCGGGTCGTGGTCGCTCGAGCGGAACACGCTCTCGTCGTAGAAGTCGGTGGCGTTGTAGTTGAAGCGGCTGTACTCCTTCGCGATGGACTCGCCGGAGTTGATGTTCCAGATGTCGACCCCGGTCACCTTCGCGTCGGCCGCGGCGGAGGCGAAGATGTGGTCGAGCGAACCGCTCTGGCCGCTGAACGAGTAGCTGTACTCGCCGGTCTTCCCGCCCTGGTCGACGTAGCCCGCGTCGGTGATGACCTTCACCGGGTCTTCCTGCGAGTAGGCGTTGAAGTCACCGATGAGGAACACCTCGTCGGTGCCGAGCTCGCTCTGCAGCGATGCCGAGAACTCGACGAGGGCGCTCGCCTGAGCGACGCGCGAGGCGTTCGAGCCGCCCTGGCCGTCGCCCTGGTCGGCATCGGCACCGCTGCCCGACCCCTTCGACTTGAAGTGGTTCACGATGGCGATGAAGGCGTCGTCGTCGCTCCCGCCCGCGGGGATGAACTCCTGGGCGAGCGGCTGCCTGGCGTTGGAGAAGGCGTCGTCGAGCAGCACCCGCGATGTGCCGACGGGCTCCACGGCGGCCTCCTTGTAGATGAAGGCCGTGCGGATGACGTCTTGAGCGGCGAGCGTGGGCAGCTGGTCGGCTGCCGGTGAGGGCACGAACTCCCACTGCTCCGCCGGAGCGAGGCCCTCGTTGAGGGCATCGACCAGGGTGGAGAGGGCCTCGTCGCGGTCTTTGCCGAACTTCACCGAGTTCTCGATCTCTTCGAGCGAGACGACGTCGGCACCGAGGCCGTTGATGGCCGCGACGATCTTCGCCTGCTGGCGCTCAAGGTCATCGGCCTCCGCCGCGCCGCGTGCGTCGCAGCCCTCGTCGACGGTGACGTTGTTGCCGTCGCGATCGGTGTAGAAGGTGCAGCCGGTGAGCTGGTCGCCCGTGGTGGTGAAGTAGTTCAGCACGTTGAACCCGGCGATGACGATGTCGCCGCCGACCTCCTCGGGAGCCTGGGGCTGCACGTCGCTGAACGTCGCCGGCAGTGTGCCCCCGGCCACGAGCTGGGTGGTGGGCTGGAACTTCCAGGTGTTGTTTCGGTAGTCGAAGATGACCGGCGAGGTGAAGCTCACCGCGGAGCCGACCGTGATCGACCGGTCGTCGGTGAGGTAGGGCAGGGGCAGCGCCTGATTCTCGGCCGAACCCAGGAAGTTGATGCTCGCACCGTCGTCGAGGGTCACGGCGCGGGCGGCGTTCTCGGCCACGGCGGCGGTGTACTCGGGGGTGCCGGGGCGGGCGATCTCGGTGGGGGTGATGAGCGGGGTGCTACCGGAGGCGAGGCCGATCTCGGCGTACTGGTTGGTGGAGTAGGTGTTGCTCACCGTGAACTGGCCCTGGGGCGCCAGGAGCATGCCTTCGAGCGACTCGCGCTGCGCCTCCTCCCGCGGGAGCTCGATCGTCGCCGGGACGACGGGGTCGGCCGCGTCGAGCAGCTTCTCGAGCCCGTCGGCCGAACCGACCACGAACTCGGTCAGCCCGTTGAACTCCTCGATGTGGCCGGTGACCTTGACCAGGTCGCCCACGGCGACCGAGCCGACCGTCGACTCCGAGTAGACGAAGATGGCGTCGGAGGCGGTGTGGGTGGCGAGGTCGATCGCTCCGCCGGTGCCGGGAGTCTGGATGTAGTAACCCTTGAACCCTCCGGTGGGGTACGCGGCGGTCACCACGCCGGTCGTGGTGACCGGGGGCTTCTCGGGGGTCGCGAACGGCGACGCGTCGCCGGTGCCCTGGAGCTCGGCGATGGTGTGCTCGGTGGGCTCGCCGGGTTCTTCGGGCTCCTCCGGCTCGACCGGGCCCGTGCCGGCGGCGTTCTGCGGCGTGACCGTGCCGGTGGAGACGAAGTCGGCGGAGTTGTCGTCGGTGTCGGCGAACCCGGTGCGGGCGAGCGAGTTGGGAACGGAGTTGCCTCCGTCGACCGTGGCGGCCAGCGTCTCGAAGGTGTTCGAGCTGCCATAGCCGACGAGGTCGACGATGCCGTCGGTCTCGGTGACGGAGCCGGGCGCCGGCGCCAGGGGCTCTGCGACGTCGGCGAGAATGAGCGTGCCGTTGGTGCCCGAAGGCGTGATGGCCGACCCCAGGTCGAGGTCGGGCGCGGGGAGCGCAGAGCCGGTCGCCCCGTTGCCCTGCACGGCCACGAGGAAGTAGCCGCCGGCCGCGATCGAGCCGCTGAGCAGCCCGACGCCGTTGACGGCTCCCTCACCGCCCGCCGAGCGGTACTGCAGCGACCACCCGTCGAGCGAGACGGCGGAGGTGCCGGGGTTGTAGAGCTCGACGAACTTCGAGCTGAAGGGGGCTCCGGCGCTGCCGCCCTTGAGGTAGGCCTCGTTGATGACGACGCCCGTGCCGTCGACCGAGGCCTGGGCCGACGAGGCGACTCCGACGAGGGGTGCCGCGAGCACGGCTCCGGTGGCGATCGTGGTGAGTGCCGCCCGGAGCGACCTCGTGGACTTCTGCGTCATGGATCTCCTCAGACGGTTCACACGGATTCGGCCATCGTAGGGACCCGAAGTAACGAAAGGCGAGCTACACGTTTCTATTAGGTAAATTAAGTGAAACTGATAGAACGTCACCCCCTCGGGGGACAAAAGGCTAACCGAGCGATCGGCAGGAACGCAAGCACCGACTCAGTAATTCTCGGTAGTCCAGGAATTGAGTAGCGTGGGGGGGAGATCCAATCCGACGCCCGTGTCGAAGCCCTCGGTAGTGTGGAGTCAGCTTTGTTGGGGAGGCTCGAGATGCCGGGTGACGATGAGGCCCTCTCAGCGGGCTGACGCGGGACTGCGCGAGGTGATCGGCGCCGACCGCAGTGTGAGGGTGATGACCGAACGCCTGCTCGCCGGCGAGAGCGTCATGATCGCGGGGCCCTTCGGTTCCGGGAAGAGCCACGTCATCACGGCGGTGGCGGCGGAGCTGCGGCAGCTCGGTCACGACCCGGTCGTGGTTCGCGGGTCGGCGACCCTGCGTTCGGCGCCCTACGGAGCCCTCGACGTGGCCGACGACACACGCCTAGAAGCGCTCCGCCCCGGTGAGGCCGCCCGCCACGAGACACCCACGGTGATCGTCGTCGACGACGCCCACCAGCTCGACGACTTCTCGCTGCAGCTGCTCACCCGCAGCATCCTGCACGGCCGGTCGGTCGCGTTGTTCGCCGTCGGCACCGAGCCCGGCGCCGCGGACTCGCCCGGCGCATCCGGCGCATCCGGTGCACCCGCCGCACTCAACGACCTGTGGCTGGAGGGCAGGCTCCACCGCACCGACCTCGCCCTGCTCGACCCCGACACCTCGGAGGAGCTCCTGTCGGAGTACGTCGGTTCCGGGCTGCTCGACTCCGTCACACGCCGCGCCCTCCACGTGCGTGCGCACGGCTCACGCCGACTGCTCCGCGAACTCGCCTTCGACGCCGCCACCGAGACGGTCGCCGGGCGCGACCCGCTCGCCCTCGGGCGCGAGCTCGCCCCGGGGTCGCGGGCCGCCGACGTGCTCGCCGCCACCGTCGCCGATCTCGACGACGACCAGCACCGCGCGCTCGCCGTGATCGGCAGGCTGCGCGGGATGGCCTCGGCCACCGCCTGCCGCTTCATCGACCCCGCGATCATCGACTCGCTCGTGCAACGCGGCGCCGTGCACGTCGACGACCGCCCGGAGCGCGGACTCTACGCCGACCCCTACCTCGCCGCGGCCTCGACGGCGCGACTGGCGCCCGGCCGCCTCGACGTCGCCCTCGATGTGATCGCCACCCGCGCGCTGGCTACCCCCGAGCAGCCGAGGGGCGCCGCCCTCGACCGCCTGATCGCCACCTTCTGGCACTCCGGCCGGTCCACGGTGCCCTCGCCCGAGACCGTCGACGCCGAGACGAGGCGGCGCATCCTCGCCGGCGCCGCCCACAGCGCCAACTCCGGGGGACGGAGCGATCTCGCCCTGGCCTACACCGCGATGGCCAGGAAGTACGGCGACCACGCCTCCCTGCGTCTGGAGTCGTCGCGGGCCCGCGCGGGTCTGCAAGACTTCGCGGCGGCCTTCGCCGAGCTCGCCGGCATCGACGCCGCGGGCGTCTGCACCGGCGACCTGCGGCGGGTCGTGCGCTGGTGGAGCTCTCTCACGACCTGGCTGCCCGTCGAGGGCCGGGGAGCCTCGCTCACCGGCTGGCTCGAGGCCTCGGGCATCGACGACCCGAGCATCCTGTGCGAGATCGAGGTGCAGCGGGCTGAAGCGGCGTGCCTCGCGATGGACTGGAGCACCGCGGTGGCGGTGGCGGATGCGGTGCTCGAGGTCGAGGGCGCCCACACTCTCGCACGGGTGCGCTCCGCCATCATGTCGGCGTTCGCCGACGTGCAACGAGGGCGGTTCGACGAGGGGCTCGCGAAGCTCGCGGCGGCCGACCGCGCCAACCGCGACCCGGTCACGGGGAGACCGGTGTCGCTGATGGTCGAACTCGCCCTGCTCTCGTTCGAGGGCGGCGCCGCGTTCGCCGCAGGCAGGCCGATGCCCGCGCACCCCCAGCGGCTGCGGGTGGTCACCCTGCTCGCCGCCCATCGCGACGACCGGTCGAGCCTCGCGCTGGCGGGCGTCGCCGCCGCCGTCGTGCTCGGCATCGCGCAGTCGGAGCCCGACGTCACCGACGTCGAGCTCGAGGCGGCGCTGCGGCGCCTGGACCGCATCGAGCTCGCCGTCTGGCGGCCGCTGCTGGCCTACCTGCGGGTGACGGCGCTGGCACGGAACGGGCGCACCGACGACGCCAGGGCGGCGCTCGACGAGGTCGACGACCAGCTGCTGTCGCACCATCTCATCTACCGCTACTCACGCGACACCACCGAGGCCGAGATCTCGCAGCGGCCGGTGCGAGGCGAACCCGTAGAGACCACGATCTCGCCCGACACGTACTTCCCAAGGCACCGGGGGACCGTGCGGCGCATCGGCGCCGACCGTCGGGCCCAGCCAGAATCGCAGACCGAGGCATCCGGGCCGCCACGGGCGACCGGAACCGCGACGGCCGCCGACCGCGCGGGCGGCCAGTCTGCTCCGGGCTCCGCGAGCGATGCGGCAGGGGGCGGCCCCGCGCGCGGGATCGACGCCGTGCTCACCGAACGGGAGCTCGAGGTGGCCCTGCTCGTCGCCCGGCAGCTGAGCAACAAGGAGATCGCGCACCAGCTCTACCTCTCGGTGCGCACGGTCGAGTCGCACGTCTACACCGCGCGCGGAAAGCTCGGGGCCCGCACCCGCCGCGAACTCGGCAGGATCGTCGCCGGTTCCGAGTAGGGCGGGCGCGGCGGGTGGCCGCCCGGCGGCGGGTAGACTGTGGAGGTCCTCCCCCGCCGACCGCAGGAGCAGCACGTGCCGAAGATCGTCGTCGACGTCATGCCCAAAGCAGAACTTCTCGACCCGCAGGGCAAGGCCGTCGCCGGCGCCCTCGCCCGCCTCGGCCACGAGGCCTTCACCGACGTGCGCGTCGGCAAGCGGTTCGAACTCACCGTCGAGGGCCAGGTCGACGAGCAGACCCTGAGTGCCGTGCGCGAGGTCGCCGACGAGCTGCTGTCGAACTCGGTGATCGAAGACGTGGTGAACATCACCGTCGTCGACGCGGCGGGCGAGCACAGCGCCGCCGCCGCATCCGGAGCCCTGGCGTGACCCGCGTCGGAGTCGTCACCTTCCCCGGCTCGCTCGACGACCGCGACGCGCAGCGCGCCGTGAAGTTCGCGGGCGCCGAGCCCGTCGCACTCTGGCACGGCGACCACGACCTGCAGGGCGTTGACGCCGTCGTGCTGCCGGGCGGCTTCAGCTACGGCGACTACCTGCGCTGCGGCGCCATCGCCTCGCACTCGCCACTCATGCGCGAGGTCGTCGCCGCCGCGGAGCGCGGGGTGCCGGTGCTCGGCATCTGCAACGGCTTCCAGATGCTCACCGAGGCGCACCTGCTGCCGGGCGGCCTCATCCGCAACGACCACGGCAGCTTCATCTGCCGCGACCAGGTGCTGCGGGTCGAGAACACCTCGACGGCGTGGACCAACGGATACACCGCCGGCCAGGAGATCACCATCCCGCTGAAGAACGGCGAGGGCGGCTACATCGCCTCGGCCGAGACGCTCGCGCGCCTCGAGGGCGAGGGGCTCGTGGCGTTCCGCTACGTGGGCGTGAACCCGAACGGCTCGCTCAACGACATCGCCGGCGTCACCAACGAGCGCGGCAACGTGGTGGGGCTCATGCCGCACCCCGAGCACGCCATCGAGCCCGGCTTCGGCCCCGACACCGCTGCCGCCATGCGCTCGGGCGTCGACGGGCTCACCATGTTCACGAGCGCCCTGCGGAGCCTGCTCTCCGTCTGAACGGCCGCCTGAACGGCCGCCTGGACGGCTGAACGCCTGCGTCCTTCGCCCCGCTCGCCGGGGCTCGGATGCACGGGAAAGCCCGCGCGAAGAGACACGCCCATACGCATGGTCGATGGGAGGCCCTAACCGTTCGCTGTCTCTTCGCGCGGGGGATGGTGAGGTCTAGAAGACGACGACCGTGCGGAGCACGTCGCCCGACCGCAGACGGTCGAGGGCGGCGGGCAGCTCGTCGAGCGGAACCCGCGCGCTGATGATGCCCTCGAGATCGAGCACCCCGTCGCGCCAGAGCTGGATGACGCGCGGGAAGTCACGGCGGATGTCGGTCGACCCGAAGACCGAACCCACGAGCCGGCGCTCCCCGGCGTAGAGCTCGTACGGGCTGAACGAGACCTCGGAGTCCTTCGGCCCGACACCGGCGATCACCGCGGTGCCCCCGCGCCGCACGGCGTCGTACGCGGCGCGGATCGTCGCGGCCGCACCGACGGCCTCGATCGCGTAGTCGAAACCGCCGCCCGGCTGCTCGGCAGCCACGGCGGTGAGTTCCTCGGGTGCGACCGCACGGGTGGCTCCCAGACGCACCGCGAGCTCGCGCTTGGACGCGACCGGGTCGACCGCCAGCACGGTTCCGTCGGTGGCCGCCCTCGCCGCCTGCACCGCCGAGAGGCCGACCCCGCCGCATCCGATGACGACGACGGAGGAGCCCGGCGTGACCGCGGCGGTGTTCACCACCGCGCCAACACCCGTCGACACCCCGCAGCCGACCAGGGCGCCGATCTCGAAGGGAACGTCGTCGGGCAGCGCGACGAGGTTGAACTCCGACACCAGGAGCTCCTCGGCGAAGCCGCCGCACCCCGCCTGAGCCCATACCGTCTCCTCACCGTCGCGGAAGCGCGGGAAGCGGTACTCGTCGCTGAGGTTGAAGGTGCACAACTGCGGGCGGCCCGCGACGCACTGCTCGCATGTGCCGCACTGGGGCACCCACGACACGATGACGCGGTCGCCCGGCGCGACGGTCGTCACGTCGGGCCCGACCTCGAGCACCTCCCCCGCCGACTCGTGACCGACCACGACGGGGGTCGGCAGACCGAGCCGGCCCGACACGGCCGAGAGGTCGGAGTGACAGACACCGGCGGCCCGCACGGCGACGCGTACGAAGCGGCCGGTGAGGGGTGCGAGGGTGAGGCCCTCCTTGATGACGAGCCCGTCGGCTCCGGGGTGTTCGAGAACGGCGGCGCGCATGATGATCTCCTTCGATGACGGATGAGGTGGTGCTGGGGCGAGGAACAGGGAACGGGAGAGGGAGCGGCAGACGTTCAGCGTTTCCAGGGCTCGGGGCGGGAGCCGGTGGGTGCGATCTCACCGTACGCACGGGCCCGCTCGGCGGAGGCGCCGACGATCTCGGCGACGTCGGTGTGCCCGTGTCGTTCGAGGTGCTCGCGCACTCCGGCGACGAGCCGGGTGATCGCGGCCGGTCCGTGCACCCAGACGGCGTCGACCACCTCGACGGCGCACGCACCGCTCAGCAGGAACCGCACCACGTCGTCGGCGTCGCGGGCGCCGTTGGTGCCGATCAGGGGCACGCCCACGGCAGGGTCGCGGTAGGCCTTGCTGACGGCGAAGAGACTGAGCGGAAGGCACCAGGGGCCACCGATCGCACCCCACGAACCCAGCACGGGGTCGTAGCTGTCGATGTCGGGAACGAAGCCGTTGAAGCGCCCGATCAGCGTCACGGCGTCGGCGCCGGCGCTCACGGCGCTGCGGGCCAGACCCACCACGTCGGAGGCGGTGCCCGGGAGCTTCACGATCAGGGGCTTGTCGCTCACCCGGCGAACCGCCCGCACCGTCTCGGCGACGGCGTCGCCGTCGGTGAGCTGGCGCACGGCGCCGGAGGCGGCCTCGCGGCCGTGCGGGGCGCCCACGTTGAGCTCCACCGCCTCGACCACGCTCCACAGCCGGTCGGCGATCGCGGCAGCGCCCTCCGCGCTCGCCACGGTGATGCTGCCGACGACGGCGCTGTCTCGGGCGCGGGCGTACTGCTCGGCCTCGGCGAGCATCCGCACCCAGTCGTCGAGCGTCGACTGCGCGAGGCCCGAGCGGTTGAAGAGGAAGCGGGAACGCACGGGGTCGACGGGTGCGAGACGGTCGTCGAGGTAGGCGTAGTCGGCGATGTCGAGCTGGTCGCGGGCCGCCTGCACCTCATTCACCGACTTGGCCACCACGGCCCCCGCGCCGGCGTCGACGCAAGCCGTGATGCCCGCGAGGTCCATCGTCAGCTCCGACGACCCGACCCAGACCGGGTTGGCCGTCTCGAAGCCCGCGACGGACGAGCGCAGCGACGTCATCGCGCCGCTCCGGCGACAGGCCCGGCGACGGTCCCGGAGCGGACGGCTTCGACAGCCGCCTCCGCCGCGGCGATCTGGCCGCCGGCGGCCCGTCCGAGCACGGCGAGATCGGATCCGATCACGATGTAACGGTAGCCGGATGCGGCGGCCGCCGCTGCCCCCTCCGCGTTCGCCACGAAGGTTCCGAGCAGGGTTCCGGTGCGGGCAGCGCTCTGCTCGATCTCGGCGATGACCCTCGCCGCGACTCCCGAGGCGATGTCCCCCGGCGTGCCCGCGGCCACCGACAGGTCGGCGGGGCCGATGAAGGCCACCTCCAGCGGGGTGAGGATGTCGTCGAGCGGATCGTCGAATGCCGCGGTCTCGAGCTGGCCCACCGCGAGAGGGGCGCTCGTGAAGGCGTCGAGGTACGGCTTCATCGCGACAGCGCCGTAGCGCGCGGCCGGCTGGGCCAGGCTGATGCTGCGGTCGCCGACCGGCTGATAGCGCAGCGCCCGCACGAAGGCGGTGGCCTGTGCGGAACTCGTCACCGTCGAGAGCTGGATTCCCGAGGCACCGGCCTCGAGCAGCCGGTTCGCGAGGGCCGGGTCGAGATGACCGATGCGCACGAGTGCCTGCACGCCGTTCGCCCGCGCGGCGAGCAGCGTCTCCCGGGCCTCGGCGTACGAGGCCTGTCCGTGTTCGAGATCGACGACGATGAAGTCGTACCCTACGCCCGCGAGCACGTCGACCACCTCGGGGCGGGGCAGCTTCACGAAGGTGCCGAGGAGCGGCCGGCCGGCGAGCGCCTCCCTCATCTGCGCGCCTGCGCTCACGCGCCGAGACCCGCCAGGCGCGTGGTGTTGTGCACCACCATGGTTCGCAGCTGCTCGTCGGTGACACCGCGATCGAGCAGGTCTCCGAGCACCCGCTCGTACCCCTCGACCGGCAGCGGGTTGCCCTTCTGTCCCAGGTCGGAACCGAAGATCGTGTTCTCGACGCCGAGCAGGTCGATCAGCCGCACGAGTTCGTCGGGCTCCCAGTTGCAGAAGCTCGATCGGTCGTCGTACATGCAGAGCGAGTGCTCCACGACAGCGCCCAGTTCGATCCAGCGCCGCACGAGATCTTCGTCGGCCTCGATCACGAAATTGGGGTGGTTCACCAGCAGGCGGGTGATGCCCTTGGCCTTCGCGGCTTCGAGCACCGCCGTCACCTCGGGGGGCGACATGTGACCCGTCGACAGGATGAGGTCGTTCTCCGCGATCAGATCGAGCACTTCCTCCGCTGCGTCGACGAGTGCGCCGTCCTCGTCGAGCACGCGGATGGCATCGCCGACGGTGAGCGCGTCGTCGGTGTGCGGGAAGCGCAGCTCGTCGCTGTGCGCACAGATGTGCCGGTCGCTGGAGATGGTCGGGAACCAGACGATCCGCCCGCCGCGGTTCACGGCGAGTTCGACCGCCACGGGGTTGAGGCCGCCGACGTAGTTGTTGAGCGCGACGCCTCCGAGCACTGGTAGGGGCAACGGCCCACCCGAGCTCTCCACCGCGGCGATGTCGCTCAGCATGCTGTGGTGGTGCGACTTCACCAGGATCGCCGCGAAGCCCGCCTCCGCCGCCTGCTCGGCGGCCTGCCTGATGCCGATGCGGCGCGGGAAGGGCGAGGGGCCCGGATGCACGTGGAGATCGACTGCTCCGTCGAGGATGTCGCGGATGCGCTGTTTCATACGGTGCTCCTTTGCACTGATCGTTTGTCCCATGATGCGGAAACAAGATGCTGTTATCCGGAACTGCCAGACAGCGTATGTCGCAAATCCCCGTCGAAGCAAGTCGACTTGACATCGGTCGAGACCCCGCTTCATACTCGTGGCATCGCGTAAACGGAATCTGCATCCCGCATTCCAGCACAGCTCACCGCAACGAAGGGGACGAGCCTTGACACTCGAGGATCTGCTCGACGACAGCGCCGACACGGGCGAGGGCCCTCGGGGCGATCTGCAGGTGGTGGCCAGGGTTGCCGCCGTTCTGCGGTTGTTCTCGCCGACGCAGCCCACCATCGGGCTGAGCGAGGCGTCGAGCGGGCTCGGCCTCCAGAAGTCGACGGCCCACCGCTACCTGACCTCCCTCGAGAACCACGGGTTCCTGCGCCGCGTCGAGGGGGCGCGCTTCGCCCTCGGCCCGCTCCTCGACCAGCTCGGCGCCCTCACGGTCTCGCGCTGGCAGGTCATGGAAGCGGCGGCCCCGATCATGCGCGAGCTCGCCGCGACCACGCGGCAGACCGTCGTGCTCAGCGTCTGGGGCGGGATGGGCCCGGTGGTCGTGCGGGTCACCGAAGACGACAGCCAGATCGTGCACATCTCGGTGCGCGTCGGCAGTACGCTCCCCTACGACTCCGCCCAGGGCACCATGTTCCTCGCCCATCTGACCGACCGCCGGGTCTCGGAGAACCTCGCGGCGACCCTCTCGCCCGAGCGCCTCGCGGCCCTGCGCGAGAACCTCGCCGCCGTTCGCGAGGCAGGCATCAGCATCGACGAGCACGTCGTGGCCGGCGTGCGCGCGCTCGCCGTTCCGGTCTTCGACCGCGACGGGCGCATCACCGCCGTGATGGCGGTGGTCGGCACATCGAACTCCGTGCCCGCCGACCCCGAGGGCGGGGTGGCCCAGGGCCTCATCGCCGCCGGCAGGCTGCTCGAGCGCCGGCTGCAAGGCGGCGACGGCGCCCACGACCCCGAATGACGAAAGACACCGGAGGAGAACCCATGTACAGCGACAAGGCCTACGAGAAGGTCGTCAACTTCTACGAACTCGAGCAGGAGGAGGCACGGCCCGGCGTCAAGCGGTCGGCCTACGCCACCGACGAGGCGATGCTCGTCATGAACGTGCTCGAGCGGGGAATGCAGCTGCGCCCCCACGTGCACGAGGACTTCGATCAGCTCGCCGTGGTGACCCAGGGCGAGGCCGATTACTACATCGAAGACACGCCGCACCGCATGACCGCGGGCTCGGTGCTGCTCGTGCCCGCCGGCAAGTACCACCACATCGAGCCGATCAGCGACGAGGTGCACAACCTCGACCTCTTCTTCCCTCCCCGCGAGGACTACGCCCACCTGCTCGACTACATGAAGGGCCTCTGATGCGAGACCGACGCGAACAGTTCATCGACGGCGAGTGGATCCCGTCGTCGGAGCCGGGACTCGAGGTGCGATCGGCTCGCACCGGCACCCTCGTGGGCCGGGTCGCGGAAGGCACGATCGACGACGTCGAGCGCGCCGTCGCCGCCGCCCGCCGGGCGTTCCCGGCCTGGTCGGCACTCCCCGCGGGCGAACGCGCCGGGTACCTCAGGGCGATCGCCGAGGGCATCCGCTCGCACGCCGACGAGATCGTGACTCTCGTCGCCGAGGAGATCGGCACGATCGAGGGCACCGCGCGAGCCATGCAGATCGGTGCCGCCGCGCACGCCTTCGACGACGCCGCCGCCCACGCCGAGGCCGCGCTCGAGGCGAAGGAGCTCGGCAACAGCCGCATCCTCTCGCAGCCCGTCGGCGTCGTCGCCGCCATCACCCCCTGGAACTTCCCGCTCTACCAAGCGGCTCTGAAGATCGCTCCGGCCCTCGCGGTGGGATGCACCGTCGTGCTGAAACCCAGCGAGGTCGCCGGGCTCACCGCACTCACGCTGGGCGACATCGCGGCCGAGGCCGGCCTGCCGGCCGGTGTGCTGAACATCGTCTCCGGCCTCGGCCCCGTCGTGGGCGAGGCACTCGTCGGGCATCCCGAGGTCGACGCCGTGACCTTCACGGGGTCAGACCGCGCGGGCGCCCGCGTGGCATCGATCGCGGGCGGCGCCATCAAGCCGGTGACGCTCGAGCTCGGCGGCAAGAGCGCCCACCTCGTGCTCGACGACAGCGACCTCGAGAGCGCGGTGGGCTACAGCATCACGAGCGCCTTCGGCAACAACGGCCAGGTCTGCGCGGCGCTCAGCCGCCTGGTGGTGCCTCGCGATCTCCTCCCCCGGGTGGAGGAGATCGCGCTCGCCAAGGCGTCGACCGTCGTGGTGGGCGACCCCCTGGAGTCGGGCACCCAGCTCGGCCCGCTCACCTCGGAGGCCCAGCGCGAACGCCTGCAGGGGCTCGTGCGCACGGCCGTCGACGAGGGCACCCGCGTGCTGCTCGGCGGCCCCGACGCCGAGGTCGCCGTTCCGAGCGGCCTCGAGGGCGGCTACTGGGTCGCGCCGACCGTGTTCACCGACGTCGCGCCCGACGCGACCATCGCGCAGGAGGAGGCCTTCGGCCCCGTGCTGACGATCATCCCCTTCGACGGCGACGACGAGGAGGGGGTGCGGATCGTGAACTCCACGCGATACGGCCTCAACGCCGCCGTCTGGGCCGCCGACCGCGAACGCGCCGAGGCCGTCGCCCGACAGCTCAATGCGAGCACGGTCTACCTCAACGCCGCCGCCTTCAACCCGTCAGCGCCCTTCGGCGGCACCAAGGGCTCGGGCTTCGGCCGCGAGCGCGGCGCCTGGGGCCTGCACGAATACACCCAGACCAAGTCCGTCCAGGTCTGACCCGAGGAACAGTCGTTCCGACACGAGTGGAGCACCCATGACAAAGAAGTCACGCATCATCATCACCGCCGTCACCACTGCCGGCCTGCTGGCACTCAGCGGCTGCGCCGCCGGAAGCGGCGACGCCGACAGCAGCGCCGCAGCGGGCGGCAGCCTGGTCTACGTCTCCTACGGAGGCGCGTTCCAAGACGCCCAGGCCGCCTCCTGGCAGGTGCCGTATACCGCCGAGACCGGCACGGAGTTCGAGAACACGAGCCCCTCCGACATGGCGCAGATCAAGGCCATGGTCGAGGCGAACCAGACCAGCTGGGACGTCGTCGACACCAATGCCTATTTCCCGAACCAGTTCTGCGACAAGTACTTCGAGAAGCTCGACCTGAGCGCCATCGACACCTCGCAGTTCACGGAGGGAAGCGTCAGCGACTGCGCCGTCCCCGCCGAGCGTTTCGCGCTCCTGCTCGTCTACAACGCCGAGACCTACGGCGACAACCCGCCGACCGAGCTCGCCGACTTCCTCGACACGGAGAAGTTCCCTGGCAAGCGGGCGTCGACCCGCGAGGTGTCGACGGGGCTCCTCGAGTCGGTGCTGGTGGCCGACGGCGTGGCCCCCGACGACCTCTACCCGCTCGACCTCGACCGCGCCTTCGCCGCCCTCGACACCATCCGCGACGTCACGACCTTCGCCGAGAACAACGGCGCCCTGCAGCAGCTCGTCACCGACGGGCAGGCCGACATGGCGCTGATCGTCAGCGCGAGGGCGCTCACCGTGGCCCGCGACGGAGTACCGATCGAGCCCGTCTGGGGCGAGACCATCACCACCTTCAACTCCCTCGCCGTACCGAAGGGCGCTCCCAACGCCGCTGAGGCGCAGAAGTTCATCGCCTTCGCCACGCAGCCGGAGCAGTCCGCCGCGTTCGCCGAGGCCTCGGGCACCTCGCCGGCCAACCTCGACGCGAAGCCGACGTACGACGACCTCGCGGCGAAGTTCAACGCCTTCGCCGACGACGGCCGCACCGAGACCACCCAGCTCGACGCCGTCTGGTGGTCGGAGAACATCAACGAGGTGCAGAACCGCTTCACCACCTGGTTGGCCGGATGATGACCGCCGTGCACTCCGTGCCCGCGACGGAGAGCGCCGCCGGACCCCTTCCCGGGTCCGGCGGCGCCGGGCACCGTGCCCCCTCCGGTGGGCCCGGCCGCCGCCGCCGCCCCGGCCGCCCGTTCTGGCTGCTGTTCGTCCCGGCGGCCGCCGTGGTCGCGATCTACTTCGTGGTCCCCCTGGCCCAGGTGGTCTGGCGCTCGTTCAGCGACCCCGAACTGGGACTGTCGAACTACGCCGCCCTGCTCACCGACGGGGTGACGGTCACGGTCATCCTGCGCACCCTCGGGGTGGCACTGCTCGTGACGGCCGTCACCCTCCTGCTCGCGTATCCCTACGCCTACGCCATGACCAAGGTGGGGCCGACCGGTCGCGCCGTCATGCTCGCGCTCGCGCTGCTCCCGTTCTGGACGAGCCTGCTCGCCCGCAACTTCGCCTGGCTGCTCCTGCTGCAAGACGGCGGGCCGGTGCAAAGCTTCTTCGCCTTCTTCGGCAACGACCAGGTGGTGCTCTACGGCAGCCTCGGCGGTGTCGCCGTCGCCATGTCGCAGGTGCTGCTGCCCTACATGATCCTCCCCCTCTACAGCTCGATGCAGTCGATCGACCGCCGCCTGCTGACCGCCGGCCGCAGCCTCGGCGCGAACCCGCTCAAGGCCTTCGCCAAGATCTACTTCCCGCTCTCGGTGCCCGGCATCGTCGCCGGTGTGCTGCTGGTGTTCGTGCTGAGCCTCGGCTTCTACGTCACCCCCGCCCTCATCGGCTCGCCCCAGCAGTCGCTCATCGCGCAGCTGCTCGCCTCCCGTACCCGTGAGCTCGTCGACTTCGGCGGTGCCGGGGCGCTCGGCACGGTCGTGCTGGTCATCGCCATGATCCTGCTCCTGGTCATCTCGCGCTTCGGCCGGGGCGCCGGCGCCGTCGGCGGGGCCACCGCCGTCACGGGCGGGAACCGGCGCAGCACCCTGGGCTGGCCGGGCCGCGTCGTGGCGACCGTGGTCGGCTTCCTGCTCCTCGCCCCCACCCTGGTGGTCATCCCGATGAGCTTCTCGGCCGGCAACACCTTCCAGTTCCCACCGAAGGAGTGGTCGCTGCGCTGGTACGAGTCCTTCTTCACCTCGCAGAAATGGCAGTACGCGCTGCAGAACTCCATCACCATCGGGCTGCTCGTCATGCTCACGGCCACGGTGCTGGGCACCGCGGCGGCGATCTTCATCCACCGTCGCCGGGGCCGTCTCGCGTCGGGCGTGAACTCCTTCCTCACCCTGCCACTCGCGGTGCCGAACATCGTGATCGCGGTGGCCATCTACATCGTGTTCCTGCAATGGGGCCTGGCGGGCACCATCGGCGGGTTCGTCGCGGCACACACCGTGCTGGCCATCCCCTTCGTGCTGGTCGCGGTCGGTGCGTCACTGAGCGGTTACGACCGGAGACTGGGCGACGCCGCAGCGAGCCTCGGAGCCCCCGGCCTGTCGACCTTCCGCAAGATCACGCTGCCGCTCATCCTGCCCGGCGTGCTCTCCGGCGCGATCTTCGCCTTCGTCACGAGCTTCGACGAGGTGGTGGTGGCACTGTTCCTCAAGTCCCCCCGCCTCACCACCCTGCCGGCGCTCATGTACGACAGCGTGACGCTCGAGATCGACCCGACGATCGGGGCGGCGTCGTCGCTCGTGGTCGTGGCGACGAGCATCCTCATCATCGTCCCCCAGCTCATCCAGAACCACCGCGCCAGAAAGAGGGCAGCACTGTGAAAGAGAGCAGCACCGTGAAAGACAAGTCCGCCAACGGAATCGTGCTCTCCGATTTGCGCAAGGACTACGGAACCGGCTCGCTCGCCGTCGACGGCGTCGACATCGACATCGCTCCCGGCGAGTTCATGACCTTCCTCGGGCCGAGCGGTTCGGGCAAGACGACGACCCTGAACATGATCGCCGGCTTCGAAGAGGTCACCTCGGGCAGTGTGGTGATCGCCGACTCCGACGTGTCGACCCAGCCCGCGCACAAGCGCGATCTCGGAATGGTGTTCCAGAGTTACGCCCTGTTCCCGCACCTGACGGTGGAGCAGAACATCGCTTTCCCGCTCAAGGAGCGCAAGGTCGCCAAGGACGAGATCGCCCGGAGGGTCGCTGAGGCGCTCGAGCTCGTGCACCTCGGCGACTACGGCAAGCGCTACCCGCGCGAGCTCTCCGGCGGTCAGCAGCAGCGCGTGGCGCTGGCGCGCGCCGTGGTGTTCCGCCCCCGGGCGCTGCTGCTCGACGAGCCGCTGGGCGCGCTCGACCGCAAGCTCCGCGCCTCACTGCAACTCGAGATCCGCCGCATGCACCGCGAACTCGGCCTCACCTGTGTCTTCGTGACCCACGATCAGGAGGAGGCGCTGTTCCTCTCAGATCGCATCGCCGTGTTCAACAAGGGCAAGATCGAGCAACTCGGTACCCCGAGCGATCTCTACAACTCGCCCAAGACGTTGTTCGTCGCGCAGTTCCTCGGCGACTCGAACGTCTTCCCAGGTGTGCGCAGCGGCGCCACGTTCCAGAGCGGCGGGCAGATCTGGGCGCTGGCCTCCGCCGAGGGCCCGAGCGAAGGGCACCTCATCGTGCGCCCCGAACACGTCGAGGTGCACCCGGCCGACGCGCTGCCGAGCGCCGGGCACAACGCCACGACCGCCACGGTGGAGTCGAGCGTCTTCCTCGGCACGTACCACCGCCTGGAGCTGCGGTTCCCCGACGGCACGGCAGGACTCGCGATGGCGCCGGCGCGCGCACGCGATTCCGCCCCCGCCGAGGGGACGGAGGTCGTGGTCAGCTGGTCGATCGCCGATCAGTGCCTGGTGCCCTGAGGGCCAGCCTGAGGGCGCGCCTGAACGCCTCCTCGGCCTCCGCGTTGAACAGCGCGAAGGCGACGCGGCCGTCGTAGGGGCTCGCGAGCACGGTCTCGACGGCGATGCGCGCCGCGTCGTCCATCGGCCAGCCGTACACCCCTGCCGAGACGGCGGGGAAGACGACGGATGCCGCACCGAGCTCCGTCGCCACCTCGAGCGAGCGGCGGTACGCCGACGCCAGCACGGCCGAACGGTCGTCTCGGGCGCTCCAGACCGGCCCGACGGTGTGGATGACCCAGCGGGCGGGGAGGTCGCCCGCCGTGGTGGCGACCGCGTCGCCCGCGGGGAGTCCGTCGGGGAAGGTCGTGCGCCTGAGCTCCCGGCAGGCCTCGAGAACGGCCGGGCCGCCGCGGCGGTGGATGGCGCCGTCGACCCCGCCTCCGCCGAGCAGCGAGCTGTTCGCGGCGTTCACGACGGCGTCGGCGGCGACCGTCGTGATGTCGGCCCTGACGATCTCGATCGCATCCGTCATGCGCCCGAGCCTACGACCGCCGTCGCGGCAGCGCAGCCGCCCGGTCGGGAGTTAACCTTCGGGATGCATAATGCGGGCATGGCGAAAAAGACCCGGACCGCGCTCAAGGAACTCGTGAAGGCCCTGGAGAAGCACGTCGACGTACTCGAAGACCCGAAGAGCAACCGAGGAAAGCGCGATCGCGCCACCGCGAAGGTGCGCGCCGCAGCGATCGCCTACTCCTCGGTGATGCACTCGCGCACCGGCGCCGAGAGCCCCTTCCTCGACATCCCCGACCCGCGGCTCGACGAGTCGACGGTCGCTTCGCTCAAGGCCGAGAAAGACGCGCTCGTCGCGAAGCGTGCGGCCAAGCGGGCCGAGAAGGCCAAGCACGCCGCCGACGACTGAGGCCCTGCATCCGCCGCGCGGGTGGGAGCGATCAGCCCACCCGGGTACGGTCGTGCGCATGAGTGAAACGGATGCTCGCGACGGCGACCAGGTGACGGCACGGCTCGACCGGCTGAACGAGGCCTGCCGGGCCGCGCCCCAGGAGATCGAGCCCCAGATCGCGCTGTGGAGCGCGATCTGCTCGCTCGACGAGTGGGTGTTCGTGAACCGCGGCACGGCCGAGCAGCCGAGGCCCTACGCCCTGGCGGCCGAGGCGGGTCACCTGGTGTGCATCTACAGCACCCCGGAACGCGCCCGCGCCGGCGCGATCGCCAACGGCCTGGTCGCCGAGGGCGAGGCCGTGCCGATGTTCAGCACGCCGCTTCCCTCCGCGCTCGACTGGGTGCTCGGTCTCGCGGGCGCCGGGGTCTCGGGTGCGACGGTCGACTATCCGCAGCTCGGGGCGTGGACGCCGCTGCCGAACCTCGCGCGCTTCCGTCAGACCTGAGCGGCGGCTCGCGGCTCGCGCCTCGCGGACTCAGGCGCCGTCGGGCGCGGAGTCGGCGGTCGACCCTCCGTTCACCATCCAGGCCACGCCGAACTTGTCGGTGAACTGGCCGTAATAGTCGCCCCAGGGCGCCTTCTCGAACGGCAGCGTGACCGTGCCGCCCGCGGAGAGCGCCTCGAACCAGCCGCCCAGCTCGTCGGTGTCGTCTCCGCTCAGCGAGATGGTGATGGTGCTGCCCGGGGTGTACTCCATCGAGCTCGGGGTGTCGGAGGCCATCAGCACGAGCCCGCCCGGCGTCACGAGCTGGGAGTGCATGATGAGCGAGCCCTCGCCCTCGTCGACCGGCATCTGGAACTCGTCGAAGGTGTTCGAACGGAGCTCCCCGCCGAAGACTGAGTGATAGAACTCCATCGCCTCCTTCGCGTCGCCCTTGAAGTTGATGTAGGGGTTCAGGTTCGTGGTCATAGCTGCTCCTCCCGCTCCGAGCGCACCGCCGCGCTGAGCTCTCGCGCCCACCCTAGCCACAAATGTGAACGGTGTACACATGATTCCGGTGAACATCCGCCCTCCCGGCGCAGCGGGGACGGATGCGCGTGGTGACGGCGATCGCGGGTGACGCGGGGTGGCGAAGCGCGTCGGTCACACGGCGGCAACGGTGGTGAAACAGGGCGCTCCTACGCTTCGGGCATGAGCTTCACAGCAGACCGCCGGGCCCGCGTGGTGATCTTCTCCGGCCCGCGTGCGACCATCCAGAACAGTGCCGCGCTGCGCACCAGCCAGTCGGTGCGCAGGGCCCGGGGTCTCGCGGGCGCCGACCCCGCCGCACCCGAGGCGCTGCGGTCGCAGCATCTCGCCGCGCCTGTCACGGCGTTCGTGACGGCGTTCTCGGCGCATCCGCTCGAGGGCGACGCCGCCGAGCTCTACGGGCCGGTCGACGGGTGGCTCGACCCGGCGTCGGGCGAGTTCCTCTCGGCTGCTGACGCGACGGGCGCCGCGGGGCCCGACGGCTGGACCCCGGTGTACCGCGTCACCCTCGACCCCGCCGACGGGCCCTACCCGCTCCCTTACGCCGCCACCCAAGCGAACGGCGAACCCTGGAACGGCCCCTTCGACGACGCGGGCAACGCCCGGCAACTGTTCTATCCCGACGCATCGCGCATCGTGCGTGAGATCGACCACTTCGGCCTCGACGGCTACGGCGGCAACAACCTGCTCGGCGGGCTCGCCGACTTCGACTTCGTGCGGGCGGCGCCCTCCGGCGGGTACACGAAGGGCCAGCCCGCCGCCGAGCGCACCGACACCCCCACGCCCGCCGGCCACCGCGGCGAACCAGGAGACCTCGCTCCCGAGGTGCTCGGCGAGAACTTCTTCCCCTACATGCCGATGCGCCAGGAGCCCGCCCTCCCCACCCTCGCGACGCTCACCAACATCGTCTACGACACCCTCGCCGGCGGCGACTACGACGGCGCCATCTGGCTCGAGGGCAGCCCCACCACCGAGGAGACCGTCTACTGGTTCAACCTCCTCATCCCCACCCGCCGGCCGCTCATCGGGAACTGCTCGCAATACGGGCACGGCGTGTTCGGCAACGACGGCGACCACAACCTCGTGCAGTCGACCGCCTACATCGCCTCCCGGGTGTGGGCCGACGAGAACGGCGACGACCGGGTCGGCACCGTGATGATCCAGAACGGGCAGGTGTTCACCTCGCGCGAGGTGCAGAAGGCGGATGCGCGGCCCGGCGGGTACATCGCCTACGGCGGGCACGGCGGCATCGTCGGCAACACCGTCGAAGACCCCGTGCTCTCGTTCGTGCCGGTCGCCCGGCACACCCACACCTCCTCCCTCACCCTCGACACCCTGCCCACGAGCGTGCCCGGCATCCACGGCACCCCCGTCGAGACCCTCGACGGGGACGGCCATCTACTACCATCGGCGATGCCCAAGGTGACTGTCGCCCGCTACGTGAATTACGGGCAGGACGACTTCTCCGACTCCGCCGACAGCGAGGTCGAGATCCTCGCCCGGATCGACAAGAACCTGCGCGACCACCCGCTGTCGGGAATCGTCGCCGAGGGCTCCGCGCCCTACGGCGGCGTCTACGAGTCGATGCGGGCCGCGCTGCTGCAGGCCGTGTTCCGCGGCATGCCGGTGGTGGCCGTGGGGCGCGGCGGAGGCGGATACGCCTTCGGCCAGTCGACCATGGGCGGGCTGCTCGTGCGCGGCAGCAACCTCTCGGCGCCGAAGGCGCGCATCCTGCTGATGGCGAGCCTGCTGAAGATCGGCGCCCTGCCGGTGCCCGCCGATCCGGATGCGCCCACGGCGGCCGAGCTCGACGCCATCCGCTCGAAGGTCGCCGAGTACCAAGTCGTCTTCGACACCCACTGAGCGTCGCCCGACACCCACTGAGCGTCGCCCGACACCCACCGCCCGCCCTCCGAAGGAGCAACCCATGGTCAGCTACGGCGTCTTCCTCCCCGTCGGCAACAACGGCTGGATCCTCTCCACCACCTCGCCGCAGTACGAACCGACTTTCGAGCTGCAGCGCTCGATCGTCGAACGCGCCGAGAAGCACGGCTTCGACTTCGCGCTGGCGATGCTCAAGTACCGCGGCTACGGCGGCGAGACGCAGCACTGGAACCACACCATCGACCCGATGACCCTGATGGCGGCGCTCGCCCCGCTCACCTCGACCATCAAGCTCTATGCCACCGTGTCGCCACTCAGCTACAACCCGATCGTGGTGGCGAAGATGGCCCAGCTGATCGACGAGATCTCGGGCGGGCGGTTCGGCATCAACCTCGTCGCGGGCTGGAACCGCAGCGAGTACGCCCAGATGGGCGCCTGGCGAGGCGACGACTACTACGGCTACCGCTACGACTACCTCTCGGAGTTCACGCAGATCCTCCTCACCGCCTGGGAGAGCGGGAGGGTGACCTTCCACGGCGAGTACTTCGACATCGACGACTGCGAGGTGGCACCGGTGCCCGCCGGCCACATCGACCTCATCTCGGCCGGCACCTCCTCGCGTGGGCGGCGCTTCGTGGCGGAGTACGCCGACTACCAGTTCGGCGCGGGCGGCGACGCGGCGGAAGTGGCAGCGTCGAACGCCGCGCTGGCGGCGGCGAGCGCCGACCTCGGCCGCACTCCGGGCGCCTTCGCGCAGACGCTCGTGGTGCTCGGCGACACCGACGCGGATGCGCAGCGCAAGGCCGAGCTCTACCAGCGGGGCGTCGACCTCGGTGCCGTGGCCGGCATGGTGCGGGAGTACTCGAACGACACCTCGACCGACGGCTCGAGCGCCATGGTCGTGGAAAGCCACCGGGCCGACGTCTCGCCGTTCTACGGCGGCCGCGCGCTGGTGGGTTCGCCGCAGACGGTGGCCGACCACCTCAACGCCATAGCCGCCGTGCCCGGCACCGCCGGCGTGATGCTCACCTTCGACGACTTCCTCGAAGGCACCGACCGCTTCGGCACCGAGGTCATGCCCCTGCTCGACCACCTCCCCACGCGAACGACCACCGCACCCGCACCCGCCGCATCCGCGCCGACCACCGCACCCGCACCCGCACCCGCACCCGCACCCGCACCCGCACCCGCAGCATCCGCCGACACCGCGACAGCACCCGCGCCGACCACCGCACCCGCGCCCGCCCCGAAAGGCTGACCCGTGCCCTACCAGATGAGCCTCGCGCTCGACCTCTCCTTCTCCCACCACCAGGGCAGGTGGCGACTCCCCGGCTCCTGGGCGGGCCGCGACTTCCCCGATCTGCGCATGTACCGCGAGCTGCTGCTTGCTGCCGAACGCGGCTGCCTCGACATGGTGTTCTTCGGCGACGGCACCGGCATCCCCTCCACCTACGGCGGAACCATCGACCCCGCCGTGGAATGGGGCATCGGATTCCCGCGCCAAGACATGAGCCCGTTCATCGCCGCGCTCGCGCAGCAGACCAGCAACATCGGTTTCGGACTGACCTACTCATCGACGTTCATGCATCCCTTCTACGTCGCCCGACTGCTCAACTCGCTCGACATCGTGACCGCCGGGCGGATGGCGTTCAACGTCGTGACCTCCTCACGCGGGGCCGACGCCGCGAACTACGGCTTCGACTCGCTGATGGATCACGACGCACGCTACCGACGCATGGAAGAGTTCGTCGCCGTCTGCCAAGAGCTGTGGAGAAGTGTCGACCGCGACGCCTTTGTGTGGGACAGGGAGACCGGCATGGTGGCCGAGCCGGGCAGCATCCGCGCCATCGACCACCACGGCGAGTTCTTCGACGTCGCCGGCCCCCTCAACACCGTGCCGAGCCCGCAGCAGGCCCCCGTGCTCATTCAGGCCGGCGGCTCGCCGCGCGGCATCCGCGCCTCGGCCGGCTTCGCCGACGTCGTGTTCGGCGGCGCCTTCTCCGACGCCGACCGCCTGCGCCACCGCACCCTCCTCGACGAAGAGCTGCTCGCGGCCGGCCGCGACCCCTCCCGCGTCGGCATCCTCTGGGACCTCCAGCTCATCGTCGGCGAGACCCCCGAAGACGCCCGGCGCCGCAAGGCCCAGCTCGCCGAGCTGCTGCCGCCCGAGGCTTCCGCCGCACAGTTCGCCCACAACACCGGCTACGACTTCCAGGCACTTCCCGAGCGCTTCACCCTGGAGGAGCTGCAGGCCGAGGTGATCGCGAAGCAGGCGAGCCCGATGGGGTTCCGCGACCTGGTGAACGAGCACGGAGCCACCACCGAACTCACCCGCGAGGAGTTCTTCGAGGGGCTCTGGAAGGTGGCGACCGGCTACGAGCACACCGTCGCGGGGAGCGCCGCCGAGGTCGCCGACTACCTCGAGCAGGCCTACGAGGCCAGCGGCAGCCGGGGCGGCTTCATGATCGCGCACCCGCAGGTCACCCCGCGCGACCTGATCGACGTGGTGGGGCTGCTCGTGCCGGAGCTGCAGCGGCGCGGGCGATTCCGCACCCGCTACGACGGCTCGACGCTGCGCGACACCTTGGGGGTGCCGGCGTTCGCGTGAGAGGCTCGACGCGATGACGCCACCCGACGCAGCCCGGCCCCCGCAGCCCCCGCGGCGGCGGAGCTTCACCGACGACAAGATCCTCGATCTTGGCCGCCACCGCCGACAGGACGAGGCGAGGCGGCTGCGCGACCTGGTCTCGGCGTTCGTGCTCTCCGCCGCCGAGAGCGGGCAACGGCTGCCCTCCGACGAGGAGATCGCCCGAGAGTTCTCCTGCACCCGCAACACCGCGCGCATCGCGATGCAGATGCTGGTGCAGGAGAACTCGATCGGGCGCGCGGCGGGCCAAGGCACCCACGCGCGCACCCCGCCCACCACCTGGCGCACCGACCGCCTGCTCGACAAGCTGCGCATCTCACCCGAGCCCGTCGACCACGACTACCTCCTCATCGGCTGGCACGAGACCTCGGCAATCCCGGCCCCCATGGCGGCGGTGTTCGATCCTGAGGCGGTGCGGATGGCCGTGTTCGAGCGTGTGGTGCTCTATCGCGGGCGCCCCGGTTCACTGCGCACCTATTACCTGCCGCTGCGTGCGCACGACGAGTTCGGCCAGGCGGAGGCGAACGACGACGTGCTCGAGGTGCTCGAGCACCGCTTCGAGCACAGTCCGCTGAGCGCCTCGCGGCAGATCAGCGCGATCTCGGCCGACCTCTCGGCGGCCGAGCTGCTCGCGGTGGAGGTGGGCACACCCCTGCTGTTCATCGAGACGACCGTGCGCTCGGCCGCCGGGCACGTGGTGATGGTCTACCACGGGCGTCAGCGCTCCGATCAGGTGCGGGTCGCGCTCGACCCCTCCCGCGCCGATCTCTGAGCCGCGCGCGGCGGGCGCGGCCCGCGTGCCCCGTCCACCTCGCGCTCCCCACGCGCCTCGTGCGCGCCGCGCGCCCCACGCGCCCCGCGCACGAGCGGCACGACGAGCACGATCAGAGCGAGCAGCAGAGTCGCGGCGATGGCACCGACCGCGGGCAGGGGCCCGGCGAGGTCGGCAACCGCGAAGACGAGGATGGGCCCGAGCGCCGCACCGATGTCGCCCGCTGAGCGGGTGAAGCCGATGATGGTTCCCGCGGTGGCGGGCGGGAACCGCTCACCCGTCACCACGTTCGGCACGATGCCGGCCACGCTGGTGGCGACGTAGTAGAGCACGAGCACCGCCGAGAAGGCGAGCGGCGCCGTCATCGCGGGGAACAGCATCACGGCACTCGCCGCGACGAGGGTGGCGGGCACGAGCACCGTCAGCCGGGCTCCCCGGTCGACCACGCGCCCCACGAGCGGCAGCGCGCCGATGCTCACCACGGTGCCGACGGCCATGACGATGCCGAGGCCGAACGGGTCGAGCCCGCCGATGTCGTAGGCGAGCACCGGGATGAGGCCCTGCTCGCCCGCGAAACGCGCGAAGAAGGTGGCGAAGGCGACCGCCACCAGCCCCACGACCAGGAGGCGGGAACCCGAGCGCCGCCGCGCATCCGCCGCCGCACCCGCGACACCCGCCGCCGCCTGCGCTGCCGCCGCCGCATCCGCGTCCGCCGCGACCGGCGCGCTCTGCCGGGCCCGCGCATCCGGTGCCGGGCGATCGGCGAAGGCCGACCAGAACCAGCTCGCCGGCCGCACCAGATCGACGACGAGGCACACCACGAGCGGCACGACCGCCACCGCGAACGCCCACTGCACGCCCCATGCGCTCACCGCGGCGCCGCCGATCAGCGCACCGACGGCCCCGCCGCTCATCTGCACGACGGTGGCCATCGCCATGGTGCGGCCCCGGCGCTCCGGCGGCGCACCCGCCACGATCACCGCGAAGCCGATCGTCACCGCAGCCCCGCCCAGCACGCCCGCGACCAGCCGCGCGGCGAGCAGCGCCGGCTCGTTCGGCAGCAACCCCGTCACCGCCGTGACCGCGATGAGCAGCACGCACACCACCTGCAGGAAAGGTCGGGGAGGGATGCGGCGGAGCGCCAGCCCGGCCGGCACGTTCGCGATCACCCGACCGCTGGCGAACGCGGCGATGAGCACCCCGATGCTGCCCGTGGCGAGTCCGAAGTGGTCGACCAGCACGGGGAGCGCGGGGACGATGACGCCCCAGGTCATCTGCACGCAGGCGATGAAGGCGCACACGAGCACCGCCTGGCCGCCGATGCCCCAGGTGCCGCGGGAGCGGCCTCCGGTCTCGGGCCGGTCACCCCCGGTGCCGCCCGACCCGCCACCGGGCACGCCGCCCGACCCGCCACCGGGCACGCCGCCCGACCCGCCGCCCGACCCGCCGCCCGACCCGCCACCGGGAACGCCACCCAACCCGCCACCCAGCCCGCCGCCCGCAGACGCCGGAGCGGCCGGCTCGGGCGCAGAACGCTCCGAGCCGGCCGCATCCGACCGCGGGTGACGACTCACGAACTCACTCCGCCATGCCGATCGACTCGTCGATGAACTCGTTCGTCACCAGGTCGCCGGGAGTGAGCCCCTCGGCCACAGTGACGCCCTGCGCCTCCCAGACGGGGATCATCTTGTCCATCAGGTCTTGCACGCGCGCCTCGTCGAAATCGCCCAGAGTCGCGTTCTCGCCATTGCCCGAGATGCCCTCGGCGAGCATGGTCTCGACCGAGTAGTCGGCCACCCCCTGGGTGTAGACCCAGCCCGTGTCGTACTGCTCGACCAGATCCAGGATCAGCGCGTTCGTCGCATCCGGGTCGGCGAAGTAGTCGACCTCGGCCTGCTGCAGCACCGGCACCAGCGCCTCGAGGCACGACGCCGAGGTCTCCACATCGGCCGAGCGCACCACCACGGGGTCTTGGTAGGGGCGGAAGCCGAGGTCGTCGATGAGCTGGTAGGCGACGGGCTTCATCCAGCTCTCCACTTCATTCTCGTACACATAGGGCTCGGCCGAGGCGTACCCCTGCTGGGCGTCGGCGCCTCCCGAGGCGACGAACGACGCGGGGGTGCCGTCGTAGGAGGCGTCGAGCTGCGACTCGGGGATGATGCCCGCCGAGGTCAGGTACTCCATGTAGGCCGAGCCACCGAAGTAGCGGATGATCGCGCCGGCGTCGACGAGATCGCTCACCCCCTTCACCTCAGGATACGTCGCCGGGTCCCACATGATCATCAACGGGCTGATGTCGTGCGAGGCGAACACCGCGGTGGTGGGCATCTCGTCCGACTGGGCGATCGACTCGTCGGTCGAGACGTATCCGAGCAGGATGTCGGGGTCGGTGTACATGAGGCTGGTCACCGTCTGGTAGCCGGTCGCCGGGCCGCCGGCCCTGATCTCGACGTCGACACCGGTGTACTCGCCGCTCGCCATGAGGGGCCCGGAGACGACCTTCTTCGAGGCGTCGATCGCGGGCTCGTCACCGAGCAACTGGTAGAGGTGGCCGTGCTCGGCCTCGGGGTTCCAGCCGGTCTGGATGACCACGGTCGCGGGGCAGCCGGCCGCCGCCAGGTCGACGCTTCCCACGGTGAGACCGGCGGCGTCGGCGCTCTCCTCCGTGGCCGAAGAGCCCGAGCTGCAGGCGCTCAGCAGCAGTGCCGAGGCGGCGAGCGCTCCGATCGACACGGCCGCTCGCGAACGGGAGGAACGGGACGGGCGGCTGCTCGGGCGGGAGGTGGTGCGGCGCATGGGATCTCCATCTGTCGGTGGTGCAGTGGGGTGCGGGGCGCTGCAAGTCTCGCCGCCGGCCGTTGCACCCGTGTTTCCCTGCCGCGAACTCCCGGTTGCGCCACTCGGCGGGGCGTGGATCGGTGCTGTGGCGCGCATCCGTCGCCCCTGCGCCACCTGCGGGTGAGCGCGGCTCGGGCGCGGAGGGCGCGGCTCGAGCGCGGAGCGGCGCGCACGCGGCTCAGCCGGTGCAGGCTCCGGATGCGACGGGCTCGGTCGACGAGACGGCAGCCAGCACCGGGGCGATCTCGTCGAGCGTCATCGCATAACCCGTCTCGGAGTCGAGCGTCGACCGGGCGAACACCACACCCACGACGGTGCCGTCGGCCGCGAACAGCGGACCGCCGGAGTTGCCCGGCCGCACCAGGGAGCGGAGCGAGTAGATCTCGCGGGTCACCGCATCCTGTTCGTAGATGTCGCGCCCGACCGCCTCGATCACCTCGCGCACGCGCGCCGACTCGGTGTCGTACGGGCCGTTCTCGGGGTAGCCCGCCACCACGGCGGAGTCGCCGGCGGCGAGCTCCGACCCGAGCGGGAGCGGGTCGACGCCGAGACCGGGCACCGCGAGCACGGCGAGGTCGCGATCGGGGTCGAACACGACGAGCTCGGCCGCCAGTAGCTCCCCGGTGCCGCCGAGCTGCACCCAGGTCTTCTCCGAGCCCGCCACCACGTGCGCGTTCGTCATCACCCGGTCGCCCGCCACGACCCATCCGCTGCCCTCCGCGTCGGAGCCGCAGCTCGGGGCGGAGGAGAGGATGCGCACCACACCGCCCGCGGCGTCGTTGACCGCCTGCGGGATCGACGGGTCGGGCGCCGGGGCGTCTTGGATGGTCTCCGGTCCGAACGCGAACACCTGCGGGAAGCCGGAGTCGTCGAGCGCGGAGTTCAGGGTGCCGAGGGCCGTCGACGAGGGCACGGGCGCCACGGCGTCGAGCGCCGCGACCACACGCGAGGAGCTGACGACCTGGGTGACTGCGGGGATTCCGGTGGTCTGCAGGAAGCCCGCGAGCAGCCACACCACGACGGCCCAGGTGAGGAGGCCGAGCACGGAGCCGCCGAGGGCGTCGAGTCCGCGGCCGATGCGCACGGCCCCGATCACCCGCCTGAGCAGCTGGGCGAGGATGGTGAGCGCGGTGACGGCGAGGCCGATGCTGAGCACCAGCACGGCGCCGGTGGCGACGGCGCGCTGCACCGGGGAGTTCCAGCCGAGACCCGCCAACCAGTCGACGAGCCCGGGCGCCACCGCCGTCGCGAGCAGGGCGCCGCCGACGAGGCCGAGCAGCGACGCGGCGGTCACGAGGGCGCCGCGACGCCATCCTCCGAGCACGGCCAGAACCGCGATGAGGATGAGGACGATGTCGACGAAGAGCTGCATGTGGGGGTCATGCTACGGCCGCCGTGTTTCGCGCACCTGGGAGACGGGTGTCGAGACGCCCGGGGGCCGGGCGTAGAGTGACGCTCGTGACCTCGAGCATCGACGACATCTCCCTCACCACCATCGACGGCGGCTCCGCGACCCTCGCCGACTACGCCCCCGTGAAGCTCATCGTGAACGTGGCGTCGCGCTGCGGCCTGGCGCCGCAGTACGAGAAGCTCGAGGAGCTGCAGAAGACCTACGGCGACCGCGGGTTCACCGTGCTCGGCTTCCCGAGCAACCAGTTCCTGCAGGAGCTCGGCGACACCGAGAAGATCAAGGAGTACTGCTCCCTGACCTGGGGCGTGACCTTCCCCATGTTCGACAAGGTCAAGCTCAACGGGCGCAGCGCCCACCCGCTCTACCAGGAGCTGAAGAAGACACCGGATGCGTCCGGCAAGGCCGGGCGGGTCACCTGGAACTTCGAGAAGTTCCTCGTCACGGCCGACGGCACCGTGCACCGCTTCCGCCCCAGCGTGCAGCCCGACGACCCTGAGATCATCGCGCTGATCGAGGCGTCGCTGCCTGGCGCTGAGTAAGAAGTACTCATCTCGGAGCTGCCCTTCCGGCGCTTAGCGTCGACGGCATGACCCCCTCTCGTTCCCTCCGTCTCGGAGTCGTCGCCCTCTTGGCCGGCGCCCTCGCCGCCCCTCTCCCCGCCACCTTCGCGTCGGCCACCGAGGCGCCCGCCCCCGACATCTCATCGTCGAGCGGACTGGTCGCCGAAACCGGCACCTTCGCGCCCGGCGTCACCCGCATCGGGGGTGCCGACCGCTACGACGTCTCGGCAGCCACCTCGACCAACACCTTTCCGAACCCCGGGGTGAAGGTCGCCTACGTCGTGTCCGGAGAAGTCTTCGCAGACGCGCTTTCAGCGTCGGCCCTCGCGGGTGGCTTGGGGGGTCCGGTTCTCCTCACGCGCAAGTCAGAGCTGCCCGGGTCGGTGTCGACCGAGCTGGACCGCCTGAAGCCCAAGGCAATCGTCGTGCTCGGCGGGGAGAACAGCGTGAGCTCCTCCGTCTATGAGAAGCTCGCCGATTACACTCCGGTCATCAGCCGGATCGGTGGCGCTGACCGGTACGAGGTGTCGGCGGCGGCGTCGGCCGCGGCCTTCTACTCCCCTCTTCCCACCTACAGCGTCCCGGTCGCCTACGTCGCCTCCGGGGAGAGCTTCCCCGACGCACTGTCGGGCTCGGCATCAGCCGCACACCTCGGCGGCCCGGTGCTCCTGACGAGAAAAGGGGAGATCCCGCCGTCGGTCAAAGCGGAGCTCATGCGACTCCGCCCGAAGCGCATCGTCGTGCTGGGCGGCGCAGGCACCATCGACGATGCGGTCATCACCACGCTTCGGGAGATTCAGCCGGCCGCATTCCGCCTGGCAGGCAACAACCGCTATGAGACCTCGGTGTTCGTGTCGCAGGGTTTCGACCCCGGCGTCGACACGGTGGTCGTGGCATCCGGAGCCGTCTACCCGGACGCACTCTCCGGTGGCCCGACAGCGATTGCCGGCAGTGGCCCCGTCGTGCTGGTCGACCCGGCTGGAATCTCTCCGGCCGTCCACACCGAGCTGACCCGGTTGGCACCCAAGCGCATCGTCGTGCTCGGTGGGCCGAACACCGTGCCCCAGTCAGTGGTCGACGCCTTGTCGGCCTACATCCGCCCCTGACGCCCTACTCCGCTCGCGCATCGGAGTAGAGTGCCGCCTCGTGGAGAACGAGGCGGCACTGTGCGTGTGGGCAGTGGGAGTGCTGCGGGCGGCGGGGTGCGTGTTCGCGGAGGAGGAGGCGCGGCTGTTGGTCGAGGCTGCGGCGTCGGCGGGCGAGCTCGAAGGGCTCGTGGCGCGGCGAGCTGCGGGAGAGCCGCTGGAGCCGTTGCTCGGGTGGGTAGAGTTCTGCGGGCGCCGCATCGTGATCGACCCGGGGGTGTTCGTGCCGCGCAAGCGCACCGAGCTGCTCGCCGAACGCGCGCTCGCCGAGGCGGCCCGAGCTCGCGCGCACCGCGACGGCAGCGTGCGCACCTCACCGGAGGGTGTCATCGTGCTGGAGCTGTGCTGTGGGGCGGGGGCCGTGGCGGCAGTGGTGGAGGGCGCGGGTGGGTTTGCGGTGGTGGCGGCCGATGTCGATCCGGCGGCGGTCGCGAATGCCCGCAAGAACCTCGCCGACGCATCGGACGTGTTCGAGGGCGACCTGTACGGCGCACTGCCGGAGCGGTTGCGCGGGCGGGTCGACGTGATCGCAGCCAACGCGCCGTACGTGCCGACGGAGGCGATCGCCCTCATGCCACCCGAGGCACGCGACTACGAGCGACTCGTCGCCCTCGACGGCGGCGCCGACGGGCTCGACGTGCAACGCCGGGTGATCGCCGAGGCGCCCCTGTGGCTCGCCGCGGGCGGCACCCTGCTGACCGAATCGAGCGAGCGGCAGGCGCCGTCGACCGCGCAGCTGATGACAGCATCCGGGTTCGTCACCGAGATCGTGCGCGACGACGACCGCGACGCCACCGTCGTCATCGGGCGGGCCCGCTAGCCGGAGCGGCCACCACGAGCGTGATACGACTGACGATCGTCGGCAGGTGGTCGCGCAGGACCCACAACGCCGGATCGGCTGGGAGCGCTACTTGCGGTAGGGCGACTTCGCCATCTCGATGACGGCCATGACGCCGAGCACACCTCCGACGACGGTGATGAGGCCGACGACGCCGAGCAGTACTTCCGCCACCATGAAGGTCTCCGTTCCCTGGGTCGCCCCCAGCGTACCAAGACCCGGCCACGGCCGCCGCCGACCGGACCGACGCCGACCGGCAGCGCCGAGCCGCGGGGCCGTGCCGGGCAGCGCGGCCACGCGGTAGGGCTCAGCGGTGCCGCGCAGTCCACTCCAGCAGGCGCGGCAGCTCCCAGGTGGTGACGACCCGCTCGGCGGGAACCCCGGCCGCAGCCGCCCGGGCCGCACCGTGGTCGAGGAACGACAGGTGCCCGGGTGCGTGCGCGTCGGAGTCGATCGAGAACAGGCACCCCGCCTCGAGGGCGAGCGCGATCAGCTCCTCAGGCGGGTCCCGCCGCTCCGGCCGCGAGTTGATCTCGACCGCCACCCCCTCCTCGGCGCAGGCCGAGAACACGGCCCGCGCGTCGAACTCCGACGGCGGCCTGGTGCCGCGCGACCCCTGCACCAGCCGGCCGGTGCAGTGCCCGAGAACGTCGGTGTTCGGGTTGCGCACGGCGGCGAGCATCCGTTCCGTCATCGTGGCCCGATCGGCGCGCAGCTTCGAGTGCACGCTCGCCACCACGACGTCGAGCGACTCGAGCAGGGAGGTCTCCTGGTCGAGCGATCCGTCGTCGAGGATGTCGACCTCGATGCCGCTGAGCATGCGGAAGGTCGAGCCGCCCGAGCCGCCCGAGCCGCCGGCCTCGGCGAACTCCGCGTTCAGCGCATCCACCACGTCGAGCTCCTCCTCCAGCCGCTCGGGCGACAGCCCGTTCGCGATGGTGAGGCTCGGCGAGTGGTCGGTGAGCGCCTGGTACTCCCGCCCGAGGCGCTGCGCCGCCCGCGCCATGGTGGCGATGTCGGTCGTTCCGTCGCTCCAGTCACTGTGCGCATGGAGGTCGCCGCGCAACGCCTCGAAGAGACGCACGGCCTCGGGGTCGAGCTCGTAGCCGCTCCTCGACCGGAGGTCTGCGAGGTAGTCGGGCACCCGCCCCTCGAGCGCCTGCGTCACGATCTCGAGCGTGCGCGCACCGATCCCCTTCGTGCCCTTCAACCGCCCGTCGGATGCGCGCTCGGCGATCTCCTCGGGCGTCCACTCGGCGAGCACCCCGGCCGCCGTGCGGAACGCCTTCACCTTGAACCCCGGCGCCAGCTCGCGCTCGAGCAGGAACGCCGTCTCCTCCACAGCCTCACGTGCATCCATGCGCCCGACCCTACTGCCCGGCACCGCCCGTGACACCGAGCCGGAAGGCGCGCGCTCGGTAGACTTCGAGGGGCATCGGAGTGGAGCAACGGATGATCGTGGTGACGGGGGCGACGGGCTTCATCGGCTCCTACACGGTGCGGGCGCTGCGCGATCGCGGGCACGATGTGGCGGTGCTGAGCCGCTACGACTACCGGCCCGAGGCGTTGCGGGTGATCGGCGACGACCCGCCCGAGATCATCCGCGCCGAGCTGCATGACAGCGAAGCGATGGGCCGTGCGCTCGACCGGCTGCGACCCGACGCCGTGGTGCACCTCGACGCGTACGTGAACCCGGTGGCGCTGAAGAACGACCCGGTGAAGGCGCTCGAGATGAACGTCGACCCGACGCTCGAGCTGCTCGAACTGTGCCGCATCCGCGAGGTGGGGCGGTTCGTGTTCGCGTCGTCGGTGTCGGTGCTGCCGACCGTGAGGTACGAGCCGATCGATGCCGCGCATCCGCTCGTCACGAACCGGGAGGGGCCGGCCGGCGGCTTCTACGGGGTGTCGAAGGCGGTGTCGGAGATCATCGCGCTGGGGTACGCGGATGCGTTCCCGCTCGACGTGCGCATCGCCCGGCCGAGCGCGGTGTACGGCTTCGGCATGCAGTGGCCGGTGGGGGTGAAGCCCGTGGTGGAGGGCATCGTCGAGGGTCGGCCGGTGTCGGTGGCGAGCCGCGGACCGCTCCGCGACTTCACCCCCGTGCACGACGTCGCCGCGATCTTCGCGGCCCTCGTCGACTGCGACGAGTCGTGCGACCGCGTCTTCAACGCCGGCACGGGCCGCCCCCTCTTGTCGCCCCTCGAGTTCGCCGAGGTCGTGCGCGGCACCTTCCCGGATGCGCGGCTCGACATCACCGACGACGACCTCGACCCCACCGGCGTCGAGAGCCGCTACCGCGGCGTGCTCGAAATGCGGCCGGTGCGCGAGCAACTCGGCGTCGAGTCGGCCTTCGCCTCCCTCTCCGAGGGGCTCCTCGCCTACGCCGCCGAGTACCGCGCCTTCCTCGGCGCCTAGCCCGGCGGCTTCGCCGCGCGAACGGTATGAGAATCGTGCAGTCGAGCCCCGGGGGAGCTCGGCGGCACGATTCTCATACCGTTCAGCCGCTCACGCCCGGGCGGGGGCGGTGGGTGCGCCAGCGGCGGCACCCCGGGGCGGGCCGGCGGGCGCGCCCGCGGCGGCACCCCGGGGCGGTGCGGTGGGCGGTGGGCGCGGCTGCGGCAGTGGGCACTGCCACGGATTCGCCGCACGAACGGAAGGAGAATCGCGCGCTCAAGCCCCGGGGGAGCTCGGCGGCGCGATTCTCATACCGTTCAGCCGCTCACGCCACCGCCCGCGGCGGCAGCCCGCGCGTCCGCGGCCCGGAGCCAGTGGAGGGCGTGTTCGGCCCAGCGGGTCTCGAGGGTGATGGTGCGGGCGGAGTCGCCCTGCCAGGGCACCCACTGCTCGATGATGCGGCTGATGCCGCGCCGGGAGGGATCCACGGCGGCGACGAGGCCGTCGTAGTCGAGCAGACCCTCGCCGAGCGGCACGCCCGCGAAGCGGAAGCCGACCATGTCGGGGCTGCGGGTGAACGCGAAGTCCTTCACGTGGAGGTTGCGCACCCACGGCACGGTCATCGCCACCACGTCGGCCGGGTGCTCGAGCCGCGCGACGACGTTGCCCGGGTCGAGGCAGATGCCGAGGCCCGGCGAGTCGATCGTCGCGACGAGGTCGACGAGGTCGGCGGTGGCCACCTGCTCGTAGGTCTCGAGGGCGAGCGTCACGCCGGCCGCCTCGTAGGCGGGCAGCACGGAGCGGAGGGCGGCCTCGGCCTCGGCAGGCGTGGGCCGGTGCGCGGGCGTGACGAGCATCGACCGCACCAGCGGGCTGCCGAGCTCGAAAGCGATGTCGAGGTAGGCGAGCAGGTGCTCGGGCGCGATGCCCTTCGTGCCCACCTCGAAGCTCACGCCGAGCTCGTCGCCCAGGCGCCGCAGCTGCGGCAGCCGCTCCCGCTGCGCGAGACGGATGCGCGACAGACCCTCCGCGGCCAGCCGGTCCAGCTCCGGCAGGTCGCACAGCTGCACGAGACCCACTTCGAGGCGTGCCGCATCCTCGATCACCCGCTCCACCGTCCAGCGGTCGTCGGCGCTCGCATCGAGGCGCCACTGGTAGGCGTAGCTCGACAGGCCGATCATCAGGCCCGCCGGTCTCCGAAAGTGGCGAGCGCCGCGGCCAGCTCAGGATGCGTCTCGGCGTAGTCGGCCAACGTGCGGCCGGCGAGGGCGGCATCCCAGGCCTGCCTGATGCTCGTGACACCCGCCGCGACCCCGTCGGGGTGGGCCATGATGCCCCCGCCGCACACGTACAGCAGGTCGGCCGAGCCGAGGGCGGCGTAGGTGTCGGCTGCCTGGTCGGCCGACTGGGCGGAGGAGAACACGGGAACGGCGGCGGGCCCACCGTTCATGGGCTCGAGCACCGAGCGGGCCGAGGCGATGACGGAGTCGTCGGGCTCCCAGAACTTGTTGCGCAGCCCGTTGACGTGCACGTGGTCGGCGCCGGCCAGCCGCCACAGCTGCTGCCACACCCGGAACGAGTAGCCGAGCGACGGGTCGCGCGTGAGCGCACCCCACCCGGCGCGGTGCGCGTGGATGGGCAGGCTGCTGTGCATCCGCACGTCGCGGAGGCCCGCGATGCCCACGGCGTTCACGTTCACCATCACGCAGTTGCCGCCGCGTTCGGCCACGAGCTCGGTGCGGCGGCGCATCTCGTCGATCTCGCCGCTGACGTTCGCCGCGTACAGAGGCCGTCGCCCGGTGACCTCGGCCGCGCGGTCGAGGCCGCGCAGCACCGCGTCGAGACGCTCCTCGAACGGGGAGTGCGGCGAGTCGGCCATGAGCTCGTCGTCTTTGATGAAGTCGAGTCCGGCGAGGGCGAGCTGCTCGGCGAGCTCGCCGGTCTGCTCGGGGGTGAGTCCGACGCTCGGCTTCACGATGGTGCCGATGATGGGGCCGGTGGGCACCCCGGCGAGCTCGCGCGTTCCCTCGAGCGCGAATTGCGGGCCAGGATGCGCTTCCCCGAACGCCGGCGGCAGCTCGAGGTCGATCAGCCTGATGCCCGACAGCTGCTGCAGCTCGAACAGGTTGCCGGCGACGGTGGCGAGCAGGTTCGGCAGCTCGGTGCCGATGTTGTCGGGTGGGAAGGAGAGTACGACCTCGCCGCGCACGTGCGGTCCGGGGCCCGTCGCGCCCGCGAGCGAGGGGTGCTCGACCTCGCCGAGCGGCACGATCTCCTCGACACGCGCGGCGTGCTTGCGGTGCAGTTCGGGCGTCTCGCCGGGGAGGGCGATGAAGGTGCCGGTCGACTGCTCCCCCGCCATCGCCTCGGCAGCGGCGTCGAGGCCCCGCGGGGTCTCGATGAGGTAGCGGGCACGGATGCGGTCTGTCACGTCGAGGGGCCTTCCGGGAGGAGTCTGGTCTGGTACGGGGAGAACGGATGCGCGACACCGGCCACGACGATCGTGCGGTCGCGAGGCGCGAGGTTGGCGACGAGCACGGCTCGCGCGCTGTCGGTCTCGAGCGGGAGGGCGGCGACGTCTGCGGCGAGGTCGACGATCGGGGCACCGACGCGCTGCGCCCCGGCGACCGCGGCGAGCGCCGCGCCCGCGGACGAGAGCGCGGGCGCAGGCGCAGGCGCGGTGTGGCGCAGGAGCTCACCGGGCCGGAGCACTCCGCGTGGTCCGGAGAGTTCAAACGCGGTGATGGTGTCGACGCCTGTGGCGATGAGGGTGGCGAGGGTGGCGGTGAGCCAGGCGGCGGCGAAGTCGTCGTGCTGGCGGGGGTCGACGGAGTCGGCGTCACGGCCGAGGCGGGCGATGGGGCCGGGGCGGTAGATGACGCGCCGCGGGCGCAGGGTGAGCGCGCCGATGCCGATCGATGTGCCCGAGGGAGCGAGCGATCGCGCCGTGTCGATCATGGCGGGCAGCGCCTCGACCGTCTCGATCACGGCGCGGTCGCGCCGGTCGTGCACTTGCGGGTTGAGGGCGAAGCTCAGTCCGGAACCGTCGGGCACCTCGGGGGCCGTGCGGGAGAGCTCGGCGAGGTTGTCGTCCGATCCCACCGACAGCGGCACGCCCTCGAGCAGCTCCCCGAACGCCGCGCGGAGCAGCGCCGGGGCTTCCGGCCGGGTAGCAGGCAGCGCCGTGTCGAACACCAGCACCGCCGCGAGCCGACCGCGCCGCGCGCGCAGAAGCTCCCCGAGCACACCCAGCGCCTGCTGCGGTTCGTGGCCCAGGTGCACGGCGAGCTCCACCGGCAGCCCGGCTGCGGCGGCGAGCGCCTCCTCCCCGCGCAGCCTCTCCCCGTCGGCGACCACGTCGACCCTCACCTGATCGACGGAAAGTGCCTCGACGAGCCGAACGCGCTGATCCGCCTGCAGCTCGAGATCGTCAGGGCCGAGCTGCACCCCGAGGCGCGGCCGCGCGGCCAGGCCCTCCCACGGCACGACGACCGCGGTGGGATCGGTGCCCGCAGTCGTCGTGCCGCCCGCGCCTGACGCACCGCGCGCATCCGTCGGCTGCTCGCCCGAGATGCCAGGGGCCGAGGCGACGCTCACGGTCACGGCCTGCCGCACGATGACGCCGTCGGTGAGTTCGTAGGGGTAGGGGAGGGCTAGGGGGCGGCTGTAGGTCTTGAACGACGCGTCGGACCAGTTGCGCTGGTCTTCGGTCTCGAACACCTCGCCCTCGAAGACGATCTCGACGGCAGCCTCGGCGAGGCCGGGAAGCGGATGCGCGAGGCCGGCCAGGTCGAGGAACGGCTGGTGCGGAGACACCAGGGTCGGGAAGACGGAGGCTTCCGTCGTTCCGTCGCCGTGACGCACCTCGACCGGGCCGCCCGCGAGGGTGAGGGGATGCAGGGCCACGAATCCGATGCGGTTCGTGAGCACGGTTCCCGACACCCGCACCTCCGCCTCGTAGCGGAGTTCGGTCGGCGTGACGGTGAGACTGGCGATGGATTCGGCGCGGCCGTCGGGGAACCGGTAGGAGCCCGTGGCGTCGAACCGAGAACCGGCACCGGCATCGGCGGATGCGCGGGTCGCCTCCGCGACCCCCCGATCGCCCGCGATGGTGCCCCACGCGTCGTCGCGCACCACGAACTGGAGACCGCGCAGCACCTCCGCGCCGTCGAAGGCGAGGTGCTCCACGTCTCCGGCGGCGGAGAGCGTGAAGCTCCACGCGCCTACGTGGTGTGCAGCATCCGTCATCGTGTTCCCGATCCTCGCGCTCGTGCCTAGTGGTTGACGATCTCGTCGACGCTGGCCGCGATGACCTCGTCGTCGAAGACGCGCTTCCAGTCCTCTTTGAACAGGATGTCCTTCGCGGTCTCGATCGCCTTGAGCGCCCCGTCGGAGAACGGTGAGCCGATCTCGCCGAACACGATGGCGAGCTCGACGTTCACGTGTCCCAGGATGAAGGCGCGGGCGGCCTCCGGCGGCACGCCGCGGCGCACGGCCTCGTCCATCGCCTCCTTGATGATGACGACGCAGGTGGCGGCGGTGGTCTCGGCGAGCACCGGCTCGAGCAGCACCATGTTCTCGACGGTGATGCGGTGGGCGGTGAGTACGGGCGCGAAGAACGCGCGCACCACCTGCTCGGCGCGCTCGTAGTCGGCGTCGGTCCCTGAGATGAGGGCGATCACCACGTCTTGGCGCGCGGCGACGCCGCCGAAGTAGTCGGTCTGCGCGGCCGCCTCGGTCTCGTCGTTGTTGAACACCGAGGGGTGGCAGGGGTGGCAGGCGACGAAGCTCACGTCGTCGCGCTCGGGCAGGTGCCCGGCGTAGGGGGCGGCGGCGTCGAGCACGATGAGGGTGGAGCCCGACTTCATGAGCGGCACGGCCTGCTCGGCGACGACACCGATGCGGTTGTCGGGAACGGCGAGGATGACGACGTCGGCAGCGCCCACCGCCGACTCGAGGCTCGTGGGGGTGCCGCCGCGCTCGGCGAGACGGGCGATGCCGGCTTCGCTCGGCTCGACGAAGAGCAGCTCGTAGTCGGTCTTCAGCAGGTTGTCGGTGAGGCGCGAGCCCATCTTGCCGCCGGCTCCGATGAGGGCGATCGTGGTCATGAGGTTCCTTCCTGAGGGGTTGAGCCCAGCTCGGCGAGCAGGACGAGGTAGTCGGGGTCTCCGATCTGGCCCGCCTTGAGGCACAGTTCGAGGTCGTTGAGCCGGGGGTCGGAGCTGACGGCACGGCACAGCGGCGCGCCCGGTGCGAGCCGGCGCACGAGTCGCAGCGCCTCGATGCCGAGCGCCTTCGCGACGTAGCCGGAGGTGTCGCCGCCGGCGACCACGAGCCGCGGCACGGCGGTGAGGCGCACCACCTCGGCGGTGACCGCGCCGAGGGCGGCGGCGAGGGCGGTGCCGTCGACGGGGGTGGGCGTCGGGGCACCCGTGGGCGCAGCCGCTCCGGGCACCGGGGTGCGCACGAGCACGCGGTCGTGCCGGCCGAGGGCGGCGACCGCGCGGGCGACCGCGTCGGCGCGCGCCGCGGGGCCGCGCTCGGGGTCGACGAGGGCGTGGTCGTCGACCTCGACGAGGGCGAAGCCCGCCGCGAGCGCCACCTCGACCTGCGCCCGGGTCGCGGGGGCGAGCGACCCGACGACGGTCAGCGTCTTCGTCGGTTCCCGCACGGGGAGGGTCTCGGCGGAGCCGCTCCTCCCCCACGCCGCGCCGAGCGCGTACTCGACGCCCGACGAGCCGACCACCCCGACCGCGGTGCCGTTCTCGCGGGCGGTCTCGAGCATCCGGTGCAGTGCCCGGCCGACCTGGCGTTGCGAACCGAGGTCGTCGACGTCGAGCAGCACCACCCCGCCGCTCGCCGCGAGCCGGCCGTCGACGGCACTCGCGACGACCGCGTCGTCTCCGTCGAGCTCGCGCAGATCGACGAGCGCCGACGGCAGCGCCGTCTGGGCGCGCAGGTGCTCGCGCAGATCGGCCTCGTGCATCGGGGTCATCGGATGCACGGTCATCGTCGGATGCCGGTCGAGCCGGTACACCTCGCTGCCGTAGCGGGCGAAGAGGGTGCCGAAAGCGGTGTAGCGGCCGAGCTGCGGCACGCCGACGACGAGCGGCGTGGGCCCGTCGCCCACCTCGGCGCGCAGGAGCTCGGTCGCGCGCCCGATGCTGCCGACCGTGGGCGAGGAGTCGAAGGTCGAGCAGATCTTGTAGTGCACGATCGGTGCACCGAGGGCGTGCAGGGCGCGGAACGCCTGGGGCAGCTCGTCGTCCATCTGCGCCGGGCTCATGGTGCGGCTCACGCCGGCCACGCCGACGGCCCTGATCTCCGGATGCGCGGCCAGCTGCTCCACGGTCGGCGCCTCCAGGAAGAGCAGGGTGGGGAGCCCCGCGTCTTCGAGCGTCTCCATGACGTCGGTCGACCCGGTGAAGTCGTCGCCGTAGAAGGCCACGACGAGCCCGTCGGCTGGTGGGTCGAGCCGCGCGTCGCCCACGCCGCTCTTGCCGCCCGGGGCACCCGCGCTCACGGTGTCAGCTCCTCGGTGCGCTCCGACATCACCACGCGCCGCGTGAGCTTCTCGAGCCGGCCCGTGCGCAGTGCGTCGACGAACACGGCGAGCAGGATGATGCCCGCCTGGATCATCGGCGTGACGTAGAGGTCGACCTGCAGGAACTGCAGCCCCGTCTGGATGAGCTGGATGAGCAGCGCGCCCACCACCGTGCCCGGGAACACCGAGCCCCGACCACCGAAGAGACTCGTGCCACCCAGCACCGCCGCCGCGATGGCGTCGAACTCGTCGCCCGACCCGAAGCCGGGAGCGGCCGTGCGCAACTGCGTCATGGCCACGAAGCTGGCGAGACCGGTGAGCCCGCCCGCGATGACGTAGACGGTGAACAGGATGCGCCGCACCGGGATGCCCGCACGCTCGGCCGCCGCGCGGTCTTCGCCCGTCGCGAGCAGCTGCCGCCCGAACGGCGTGCGGGTCACCACGATGTGGGCCACGAGCACGACGATCGCGAAGATCCACACCGGCAGCGGGATGCCGAGGATCGGCTGCGAGCCGAGCGCCCCGATGACGTCGGGGTAGTTGACTTCGCGCGAGTCGGAGAGCCCGAGCCCGATGCCGCGGAAGACCGTGAGCATCGCGAGGGTGACGATGAACGGGATGACGCGGAGGAAGGAGATGGCGAAGCCGTTCACCGCGCCGAGCACGAGGCCGACACCGATGGCGAGCAGCGGCACCACGAACACCGGGATGGCCGCGGTGTTGATGATCTGACCGACGACGACGGCGACCAGGTAGAGCATCGAACCCACGGAGAGGTCGATGCCCGCCGTCATGAGCACGAGCGTCATGCCCACCGCCACGATGCCGATGTAGGCCGTGCTGCGGGCGATGTTGCCGAGCGTCTGCAGGTCGAAGAAGCGCGGGTCGAGCAGCGAGAAGATGACGAACACGACGACGAGCAGGATGATCGGCACGTTGCCGAGGGCGAGTTGGCGGAGCTTCGACATCAGCGTGCTGCTTCCTGGTCAGAGGGAACGGGGGTGGGGGCGGCGGCCGGCCCGTCGGTGGCAGCCGCCGTGCCCGACTCGCCGAAGGCGGCGCCGAGGATGCGGCGGGCGTCGAACTGCGAGCGGTCGAACTCGCCGACCAGCCGCCCCATCCGCATCACCAGGATGCGGTCGCAGATGCCGATCAGCTCCGGCAGCTCCGACGAGATGACGAGCACCGCGGTGCCCTGGTCGGCGAGCTCCAGCGTGGTGCGGTACACCTCGTACTGCGCCCCCACGTCGACCCCACGGGTGGGTTCGTCGAGGATGAACACGCGCGGCTTCGTGAGCAGCCACTTGGCCAGCACGACCTTCTGCTGGTTGCCGCCCGAGAGCGAGCGCACCGGCGAACGGTCGAGGTCGGCCGACTTCAGCCGCAGTCCGCTGGTCACCTCGGCGACATCGCGGGCCACCGCACGGCGCCTGATGGGGCCGAGCACCCCGCCCGCCCAGCGCTTCAGCGAGGGAAGTGCGGCGTTCGTGATGACGGAGAAGTCCATGAGGAGCCCTTCGCCGCGGCGGTCTTCGGTGACGAAGGAGAGCCCGCGTGCGATGCGCGACCGGGTGGAGCGCTGCGAGAGGTCGGTTCCGTCGATGGTGACCGTGCCGCGGTCGACCGGGTCGAGCCCGTAGACCATCCTGGCCAGCTCGGTGCGGCCGGCGCCCATGAGGCCGAACAGGCCCACGACCTCGCCGGAGTGCACGGTGAGGTCGATGCCGTCGACGACGCCCTTCGCCGAGAGGTCGGAGACCTCGAGCACGGGCGTGCGCTCGGCGTGCCCCTCGCGGGAGGGGAAGCGGTTGTCGAGGCTGCGGCCGACCATCAGGGTGATCACCTCGCTCACCGGCAGTTCGGCCTCGGGCCGCACGTCGACGAGGGCTCCGTCGCGCATGATCGCGATGCGATCGGAGAGCCGCTTGATGTCTTCGAGGATGTGGGAGACGTAGATGATCGAGGTGCCGCGCTCGGTGAGCTGCCCGATCAGCTCGAACAGCCGCGCGGTCTCGCGCGAGGTGAGCGAGGTGGTGGGCTCGTCGAGGATGACGAGCTTCGGGTCGCCGACCGCCGCCTTGGCGATCTCGAGCATCTGCCGCTGGCCGGGGCTCAGGTCTTCGACGAGGGCCGACGGCGAGAACGGCAGGTCCATCAGGGCGAGCGCCTCCCGCGCCCTGGCCCGGGCGGCGCGCTTGTCGGTGAAGACGCCGAGCCGGCGCGGGTAGCCGGTGAGGAACATGTTGTCGGCGACCGTGAGCGGCGCGAACAGGTTGAGCTCCTGGTGCACGTGGGCGATGCCCACCTTGCGGGCCTCGGCCGGGCTGCGCGGTTCGTAGCGTTCGCCGTCGACCCAGAGCGAGCCGGAGTCGGGCTGCAGCACACCCCCGACGATGTTCATGAGGGTGCTCTTGCCCGCGCCGTTCTCGCCCACGAGGCCGAGCACCTCGCCGGCGCCGAGCTCGAGGCTCAGGTGCTTGTTGACGGTGACGCCGTAGAAGCTGTGCGAGACGTCGTCGATGCGCAGGCGCGGTTCGGTCATCGTGTGCCTCCCAGGATGCGGTTGCGCACCACGTCGAGCAGCGCCGCCGCCACGATGACGAGGCCCTTGACGATGAAGACGACGGTGAACGGCAGGTTGAGCAGATTGAGGCTGTTCGACAGCACGACGAAGAACAGGGCCCCGAGGGCGGCGCCGAGCACGGAGCCCTTGCCGCCGAACAGCGAGACACCGCCGATGACCGCCGCGCCGATGACGTCGAGCAGGAGGTCGTCGGCGAGCGTGGGCCGGCCGGCCTCGAGCCTGGTGGAGTAGAGCACGCCGCCGATCGTGGCGAACACACCGGAAAGCGCGTAGGCGAGCACGACGACCCGGCGGTAGGGCACGCCCGAGATGATGGCGGTGTCGCGGCTGGTGCCCGCGGCGTAGAGCCAGGCGCCGAACGGCGTCTTGCTCAGCACGAAGTGGGCGGCGACGCCGAGCACCACGGCGATGATCGCCGGAACGGTGAGGGCGCCCCAGATGCGGCCCTGGCCGATCGCGATGTACTCCTCCGGCAGGTTGGGCACGTTCTCGCTGCGGGTGAGCCACACGGCGACGGCGCTGAACAGCAGCATGGTGCCGAGCGTCACCATGAACGGCGGCATCTTGAGCCGCGCGATGAGCAGGCCGTTCACGGTGCCGAGCACCGCGCCGATGACGACCATGAGCACGACGGCGAGCGCGATGCCACCGCCCCCGCCGAGTGGTCCGCCATCCGGCCCCACCACGGAGCCCCAGAGGGCCGACTTGTCGAAGAGCGAGGGTTCCAGCGCCTGCGTCACGAGCAGGGCGCCGACGGTGTTGGTGAGGTTGATGATGGCCGACTGGGCCAGGTCGATGCCGGCGAGCACGAGCACGAAGGTCTGCCCGATGACGATGATGGCCAGCGGCCAGAAGTTCGACAGCACGTTGAGGGCGTTGCGCTCCGAGAGGAGGCCCTGGGCGAAGGGTGCCATGGCGACGATGTAGACGACGATGAGGATGGCGACGAAGCCTTCGCCGGCGAAGAGACGGCGGAGCACGGCCCCGCGCCTCGCCCGGGCGGCGGCGCCGGGCGGCGGTGGCGCGGCGGGGGCGCTCTCGACGGGTGGTGCAGCGGTCACGACGGATTCCTTCCGGAGGGAACGAGGGGGGCGCCGGCGCCCGGTGCAGAGCATCCGGGCGCCGGCGGGGTGGCGGTGAGGCCGATCAGCTGCTCGGGGGCGTGATGACGCAGCCCCACATGTCCTTCTCGCGCTCGTCGAAGTTCGCCGAGGTGAGCGCGAAGCCGGGGTCGACGATGGTGTCGTCGGGGTCGGTCTCGCCGTCGGCGATCGCGGTGCCGAGGGCCTCGAGCAGGGAGGAGGCCTCGTAGAACAGGTCTTGCACACCGGTGGCGTCGACGTAGCCGTCGCGGATGAGGCCGCAGGCGCGGTTGTCTCCGTCGAGGCCGCCCATCAGCACGTGCCCTTCCTCACCGACCGGCTTCCACTTGCCGAGGGGCTCCAGCACCGCCTGGATCTGCGGGAACAGGAAGTCGCTCGAGGTGAACAGCACGTCGATGTCGGGGTTGGCCTGGACGGCGGCCTGCAGGTTCGCCTGGCCGGTCGCTGCATCCCAGTTGGTCTGCACCTCGATGGGGGTGAGGAACAGGTCGGGGTTCGCGTCGATCACCTCGTAGAAGCCGTTGCGGCGCTCGACGGCGTTCTGGTCGCTGAGGTTGCCCACCATGATGAGCGGCTGCACCTTGCGGCCGAGCTTCGCCGCCTCGTCGGCGAGGTACTGCGTGGTCTGGGCGGCGACGTCGCGGTTGTCGGCGACCGCGACGATCGCTGCACCGTCCTCGGTGGCCGGCGGCCGGTTGAAGATGCCGATCGGGATGTCGGCGTCGTTCGCCTCCTTGATGATCGTGTTCGCGCTCGAGCCGTCCTCGGGGATCACGACGATGCCGTCGACGCCCTGCGTGATGCAGTCGCGCACCTGCTCGAGCTGACGGTTGGGGTCTTCGTTCGAGTTGTGCTCGATGACGGTGGCGTTGGCGGCCTTCAGCGAGTCGCTGATCGACTTGATGCCCGCCGCCCAGAACTCGGTCTCGCTGCCGGAGAAGCCGAAGCAGATGCGCTTGCCGCTGAGGTCGGCGCCGACCTCGACGCTGATGTCTTCGGTGGCGGCGCCGGTGCTGGTGCCGCCTCCGCCGGTGGTGGTGCCGCAGGCGCTGAGAGTGGTGACGAGGGCGAGGGCTGCTACCCCTGCCATCGCAGTGCGGAATCGTGTCACGAGGCCTCCTTGACTCGGGGATGCGACGAACCATCTCGTCGCTGGTACGAGAGAACTTAGCCAGGTTGGAGCAATTTAAGCAAGCCATAGCTGGGATGCGCGCATCCGCTGACCTGTTGCGGCATTTGGTATACCAAGTGCATGGTAGTGTTCGAGCGAGATCATCGATGATGATGAGACCCGAGGAAGGTGGACAGATGGCAGAGTTCGTGCCCCTGATGCGGCAGCCGTCGCTCGCGGTGCGCGTCACCGAGGAGTTGCTCGAGGCGATCGCCGCGGGTCGCTTCCGGCCCGGTGAGCGGCTTCCGAGCGAACGCGACATGAGCGACCAGTTCGGGGTGTCGCGCACGGTCATCCGCGAGGCGGTTCGTGGGCTCCACGCCAAGGGCGTGCTCGAGATCACCACGGGCAAGGGCGTGCAGATCGCCACCGTCTCGTCGAGCAGGGTCACCGAGGCGCTCGAGCTGTACCTGCGCGGGGCGCAGTCGCAGGAGATCATCAAGCCGGTGCACATCGCCGAGGTGCGCGAGACGCTCGAGACCAGGCTGGTGGAGATCGCGTGCGAGCGCGCCACCGCCGACGACCTCGCGGCCATCGAGCGCGAGCACGAGCTCATGTCGGCGGCCGCCGACCCCGAGACGGCGGCACGGCACGACGCCGAGTTCCACCGGCTGCTCGCGGTCGCCACCCACAACGCGCTCTACCTCACCCTGGTCGAGTCGATCAACGCGACGATGCGCACCATCCGTGCGAACAGCTTCACCGTGGAGGGCCGGCTCGCCGTCGCCCTCGAGGAGCACGAGGCCGTGCTGAACGCCGTGCGAGCCCGCGACGCGGCAGCGAGCCGGGAGGCCATGCAGCGGCACCTCGACGACTCGCAGAAGTTCTACGGTCGGGGTTCGGGGGCGACTTCGTGAGCGGGGAGCTCGTGGGAGGCCGGCTTGCGGGGAAGGTCGCCGTCGTCACGGGTGCCGCCTCGGGGATCGGGCTGGCGACCGCGCTGCGCTTCGCCGAGGAGGGCGCCGAGGTGCACGGCCTCGACCGCGACGCCGACCGGCTGGCGGAGGGGTTCTCATCGACGGAGCACGTGCATCCGCTGGTCGCCGACATCACCGACGAAGTGTCGGTCTCCGACGCCTTCGACGCGGTGCTCGCCCGGCACGGGAGGCTCGATGCCGTCGTCGCCAACGCCGGCGTGCAGTTGTTCGGGCACGACGCCGCCATCGCCGACCTCGACCTCGCCGTCTGGCAGCGCACCGTCGACATCAACTTCACTGGAACCTTCCTCACGATGAAGTATGCGGTTCGGGGAATGCTCGCGACCGGCGGGGCGATCCTGGTCACGGGGAGCCCGACCGGACTGACCGGAGAGGGCGGCGGGTTCACCGCCTACTCGGCCACGAAGGCCGGTGGGTTCGGGCTCGTGCGCACGGTGGCGGCCGATTATGCCAAGGCGGGCATCCGTGTGAACAGCGTGGTTCCGGGGTTCACCACGACGCCCCTCGTCACGGCCATCTCCGACAATGAGGAGCAGCGGGCGGGCATCGTCTCACGCGTGCCGCTCGGTCGGCCCGGCACCCCGGAAGACGTCGCGGGGATGATGGTGTACCTGGCGTCTGACGAGGCGGCGTTCACGACCGGCAGCACGTACTTCATCGACGGGGGCATGAGCACGCTCTGAGGGGCGCGCGGGCGGGGCGGGGCGGGGCGCGGCGCGCGGCGACCGCCCGCGGCTCGCTGCTCGCGGCCCGCTGCCGGCTCAGGCGGCGGTGGCGACGCGCCCGCGCGGCATGCGGAGCGCGAACAGCGACGCCGCCGCCATCAGCACCACGGCCGACCCGAACGCCGCCTCGAAGCCGAAGGCGTCGACGAGCAGGCCCGCCACGAGCGGGCCGGCGATGGCCCCCGCGTCGCCGAACGCCTCGAACACCGCGACGGGCTGGCCGCCGCGGGCACCCGCGGCATCGCCCACGGCGGCGGCGGGCGCGGTGCCCATGAAGGCGGCGGCGACGCCGTAGACGCACAGAAGCAGCACGAGCATCCAGAGTTCGGTCACGAAGGGGATGGCCACCATCACCACCGCGCCCACGGCGAAGGCCGCGACGATCGCGGGGCGACGGCCCACGGCGTCGACGAAGCGGCCGGCGGGCAGGAGTGCCAGCGTCTGGGCGACGGCCGCTATCGCGAAGGCGACGCCGGTCCACGCGGGTTCGCCGTGCAGCACCTCCACCACGAGCACCGGGATGAGCGCACTCCTCACCCCCATCGCCGCCCACCCCTGCGCGAGGTTCGACAGCAGGGCGGACTGGTAGCGGGCGTCGCCCAGCACCTCGCGGAAGGGGCGGAGCGGGATCGTGCCCACCGCATCCGCCGTCCGGTCGTGGCGGCGCAGCAGCGCGAGTCCGACGGCACCGGCGACGACGAGGGTGCCGGCGTAGAAGAAGAAGGGGGCGTGCAGCGAGATGCCCGAGAGCAGACCGCCCACCGCCGGGCCCGCCATGCCCCCGATGAGGAACCCGCCCTGATAGAAGCCGACCGCGCGACCACGCGTGCCGGGGTCTGACGAGGCGAGGAGGAGGGTCATCGCGGCAACGGTGAACATGGCCGAGCCGATGCCGCCCGCTCCACGCAGGAGCAGCACCTGCAGGTACGAGTCGGCGAGGCCGACCAGCGCGCTCGAGACGGCGACGATGCCGATGCCCACCGCGAGAACGACGCGTTCGCCGGCGACGTCGAGCAGCTTGCCCACGAACGGGTTGGCGATGAGCCGCATCACGGCGAACGCCGACACCACGGCGCCCACCTCGAGGTAGCCCACTCCGAAGCTCCGCACGTAGACGGGCAGCACGGGGATGACCACGCCGAAGCCGAGCATCACGAAGAACGCGACGACCCCCAGTACCACGACGTCGCGGGGCAGAGCGGGCGCCCCGCCCCAGAGGAGGCGGCGCAGGCGGTCGGATGCTCGGGTCACCGAACAAGCGTAGGAGACGCGGGCGGGGCGACGCGCCGGGAGACACAGAAGGAGGCGCGTGCGGCGGGTTTCGGGGAAAACCCAGGGTGTTGCCGCACGCGCCTCGGCGGCATATGGGGGTTGCCGCCGACGATCCACGGTCGGGGTCTCCGTGATCGCCAGGTCTGTGTTCGTGAGTGACACTACTAGCGGGCGGCGGCCCGATCGAGTGCCTCCCAGGGAGCGCATGCAGCGCTCCTCCGCCTGTGCCGTGATGTGGAATTGCTGCTCGTGACCAGGCCTTTTGTCGCGCACCGCGCATCCGTCGGCCCGGGATCTTGAGCCGGGCCTGAGCCGTTCTTGATGGAAACCTCAGGCAATCCTGCGCCAACGTCGAGCGGCGGTGCCGGCCGGGCCCGCGTCGGGCCTACCCTCGAAGAGTGCCCGACTCCTCCACAGCGCTCCGCAGACTCGGCTTCCTCACCATCGGACTGTTCGATCCGGCCGACCCTGCCGCCGGCCACGAGACCACTCTCGAGATCATCGAGCACGGCGAGCGCCTCGGGTTCGACAGTGCGTGGGTGCGTCAGCGGCACCTCCAGTACGGTATCTCGTCGCCGACCGCTGTGCTCGCCGCGGCCACGCAGCGCACCAGCCGCATCGAGCTGGGCACGGCGGTGGTGCCGATCGGCGCCGAGAACCCGTTCCGGCTGGCCGAAGACTTCGGCACGGTCGACGTGCTCTCGCGCGGTCGCCTCAACCCGGGTTTCTCGGCCGGCGTGCCGATGAACTTCGACAGCTACCGCGACGCGATCTATCCCACCACCGCCGAGCACGAAGACTTCGACTACAGCAGGCTGCTGCGCTTCCGCGACCTCGTGCGCGGTGACGTCGCGAGCGACTTCGAGGGCCGGCAGGGCATCGAGGTGTTCGCGAACACGGTGCAGCCGCACGCCGCCGGGCTCGCCGAGCGCCTCTGGTACGGCGGGGGCAGCACCCGGTCGGCGGTGTGGGCGGGCAAGAACGGCTTCCACCTGCTCACCTCGAGCGTGGTGCAGGGCGAGCTCGGCGACGACTTCGCCGAGAACCAGCTCGCGCAGGTGCGCGCCTACCGGGCGGCCGGGGGTGCGCGGGTGTCGCAGGGGCTCGTGGTCATCCCCACCGACTCGGCGACGCCGGCGCAGCGCGCGCGGTACGAAGAGTACGTCGCGAGCCGGTCGGCGCGGGTGGGGGTGCCGCACGGCCCGAAGCGGATGCTGTTCGCCCGCGACCTCGTCGGCACCTCCGCCGAGATCGCCGACACGCTGCACGCCGATCCGGCGTTCCGCGAGATCGACGAGGTCGCATTCGCGCTGCCGTTCTCGTTCGAGCACGACGACTACCTGCAACTGCTCGGCGACATCGCCGGGCGCCTCGGGCCCGAGCTGGGGTGGCGGCCGGCCGCCGCCCACTGACGGGGCGCCGCTGCACGTTCTTACGGACAAAGTCCGTGAAGACTGCAGTTGTCACGGACTTTGTCCGTAAGAACGTGGTGGGCTGGGCTCAGCGCTCTCCGGTGCGGTTCTCGCCGACGGCTCGGATGCTGCGGAGGTCGTCGGCGAGCTCCGACTCCGGTGTCGGGGCTGTCGTCTCGTGCTCGTCGTCGTGCGCGGTCGTCAGCGAGGTCTTCGACGGGTCGACAGCATCCGTCTCGTGGGGGTGGCTCATGCGCCGCGGCCCGTCTTCTGCTGCAGACGATCGATGTGCTCGGAGGCCTCGGCCTTGGTGAGGTCGGCCGGCAGCTCCTCCCCCGCCTCACGGGCCAGGGTGTCGAGGTAGCTCTTCTGCGGGCCGGTCATCGGCTCGTCGCCCGTCACCCACTCGCTCGGGTCTTTGCTGGCCGGCTCGGCAGGATCGGGCCGCTCGCCACCCAGCGTCTCCTGCTGCGGCTCGTCGGCCTCGGCACCCTCGCCCGGCGCGGTCGCCAGGGCGTCGTCGCCGGCGCCCGCGGTGGTGGGATCGTACTGCTCGTCGTTCTGCTGCTCGTCGCTCATGCCGAGGAGCGTACGCCGCTCCCCATCACCCGCCAGGGGTTGCCGCCCCGGGTTCCTCGTGCCGGTTGCCGCCCGCCGGCGCCCACCACGTTCTTACGGACAAAGTCCGTGAAGATCTCGGTTATCACGGACTTTGTCCGCAAGAACGCGTCGACGGCGAGTCAGGAGGCGCGGCGGAGGCGGCGGTCGAGGGCCGGCACGAAGGCCGCGGCCCAGACGCGGTAGCCGCGGTCGTTGGGGTGGAAGAGGTCGCCCGCGAACTGGGTCGTCACGCCCCAGAGTCCCTGCCGCTCGGTGAGCGCGTGCAGCGGAACCACCTCGAGCCCCGCCCGGTCGGCGGCGGCCCGCAGCAGGCGGTTGGCCGCGCGGGCCTTCTTCTCGCCCGGCAGGAAGTAGAAGCTGGGGATGTCGGCGACCACCGCATCCGGAGCGAGCGCTGCAACACCCGTCAGCAGCCGCGCGATCTCAGTACGGAAGCGCGCCGGGTCGAACTCGGCCATGTCGTTCGCGCCGACGGCGACGGTCACGATGTCGGGCCGGCGACCGGATGCTCCTCCCTCGCCGTTCACGATGCGCTCGAGCCTCGGCAGCTGCTGGTCGAGGGCCTCCCGCAGGCGAGCGCCCGACACGGCGAGGTTGATGACGCGCACGGGCCGGCCGGTGCGCTCGCGGAGGTGCCGGAAGAGGAACCCGACGTAGCCGTGGGAGGGCCGGCTCGCGCCGATGCCCTGCGCGGCGGAGTCGCCGAGGGCGACGTAGAGCAGCTCGTTCTCCCGGGCGGGCTTCGCGGCGTGGTCGCGCCAGTAGGAGGAGTGGATGGGGATGGCGTCGGAGAGGCGCCCGCGCCAGTGGTGCTGGCGGCGGGAGAGGTAGTTCGCCCAGGCGGCGATGCCTCCTGCGGCCGCGAGCGATGACGCAGCGACGGCGATCACTCGGGGGGCGCGCGAGCGGCGGGGCTTCGGGAACGGGCTCGTCCGGCGGGGCATGTCGCAACCCTATGACGGGCGGTGGCTTCTCCACAGGCCGGGTGGAGCGCATCCGTTCTGCACAGGTGGTTGCGACCGGCAGGCCGGGGGTACACGCCCGGTAGAATCGAGGCGTATCCCACCCCGCACGTCAAGGAGCTTCGCCGCGTGAGCACTGCCGATACCGTCGAGAACGCCATCGCGACCCCCGAGCGGGAACAGCCCTACGAGGCCCTCGGGCTGAAGAGCGACGAGTACGCGAAGATCAAGGAGATCCTCGGGCGACGGCCCACGAGCGGCGAGCTCGCGATGTATTCGGTGATGTGGAGCGAGCACTGCTCGTACAAGTCGTCGAAGATCTATCTGCGGCAGTTCGGCCAGAAGGTCACCCCCGCCATGAAGAAGAACCTCATGGTCGGCATGGGCGAGAACGCCGGCGTCGTCGACGTGGGCGAGGGCTGGGCCGTCACCTTCAAGGTGGAGTCGCACAACCACCCCTCTTACATCGAGCCCTTCCAGGGCGCGGCCACCGGCGTCGGCGGCATCGTGCGCGACATCATCTCCATGGGCGCCCGGCCGGTCGCCGTGATGGACCAGCTGCGCTTCGGCAAGATCGACGAGCCCGACACGGCGCGCGTCGTGCACGGCGTCACGAGCGGCATCTCGTTCTACGGCAACTGCCTCGGCCTGCCCAACATCGGCGGCGAGACCTACTTCGACCCGGTGTACCAGGGCAACCCGCTGGTGAACGCGCTCTCGGTGGGTGTGCTGCGGCACGAAGACCTGCACCTCGCGAACGCCCGCGGCGTGGGCAACAAGGTCGTGCTGTTCGGTGCGCGCACCGGCGGCGACGGCATCGGCGGCGCCTCCATCCTCGCCTCCGACACCTTCTCGGCCGGCGGGCCCACCAAGCGGCCCGCGGTGCAGGTGGGCGACCCGTTCGCCGAGAAGGTGCTCATCGAGTGCTGCCTCGAGCTGTTCGCGGGAGAGCTGGTCGAGGGCATCCAAGACCTCGGCGCCGCGGGCATCTCGTGCGCCACCAGCGAGCTCGCCTCCAACGGCGACGGCGGCATGTTCATCGAGCTCGACAAGGTGCTGCTGCGCGACCCGTCGCTCACCGCCGAGGAGATCCTCATGTCGGAGAGCCAGGAGCGCATGATGGCGGTGGTGCAGCCGTCGAAGCTCGACGGGTTCCTCGCGGTCACGGCGAAGTGGGATGTGGAGACCAGCGTGCTCGGTGAGGTCACCGACACGGGGCGCCTCGTCATCAACTGGCACGGCGAAGAGATCGTCAACGTCGAGCCGCGCACCGTGGCTGTCGACGGGCCCGTCTACGAGCGGCCCGTCGCCTACCCGGCCTGGATCGACGAGCTGCAGGCCGACTCCGCATCGCGCCTCCCCCGCTCGACCGATGGCGCTGCGCTTCGCGACGAGTTCCTCCAGGTGGTGGGCTCGCCGAATATGGCATCGAAGGAGTGGATCACCAACCAGTACGACCGGTACGTACTCGGCAACACGGCGCTGTCGTTCCCCGACGACGGCGGCATGATCCGGGTCGACGAGGAGTCGGGGCTCGGCTTCGCGCTCGCCTCCGACGCCAACGGCCGGTACTGCCAGCTCGACCCGTACCGCGGCGCGCAGCTGGCGCTTGCGGAGGCCTACCGCAACGTCGCCGTCACCGGCGCCACCCCGGTCGCCGTCTCCGACTGCCTCAACTTCGGCTCGCCCGAGAACCCCGAGGTGATGTGGCAGTTCTCGAAGGCCGTCGAAGGGCTGGCCGACGGATGCTTGGAGCTCGAGATCCCGGTGACGGGCGGCAACGTGTCGTTCTACAACCAGACGGGGTCGCAGCCCATCCACCCCACGCCCGTGGTCGCCGTGCTCGGTGTGATCGACGACGTCGCACGCCGCGTGCCGTCGGGGTGGCAAGACGAGGGGTCGAACCTCTACCTCCTGGGCACCACCCGCTCCGAGCTCGACGGCTCGGCCTGGGCCGGAGTCGTGCACGGGCACCTCGGCGGCCTGCCGCCCGAGGTGTCGCTGCCCGGCGAGGCCGCGCTCGGCGAGCTGCTGCGCGCCGGCGCGCTCGAGGGTCTCATCGACTCGGCGCACGATCTCTCCGACGGCGGGCTCGCCCAGACCCTCGCCGAGTCGGTGCTGCGCTTCGGCATCGGGGCGCGGGTGTGGCTCGACGAGATCGTCGAGCGCGACGGCGTCTCGGTCTCCGACGCGCTGTTCAGCGAGTCGACCGGTCGTGTGCTGGTCGCGGTGCCCCGCGAAGACGACGTGAAGTTCAAGGGTCTCGCGGCAGGCCGCGGCATCCCGCTGCTGCGCATCGGTGTCACCGACGCGCTCTCGGGTTCGCTCGAGGTGCAGGGGCTCTTCGAGGTGCCCATCCCCGAGCTCGCCGGCATCCACAGCGCCACCCTCCCCGAGCACTTCGGCCCCGTCGTCGGCGGGTGACCCGCGCTGCGCGTCCTTGCGCGGCTGCGCGGGGTGGGTGGGAGTGGGGTTCGCGCGAGCGGGCGAGTGGGTGCCTTCCCGAGCGAAGAACGGTCGCGCAAAACGCTCTCAAAGCGCGCTGAAGGAGCACTTTGCGCGACCAACCCGCCTGGCAGGCGTGGGCGTGCACATCGTGGAGCATCTCGCACTGATGCTGCGTGCACTCCCGGGCGGCGCACTTCGCACTTAGTCGCGCAAACTGCTCTCAAGACGCGCTGAAAGAGCACTCTGCGCGACCAACCCGCCTGGCAGGCTGGGGAGCGCACAGCTTGGAGCATTTCGCACTGATGCTGCGTGCCCTCCTGGGCGGTGCACTTCGCACTCAGTCGCGCAAACTGCTCTCAAGACGCGCTGAAAGAGCACTCTGCGCGACTAAGGCGGGCGCCGGGCGCGCAGCGGGCGCTGCGCGGCGGGTGGGCGCGCAGCGGGCGGGCGGCGCCCGCGCTACGCGGCGGGGGTGTCGGGGGACGCGTCGGCGGCGATGCGTTCGTGGTGGTGGATGACTTCGGCGACGATGAAGCCGAGGAACTTCTCGGCGAAGGCCGGGTCGAGGTGCGACTCCTCGGCGAGGCCGCGGAGGCGCTTGATCTGGCGCGCCTCACGGTCGAGGTCGGCGGGGGGCAGGCCGTACTCGGCCTTCAGGCGGCCGACGGTCTGGGTGAACTTGAAGCGCTCGGCGAGCATGTGGATGAGGGCCGCGTCGATGTTGTCGATCGACTGACGGATGCTCTCCAGCCGCTCGTAGACATCCGCACTGGTGTCGAAGCCCCCCGCGGGCGCCTTACGCTCGTCGTTCATAGGTAGAACTCTAGCCAGCTTCGCGCGGCGGCTCCTGCGTGCCCGCCGCACGTGCGGAGCGACGCGCCGGAAGCCGCAACCTGCCCTGCGCGAGCAGGATGCCGAGGAACACCAGCAACGCCCCGAGCGGCGCGTTCCAGCTGAGGGCCTCGCCGAGCAGCACGATGCCGAGGAACACCCCGACCACCGGCGTGAGGTAGGTGACCGTCGAGGTCGCAGTCGGCCCCCACGCCCCGAGCACGTTCATGTACCAGTAGTAGGCGACGCCAGTGCCCAGCACGCCGAGCAGCACGAGACTCACCACGACGGGCAGGTCGAGCGAGATCGGCCCGAGCGCCACGACCGGCGTGAGCACGAGCAGGAGGACCGCACCCATGCCCACCTGGAGGAAGGCAGCGGTGAGACCCGAGACCGGATGCCGCGCCGTGATGAAACGCCGGATGTAGCCGAAGGTGAACCCGTAGCAGACCGCCGAGCCGAGGCACGCCAGCTGACCGACGAGCTCGAGTGCGAGATCGCCGTGAGCCGCCTGGTTCACCGCGAACGACCACGGGCCGATGATGACGACGACCCCGAGGATGCCCGCGATCACCCCGAGAACCCGGGACCGTCCGAGCTTCTCGACCCGGAACACCGCCGTGACCATGAGCGCCGTGGCGATCGGTGTGACGGCGTTGTAGATGCTCGCGAGACCAGAGGTGACGTACTGCTCGGCCCAGGCGAACAGGAGGAAGGGCACCGCGCATCCGAATGCCCCGATGACCATGAAGTGCAGGTAGACCGCGGGGGCTCGCGGGAGCCGGGTGCGCGTGACCAGCAGCAGCACGGCGAGGGTGAGGGTGCCGAGGACGAGTCTCGTCCACGCCACCTGGCCGAAGGAAAGGCCCTCGAGGGCGACCTTCATGAACAGGAAGCTCGCACCCCAGATGAGACCGAGCGCCGAGAATTGGAGAGCTACGGCGAGGCGGTTCTTGGGCACTCTGCGAGGCTATCGCGAGCATCCGACACCGACGTGCCGGAAACGGGCGAGCGCCCCGGAGTGGCACTCCGGGGCGCTCGCGTGTCCGTTTCTCGACGGCGCCGAGCAGCGACGGTGCCGAGCAGCGACGGCGCCGAACTACTCGACGACCGAGAGCGTGACGTCGATGTTGCCGCGCGTGGCGTTGGAGTAGGGGCAGATGGTGTGCGCCTTCTCGGCGAGCTGCTGCGCCTCCTCGGGGCTCACGTTCGGCACGTAGACGTCGAGCTCGACGGCGAGACCGAAGCCGCCCTCGCCGTTGCTGCCGATGGAGACGCTCGCCGAGACGCCGGCGTCGGTGGTGTCGAGCTTCAGCTCGCGACCCGCTGCATGCAGGGCGCCGAGGAAGCAGGCGGAGTAGCCTGCCGCGAACAGCTGCTCGGGGTTCGTGCCCTCGCCGGACCCGCCCATCTCTTTCGGGGGGCGGGTGTCGAAGTCGAGGCGGTCGTCTTCGCTGCGGACGTGCCCGTCGCGGCCTCCACCGGAGGCGTGGGCGATAGCGGTGTAGATGGCTTCCATGGTTCTAGTTGATCACTTTCGGCCGCCGTCGGCCAAGCTCACAGGCACTCCCCCGCCTTGGTTCGCCACACGTTCAGCAAGCGACTCGCGGATGGCGGGCCACTCGTCGACGATGATCGAGAACACGGCCGAGTCGCGCCAGCTGCCGTCGGCCCGCGGAACGTCGCGGCGGCTGATGCCCTCGAAGGTGGCGCCGAGGCGCGCGATGGCCGCGCGCGAGCGGGAGTTGAGCACGTCGGCCTGGATCTTGACGCGCCCGAATCCGTGATCGAACGCGAGGCCGAGCAGCAGCAGCTTGGCCTCGGGGTTCACGACGGTGCCCCAGACGCGGGGGTCGTAGGCGGTCCAGCCGAGGTGGGCGTACTCGAGCCGTTCGTTCAGGTCGCCGAGGGTCGAGGTGCCGACGAGCACGCCGTCGTCGGGGCCGCCGAGGAGGCGGATGGCGTAGGCGTTGCCGCCCGACCACTGGTAGTAGCCCTCGGCCCAGGCGACGAAGTCGTCGACGTCGGCGCGGTAGCCGGCGGGGCCGCCGCCGTAGCCGCCCGCGAACACCTCGGGGTGGCCGATCGCGGCGTGCAACTCGGGGAGCAGCGCGCGGGTGAGGGGTTCGAGGCGGATGTAGCTGCCGGTGAGGATGCTCGGTGCGGGTGAGAGGGCGACCATGCGGGAAAGTCTTGCACCTGTGGGGCAGCGGGTGGTGCGGGTCGCGGCTGCGCCGCGCGGCTGGCACCCCGCGGCTCCCGCCCCGCGGCTGGCGCCTTCGCCCAGCTGTGCCACGATGGTGCCATGGGCAGCGCAGCCATGTTCTTCCACTCCGCCTCAGCGTTCCACGAGCTGGTGGCGGCCATCGGCGACGAACAATGGGAGCAGCCGGCCCTCGGAGAGTGGTCGCTGCGCTCCCTCGTGGGCCACACCACCCGCGCCATCCTCACCGTCGAGAGCTACCTCCAGCTCGACGACCCCGGCTTCCCCACCGTGCCGAGCGCCGAGGGATACTACGCCCGCGTCTACCGCGACCTCACCGACCCCGCAGCGGTCGCCGCCCGCGGCGTCGAGGCGGGCGTCTGGTTGGGCGACGACCCCGCCCAGGCTGTCGCCGACGCCCTCACGCGCACGATGGCGCTGGTCGACGCGGCGCCGCCCGAGCGCATCGTGTCGATCGGCGGCCTCGGCATCGAGCTCGGCGAGTACCTGCGCACGCGCGTGTTCGAGCTCGTGGTGCACTCGATCGACATCTCCCGCGCCACCGGGCTCCCCCACGGTCAGCCCCCCGAGAGCATCCGCGCGACGCTCGAGCTCGCCGCGGGCGTCGCGGCGGCGAAGGGCGACGCCGAGACCCTGCTGCTCGCCCTCACCGGCCGGGGCGAGCTGCCCGCGGGCTACTCGGTGGTCTGACCCAGCGCGAGCACGAGGGCGCGCAGGGCGTCGACCGCAGCCGGGCGTTCGGCTTCGGGCAGCGCTCGGAAGAGTTCGCGCTCCCGGGCCAGCAGCTCGGGGAACACGCGGTCGATGAGGTCGCGCCCGTCGGCGGTGAGCTGGATGAACGCCCCACGCCCGTCGACCGGGTTCGGCGATCGTCGCACCAGTCGTCGCTGCTCGAGCGCCTTCAGCCGCTTCGTCGTCGCCGACCCGCTGGCCAGCGAGATGGTGCGCAGCTCGCCCGGCGACCGCGGACCGTCGGCGCGCCGCAGCGCCGAGAGCAGGTCGAACTCGCCGCGGGTGAGCTCGTAGCGGGCGAGGAAGTCGTCGCCGGCCCGCGTGATGACAGCCGCACTGCGCAGGATGCGCCCCGTGAGCTCGATCACCTCGGTCTCGAACTCCGGATGCAGCGACCCCCACTCCTCGCGGATGCGATCGACGTCGTCGGGCTGACGGAGGCTGCCGTGACTCATGCGGCAACCGTACACTAGTTCACGAGTAAACTATCTTCGGTGACCACCTCGTTGAACCTCCCTGCTCTGCGTGCCGCACTGCCGCATCCGCGCCGCCTGTTCGAGCTCGGACCGCACGCGGGCGCCCACCGTGTCGCGGTGCGAGCCGGGATCGCGATGGCCGTGCCGCTCGTCGCGCTGCAGCTCACGGGGCACATCGACCTCGCGCTCTACGCGGTGTTCGGCGCGTTCACCGCGCTGTACGGGCGCACGCACACGCATCTGGCGCGACTCCGGATGCAGGCCACGGCCGGGGCGGCGCTCGTCGCCTGTGTGGTGATCGGCACGGCGATCGGTGCCTCCGTCGCGCGGGAGTGGATCGTGGTGCCCGTCGCGGCGGTCGTGGCGGGGGTGGCGACGGTGGTCTCGGCTGCGCTCGATTGGCATCCGCCCGGGGCGCTGTTCTTCGTGTTCGCGCTCGCGGCGTGCGCGTCGGTGCCGGCGGAGGTGTCGCGCATCCCGGTGGCGTTGGCGCTGGCGGCGGCGAGCGCGCTCGTGGCGATGCTCGTGTCGACCGCGGGTCTCGTGCACCCGGCGGCGCGCTCGCGGGCGGCGACCAGCCTGGACGGGTCGTTCGCCGCGGCGCTCGCCCGGCCGCACGCGCTCGGCAAGGCGACGGCGATCGCGGCTGCGGTGCTCGTGGCGGGTGGGATCCCGACGGCGACGGGGCTCGGGCATCCGTACTGGGCGATGGTCTCGGCGGTCGCGGCGCTCGGGGCTGCGGATGTGGCGGGTCACCTCGTGCGCGCCGGGCATCGCGTGGGCGGCACGCTGCTCGGGGTCGGTCTCGCGGCGGCGCTGCTCGCCGTGAGTTCGTCGCCGGTGGTGCTCATCGTGTTCGTGGTGCTGCTGCAGATGGCGGCCGAGCTGTTCGTGATGCGCAACTACGGGCTCACGATGGTGTTCGTGACGCCGCTCGCGCTCATCATGGCGCAGCTCGCGCATCCGGGCGACGAGTGGGCGCTGCTGCGCGACCGCACCCTCGAGACGCTCCTCGGCGCGGCCGTGGGGGTAGCGGTGAGCGTTGCGGTGGCGGCGCTGCGCGCGGGTCGTGCGGCGCGCGCGGGCGGAGCGCCAGCGGCGTGACTCCGCTTTTGTGCGGACAAAGTCCGTCCGAACGCACGTTTCGACGGACTTTGTCCGTCAGAAACTGACCCGGCCGACGCCGGCACCGTTCTCACGGAAAAAGTCCGTGAAGAACGAGGTCTTCACGGACTTTTTGCGGGATAACCGCCGCGCGCGGGCGCGCCGGGCGGCGCGCGACGCGCGACCTACCCGAGCAGGTCGTGGCGGGTGACGATGGCGTCGCGGTCGGGGCCGACGCCGATGGCGGAGATGCGCGATCCGCTCATCTCCTCGATCGCCAGCACGTAGCGCTGGGCCGCGGCGGGGAGGTCTTCGAAACGGCGCACGCCGGTGATGTCTTCTGACCAGCCCTCGAACTCCTCGTAGATCGGCTTGGCGTGGTGGAAGTCGCTCTGCGACACCGGCACCTCGTCGACCCGCACCCCATCGACCTCGTAAGCGACGCACACCGGGATGCGCTCGAGACCCGTGAGCACGTCGAGCTTCGTGAGCACGAAGTCGGTGACCCCGTTGATGCGCGCGGTGTAGCGGGCGATCGGCGCGTCGTACCAACCGGTGCGGCGCGGGCGACCCGTGGTCGTGCCGAACTCGAACCCCTTCGAGCGCAGGAACTCGCCCGACTCGTCGAAGAGCTCCGTGGGGAAGGGGCCTGCGCCGACCCGCGTGGTGTACGCCTTCACGACGGCGATGACGCGGTCGATGCGGTTCGGAGCCACGCCCGAACCGGTGGCCGCACCACCCGAGGTGGCGTTCGACGAGGTGACGAACGGATAGGTGCCGTGGTCGACGTCGAGCATCGTCGCCTGACCGCCTTCGAACAGCACGGTCTTGCCGTCGCGGAGGGCGCGGTCGAGCACGAGCGAGGTGTCGGCCACCATCGGACGCAAGCGCTCGGTATACGACAGCAGGTCGTCGATGACCTGGTCGGCGAGCACGGCCCGCCGGTTGTACACCTTCACCAGAACGTGGTTCTTGAGGTCAAGTGCCGCCTCGACCTTCTGCCGCAGGATGCCCTCGTCGAACAGGTCTTGAACCCGGATGCCCACCCGGTTGATCTTGTCGGCGTACGCCGGCCCGATTCCCCGGCCGGTGGTGCCGATCTGACGCTTGCCCAGGAAGCGCTCGGTGACCTTATCGAGCGTGCGGTGGTAGGCCGTGATGACGTGCGCGTTCGCCGAGACGAGCAGGCGCGACACGTCGACCCCGCGCGAACCGAGCGCCTCCAGCTCGTGGAAGAGCACCTCGACGTCGACGACGACGCCGTTAGCGATGACGGGCGTGACGCCCGGGGTGAGGATGCCCGAAGGCAGCAGGTGCAGCGCGTACTTCTTGTCGCCCACCACCACCGTGTGGCCGGCGTTGTTGCCGCCGTTGAACTTGACGACGTAGTCGACGCGGCTGCCGAGCAGGTCGGTGGCCTTACCCTTGCCCTCGTCGCCCCACTGGGCGCCGATCAGGACGATCGCTGGCATGTGGATTCCCTCCGGATGCGGATGCAGGTTCCGATGTCAGTGCCCGGCGAGGGTGCCGGTTGACAGTCGATTCTATCGTGCGGTGGTCTTGGCGACCCTGATGCGGGTCGTGCCTGGGGAATCAGGATGCGCATCCGCTGGTTGTGGAGAACATGCCCGAGCTCCATCTCACGCTCTACTCGTCGAGCTTCTGCGGCGCCTGCAACAGCACGCGCGCCACGGTCGAGCGCGTGGCCGAGCTCGTCGGCGAGCGCCTCGACTGGCGTGAGGTGAACGTCGCCGACGCTCCCGATGAGAGTGAGGCGAGCGGCATCGTCACCACGCCGACCGTCGTCATCACAGGCGCCGACGGCTCCGAACGGATGCGCGCCTCCGGCGTTCCGACGACACCCCAGCTGCTGGCGGCGATCGCCGCCGCCCTCCCCTGACCCGCCCCGCGCCCTGCCTGCCACTTCTTACGGACAAAGTCCGTGATAACCGAGTTCTTCACGGACTTTGTCCGTAAGAACGTGGACGGAGGGGGCATGTGGCCCGAAGTACGGCGGTGGACGGCGCGGCCCACCGTCAGGTGAGATGAGCGCCGTCAGGTGGTGGGGAGGAGCATCGAGGGGGTGCCGAGAGGGAGGCGCTGGGTGACTCCCGCGGAGAGGCCGGTGGCGGGGTCGAGGGCGTGGGTGGTGATCTCGTCGGAGCCCTGGTGGGCGATATGGAGGAGGGATCCGTCGACGGCGTGGTGGCGCGGGATCGAACCTCCGCTCGCGAACTCGCCCACCCGCACCAGCTCGCCGCCCGGCGAAACCTCACCGCCAGGCCGAACCTCACCATCAGGTGAAACCTCGCCCAGGGGCGCGGAGCGGCGGAGCACCGCGATGACGTCGCTGCCCCGCACGCCGGCGTAGAGCAGGCTGCCGTCGGCGGAGGTGCAGAGGTGGGCGGCGGTGTCGCCTGGGCGCGGCCCGCCCTCCCGGAGCGCGAGGCGCTGCACGACGCGATACCCGCCGTCGGCCGGCTCGAGCACGACGGCCTCGCACGAGTACTCCATCACCACGACCAGCGCGCCACCGTCCAGCGCGACGAGGTGGCGGGGGCCGCTGCCGAAGGGCAGCGGGGTGGAGCTGCGCACCACGGGGGCGCCGTCGAGGAGGTCGATCTCGCGGAGGAGGTCGAAGCCGAGGTCGGTCACGACGAAGCGGGAGGGCGAGAGCCAGTGCACGAAGTGCGCGCGGCTGCCCGGCTCGAGGCCGAACGGCGGGGGCGTCGCGCGTCGAGCCTCGGGGTGGGGGTCGACGGCCGGGGCGACCGAGAGCGGCGCCCCCGGCATCCCGTCGTCGCCGAGCGGGTAGACGAGCACCGCGCCGTCTCCCCAGCACGCCGCGGCGAGGTGCCCGGCGCCGGGCGACACCGCCACGTGGCACACCAGCGGACCCGCCGGCTGCGACACGACCGCGGTGAGCGCCACGGGCGCGAGCGACTCCACGCGGTGCGCGGTCACCGTGCCGGCGACCTCGTCGGCGGAGTACACGATCGGCAGCCAGGGGTGCCACGCCAAGAAGCTCGGCGAGTTCCACGGATGCTCGGGCCCGGCCAGCCGAAGCCCCCCGGCCTCCGAAGGCACCAGACGGGCGATGCCTCGCGCATGCCCGTTCGCATCGCTCGTGTAACCACCCACCCAATAGCCCGCCTCGGTCGCGTCGTCATCGGTCATCGAGAGGCCGCCTCCAGTCGCAGCACGTAGAGCGCGTCGCCGAGGAATTCGGGCTGCTCCACCCGGAGGCCGGCGTCGACCGCGGTGGTGTGCACTGCATCCGTCTGTCTCCGTTCGAGATCGTAGACCGTGACCGACGCCACCGGGCGGTCGAGCCGGAGGGTGAGCGCGAAGGGTTCCGGCGCGTACACGACGACGACGTCGTCTGCGACACGGCCCGCGACGGCGCCCGAGGGCTCGGCGACGAGCAGCGACGGGTCTTCGACCAGGCCAAACAGGTTCTCGCCTTCGACGACCTGGCGCACGAAGGCGGCGTCGAGCGCGCCCTCGAAGCCCGCGGCCACCGAGAACGGGAAGGGGGTGCCGTGCACGGCCTCGGCGGTGAACGCCGCACCACGCCGGTGCCACGACCAGACCCCATGGGCGCCGTAGCCGAGGCCGGCGCTGGCGCCCGCGACGACGCCCGTCCAGCTGGCGCGGCGCACGTCGGAGCGGCGGTGGCGGGAGGCGCCGGCGAAGCGCCCGAGCCCCTCGTAGCAGGGCTCGAGGTTCACCACGGGTCGCTCCACGTCGAGGGCGCGGTAGTAGCGGGTGAGGTCGGCGGGCAGGGTGTCCCAGGCCTCGTTGTGGCCCGACTGCAGGCCGTGCAGGTCGATTAGCGGGCCGTCGGCGACCTCTTTCGGCATGCGGGCGGTGGGGGTGTCGTGCCAGGTGATGAGCGCATCCGGAGCCTCCTCGCGCACGATGCGCGCCGCCAGCGAGTAGCGCTCGATCGCCTCGGCGTCGTTCAGGTCGTCGTCGCCCGAGATGGCGAAGACGGGATCGAAGCGGCCGAAGGTGCGCACCGCGAGGCGCACGTAGTCGACGGTCTGCTGCTCGGTGAGCACGTGGTCGGGGGTGAGGCCGGCGCCCCAGGTGCCGGGCACGAAGTTGTTCCAGAGCAGCACCAGCACGGGCGTGAACCCGCGCTCGCGGGCCTCGTCGAGCACCCACTCGGCGTGGCTCCAGAAGTCGGCGTCTCCTCCGTCGAAGTCGACGGCGCCGTCGGTGATGGAGAAGGGGGTTCGGGATGCCTCGGAACGGTCGTGCGCGATGGGCAGCACGCTGATGAGGAGGGCGTTGAAGCCCTGGCGGCGACGGAGCTCGAGGTGGTCGAGCCACTCGGCGTCAGTGGGCGAGGTGAAGGCCGCCCAGGTGGTGTCGGCGAGGAGGAAGCGGTGCTCGCCGTCGGCGAGGAGGCTCCGGTGGTCGGGGGCGATGGTCCAGAGGGTCATGCGGGGTCCTTTCGGGGGTTCGTCGGGGTTCGTCGGGGATCGTCGGGGATCGTCGAGGTGCGTCGGGGTTCGTCGGGGTTCGTCGGGGTTCGTCGTTCAGGGGGTCGGGCGGGGGCGTTCGGGCGGGTTCAGGCGTTTCGGGGCGCGTTAGGGTGGTCTCGTCTGCGCGTCCGGCGAGCGAGGGAGGGGAGCCGAGAGTGGTCGACGAGAGCACCGGAACCCCCGAGCGGTCGGGGGTGAAGTCGTCGTTGCGCACGCTCGAGATCCTCGAGCTGCTGGCCTCCGACGACCAGCGCCGCACCATCACCGCGATCGCCCGCGAGCTCGGCAGCCCCAAGTCGAGCGTGCACAGCATCGTGCACACGATGGCCGACCGCGGCTGGCTGCAGGTGAGCGCCGACGGCACCCGGTACGGGCTCGGCATCCGATCGCTGCTCGCCGGCACTTCGTACATCGAGACCGACGACGTGGTCACCCTCACCCGCGGCACCCTCGACACCGTCGCCGAGCGCACCGGCGAGACCGTGCATCTCGGGCGTCTCGACGGGGCCGACGTGGTGTATCTCGCCAAGCGTGAGTCGGTGCATCCGCTGCGGTTGTACTCGGCGGTCGGGCGCCGGCTGCCCGCTCACGCCACGGCGCTCGGCAAGGCGCTGCTGGCGCAGCTCGAGCCCTCGGCCGTCGACGCGCTGCTCGGGCCCGGGCCGCTGCGCGCACTCACGCCCGCCACCATCACCGATCGCGCGCAGCTCGACGACGAGCTCGCCTCGGTGCGCGCGACGGGCCTCGCCCATGACCGCGGCGAGAACAGCGCGGGCATCTCGTGCTTCGCCGTGCCGATCGGACGCGCCGGGTCGCTGAACGCGATCAGCTGCTCGCTTCCGGATGCGCGGCTCACCGACTCGCACCGTGACGAGATCGTGGCGGCGCTCGTCGACGGGGCGCGCGAGGCGGGCTCGCTGCTCGGCCGCTTCGGGGCGTGATGCGGCGGGCGGACGCTCGGCGCTGAGGGCGCGGGCGCGGGCGCGGGCTGCCGACGATCGCGCTCCCGTGGGCATGCCGGTGCGCTCGTGCGCCCATCGCTCCCTTGACACTCTCCTGCGCCTTTCGTATCGTCCCTGTATATGAACGCTATCCTCATATCTGTACGGGCGTCCACCTCGTGAGGCGAGTCGCGACGATCGGAGAGGCGCTCGCCACGCTCGACGTGGGCCGGCTCGACCGACCCGTCGAAATGGGGCTGGCGGGCGCCGAGCTCAACACGGCCGTCGGCCTGGCGCGCCTCGGCGTGCCGGTCTCGTGGGTCTCGAGGGTCGCCGACGACGCGTTCGGGGTGCGGGTCGTCGAAGCACTCGACCGCGAGGGCATCGACGCCCAGCACGTGCTGAGGGCCGCCGGCGAGAAGACGGGTCTCATCGTCACCAGCCGCCTCGACGAGCACACGGTGCGCAGCGAGCACTACCGCGTGGGGTCGGCAGCTTCCCGCATGTCACCCGCCACGGTCGACTCCAGCCAGCGTTCCCGGATGCTCGCCGACGCGTCACTCCTCCATCTCACCGGCATCACCCCCGCCCTCGGCGACGGCCCCCGCGCGCTCGTCGTCGAGCTCGTCGCGCTCGCCCGCACCCAGGGCATCGCCGTGTCGTTCGACGTGAACCACCGCCCGCAGCTCGTCGACGCCGACGGGATGCGCGCCATCGTCGACGAGGTCATCGACGCGGTCGACACCCTGTTCTGCAACGAGGTCGAGGCCGAGCTGCTCACCGGCGAGAGCGACCCCGAGCTCGCCCTGCGGGCGCTCGCCGCTCGCGGGCCGCGCGTCGTCGTGGTGAAGCTCGGGCGACGGGGTGCGATCGCTCTCGTCGAAGGACGGATGCTCACCACCGGCGTCTGGCCCGTCGCCCTCCCCACCTTCCCGGTGGGGGCAGGCGACTCGTTCAACGCCGCCTGGATCGCCCTGCACCTCGAAGGCGTCGACCCCGCCATCGCCCTGCCGCTGTCGGCGTGGGTGGCGGCGCAGGTGGTCGCGCATCCGGGAGACCACGAGGGGTTCCCCGCCCGCACTGCCTTCGACGCGGTGCGCCGCGACCTCGAGAGCGGCGCGACTCCCGCGCCCGCGCTCGGCGGCCCGGCCGACGCCGGCGAGACCGCCGCATCCATCACCGAGACAGAGGAGGTCGCGCGATGAGCGCATTCATCGAGGCGCTGCGGGCAGCGCGAGTGGTCGCCGTGCTGCGGGCCGCCGACGAGGCGGCACTCGCCGCCCAGCTCGACCACGCGGTGGCGGGCGGGGTGCGGGCGCTCGAGATCACCACAACCGGCGCGGGGTGGGAGAAGGTGCTCGCAGCCGCAGCATCCTCAGCCCCTGAGGGCACGCTCGTGGGCGCGGGTACCGTGACGACGACGGCGCAGGTGGAGCAGGCGCTCGAGGCCGGGGCCACGTTCCTGGTCTCGCCCTATCGGGTCGCCCCTGCGGTGCTCGGAGCCGCCGGTGGCGTCCCCTTCGTACAGGGGGGCTTCACCCCCGCCGAGATCGCGGGCGTCGCGGCCCTGCCCGGCGCCGGGACGGGCGTGGCGAAGCTCTTCCCCGCGACGACCGGCGGCATCGCGCACCTGCGCGCGGTGAAAGACGTGCTTCCCGAGGTCGCGATCATGCCCACGGGCGGCATCTCGCCGGCGACGGCCGCCGACTGGCTCGACGCCGGTGCGCTGGCCGTGGGAATCGGGGGCGCACTGTTCAGGGAGCCGGTCGAGAGCATCCGTGAACTGCTCCGCTCCCTGTCGGGTGAGCAGCCGAGCGGCGTCGCCGGTGACTGAGCCCGCTTCGGCGACGCACCCGACCCGCGTCGAGTTCTCCTCGCACGAGCTCACGGCCGTGGTCGAGGCGGAGGGCGCGCGCATCGCATCGCTGCGCCTTCGCGCCACCGATCCGGCAGCCTCCGCCGCCCCCGATCCCGGCGCGGGCCGCGAGCTCCTCCTCGTCACCCCCTGGTCGGGCACCACCGACGGCGCCTGGGCCATGCCCGTCAGCAGCCACGAGTGGCACCGCCGCTACCCCGGCGGCTGGCACGTGCTGCTCCCCCGCTCGGGCGATCCCGTCACGATCGACGGCGTGGAGCAGCCCTTCCACGGCGAGGCGGCCTGGCGGCACTGGCGACTCGAAGCGGTGGAGAACGGATGCGACGCCACCGTCGACCTGCGCACCGTGCCCCTGCGGCTCACCCGCCGCATCCGCCTCGACGGCGACACGCTGAGCGTCACGCAGGAGGTGACCTCGTTCGGGGCGGCGGCTGTGGATTTCGGGTGGGTGGAGCATCCGGCGTTCGACGGCGCGCTCTTCGACGGCGCGACGCTCGCCCTCGGGGAGGAGGCCCCGCGCGCCTTCGTGGAGCCTCACGCCACGGCCTTCGCCGACCTCGACGCCCCCGTCGGGGCCTGCACCGTGGAGGCGCCCGCCATCGCGCGGCGGCTCACCCTCGCCTGGGACGCCGCCGTCTTCCCCCGCCTGCAGCTGTGGCAGGAGCGGCGCGGGTCGACCGGATTCCCGTGGTGGGGGTCGGTCGACGCCATCGGCATCGAGCCGGCGTCGCAGCCCTTCGACTTCGGCGGCGATCGGCTCGGGGCGCTCACCGTCGCTCCCGGCGAGACGCTGTCGTCGACGCTGAGCCTCACCGTTCGGCGGATGCCCGCCGCCTGACGCGACCCCGCGACACACGTAGAGCGAGGGCCGCCGATGGGCTTAGAATCGGTCAACGATGGAGAGAAAAGCGGTTTCCCTGCGCGACGTCGCAGCGGTGGCGGGCGTGTCGGTGTCGACAGCCTCGAAAGTGCTGCGCGGCCAGGGCAAGGCGTCTGAGGCGACGCGCAAGCGCATCCTGGAGGCGGCGGAGCGGCTCGACTTCCAGCCGAACGCGCTCGGGCAGTTCCTCGCGCAGGGGCGGAGCGCCACCATCGGCATCCTCGCCGAGAACGCGCCCGGCGCCTTCACGATGCCCGTGCTGACGGGCGCCACCACCGCGTTCGGCGAGCGCGACCTGTCGGTGCTCGTCTACGACTCGCACCTCGACCGCACCCTGCTCTCCGCCACCGTGCGCAAGCTGAAGGCCCGCAAGGTCGACGGGCTGCTCATGATCGGCGACGGCACCGGCACCGACATGCACTCCGTGTCGGAGGGGTTCTCGGTACCCGTCGTCTACGCCTACGGCGTCTCCGACGACCCGCACGACGCGTCGTTCATGCACGACGGGTTCCTGGCGGGCAAGCTCGCCGCCGAGCACCTCATCGGTCTCGGACGCACCCGCCTCGCCCACATCACGGCGGCACCGAGCGACCTCTCGGCGCTCGCCCGCGCCGAGGGCCTCCGGGCAGGGCTCGCCGACGCGGGCCTGTCGCTCGTCTCGGGCCAGCCCATGCACGGCGACTGGAGCCGCTCGTGGGGCATCGAGGCGGCCCGCCGCCTGCTCGCGAGCGGCGAGCGATTCGACGCCGTGTTCTGCGGAAACGACACCATCGCCTCCGCCGTGCAGGAAGTGCTGCGGGATGCGGGAACCCGCGTGCCCGAAGACGTCGCCATCGTGGGCATGGACAACCTCAGCGGCCTCTCCGGCCAGCACGACGGCCTCCTCACCACCATCGACCCCCACCTCACCGAGCTCGGCGCCGTCGCCGCCCGCTACCTCGCCGACGCCATCGAGGGCGGGGAGTACGAGGGTGGGGTGCACACCATCCCGTGCACGCTCATCCCGGGCGAGTCGACGGGCGTGCGCCCCCGCTCGGCGGGTGCGCCTGCCGCGGCCTGAGCCCGTCCGACGACTCAGCTGCCCGAGGTCACCTGCGCCGGATGCGTGAGGTGCGAACCCGCCTCCTCCGGCCGCTCCATCACCGTGGCGAGCAACTCCGCCGCCGAGACCCCGAACCGCCGCGCGTCGAGATTGACCAGGACATCGTAGGGATAGTGCGTGTCCACTCGCGAGTCGATGAGGGTCGCCGTCGCCCAGGTGGGCACCTCGCCCTGTCGGTCGAGGAGGAGCGCGTGCGACCGATCGGCGATGTCCTGCCAGGAGAAGAACAGGCTGTCGAATGACCCATCGGCCTGAACGGTGTCGAGAGCCTCTCGGAGTCGTTCATTCGTCGCGTAGGAGGGGAGCCTGAGCACCAGGGGCCGCACACCGCGCTCGGAGCACACCGCGTGGTAGGTCGCGACGATCTGCTCGGACCAGGCCAGAGGGTCGCGGGGTTCGGGAGCCAGAAGCGCCGGGCGGTGTCCGCCCTTGGCGTCGAGCAGATCGAATGCCGCCTTGATGGTGGAGGGGTAGTCGATCGAGATCGACGAGATCGCTGGGCTGTCGGCACTCGCCAGGCGGCCGGCCGACACCAGCGGAACACCCGACCGCAGCAGGCTCTCGAGCACGGGGTCGTCGGGAAGGGCGTCGATGACGAGCAGCCCGCCCACCTGCACCGCCGTCGAATTCGCCGGAGCGTGGGAGATGAGGGTCGTGTCGAGACCGCGGTTGGCCAGCTCTTCCATGACACCGAAGGTGAAGGGCATGTAGAACGGCATGTTCCGCACGTCGGATCCGATGTAGAGGCCGACCGCCTCAGCCGAGCCCGTGCGCAGCTGCCGAGCCGACCGGTTGGCGCGATAGCCCGCCGACTCCGCGTAGCGCTTCACCCGCTCGCGGGTCGACGTTGCGACGCGCCCCGTGCCCCGCAAGGCATCGGCGACGGTGGTGTTGCTGAGACCGAGCTCCTTCGCTATCTCAGGGATGGTGGGCGCTGCCACGGCCTCCTCCAATCGCGCTCGTCGAAGCCTATTCGAGAACCAGCGCTTGACGCCATTGCAGCGGTGCCCGCATACTCTCATGCATGCCGCAACGTTACGGCACCCACGAAAGGCACGAACTCATGCGCGTCGCGCTCTTCCAAGCAACAAGTCGCCCCCGCAACGAGGTGAACGCCCACGCCCTCGGCCGCGCTGCGATGGAGGCGCGAGCCCTGGGCGCCTCTGTCCTCGTCACTCCCGAGCTCTTCCTGAGCTCCTACGCGCCGCGCGACGTGGCCGCGACCGACGGATGGGCCGATCGCGCCGAGCTTGCCGCAGCCGCGCGGCGCGAAGGGCTCTGGCTCGTGGGATCGACGGTCGAGCGCATCGACGACGTCGCCCACATCACTGCATCCCTGTTCGACCCGCACGGCCACGAGGTCACCCGCTACCGTAAGCGGAACCTTTTCGGCGCCGACGAGCGCGCGATGTTCCTCCCGGGCGACGAGCGACCGGAGATCGTCGAGATCGACGGCTGGGCGGTCGCCCTCGGTATCTGTTTCGACGTCGAGTTCCCGGAGTTCGTGCGCGACGTGGCGGTGCGAGGGGCCGAGCTCCTGCTGGTTCCCACCGCGGTCCCCTTGCGCGAGCCCACCCCCAGCGGGCCCAACCCGCTCGACACCCGTCAGGTCTCGCTCATGGTCGTTCCCACCCGGGCGTTCGAGAGCCAGCTCTTCATCGCCTACGCGAACCACGGCGAACCCGCGTTCTCGGGTTCGAGTGTGCTCGCCGACCCCTATGGGCGCAGGGTCGTCACCGCGGGACCGCACGAGCAGCTCGTCGTCGGCGACGTCACCCGAGAGGTGCTCGACGGGGCTCGTGCGGCGGTCGACTACCTCGCCATCATCGAGCGCGCCACCCTGCGCGACGCTTCCCGCTCCCCATCCGCCTGACCGGATGCCCGGCCGCCACCGCGTGCCCCCACCGCACCATCCCGACCCGACCCCGGTCTCACCCCACGCCTCAGAAGGGCGCCTGCACCGACGCACCACTCCCTTCCACCCACACAGATCGGAAAAGATCATGGATATGTTCATCGGATACGCGGGGATCGGCTTGTTCCTGGTCGCCGTGACGCTGGTCATGGAGTTGACCCGCAAGCGCGACGCCGACTTCAGCGAGTACGCCACGGCCGGACGGTCGTTCGGGCCGTTCTACGGAACCATGGCCTACCTCAACACGTTCCTCCCCGGCACCGTCTTCATCTCCTTCGCCGGGCTCGCCGCAGCATCCGGGCTCATCGGTTTCTACCTCGTGGCCTACGCGCTCCTCGGCATGTTTCTGATGCACGCCCTGGCTCGGCACGTGCACACCTGGGGTCGAAAGCACGATCTGCGCACCCAATCCGATCTGCTGGGCCTTCGCTACAGGTCGAAGCCCGTGCAAGCCGTCTCGGCCGTCATCGGCATCATCGCCACGATCCCCTGGATCATCCTCGGCATGCAGTCGCTCGCCCTCGTCTTCGACGTGCTCTCCTTCGGGGCGGTCGGGCCGCTTCTCGCCGTGATCATCAGCGTCGTCGTGATCGGCGTGCGCCAGATCTGGACGGTGCGGTTCGGCATGCGGGGCATCATCATCAGCGACATGGTGCAGGGTATCGTCGCCTACTTCGGCGGCACCCTCGTCGCCATCGGCCTCATCGTCTGGCTCCTCACCAACGGCCACGGCTTCGCCGACGTCCCCGCATCCTTCTTCACGCTGCCCGGCCCCGACAGCGAGCTCGGGCCGCTGTACGCGCTGTCGATCACGCTGACCGGCGCACTCGGCACCTGGTGCTGGCCCGACATCTTCATGCGCCTGTTCACCGCGAAGAGCGCACGCACCGTGCAGCGCACGGCCTGGCAGGCCGCTCCGATCCTGCTGGTCTTCGGCACGGCGGTGCTGCTCGTGGCCTTCCTCGCCGGCAGCATCCCGGAGGTCGCAGCGGCACCCGACCGGGTCTGGTTCACTGTCGCACAGGTGGGAGGGGTCGCCCTCCTCACCGTCGCCAGCATCTGCGTCGTCGCTGCGACGATGGGGAACGTGGGCGCGAACCTGCAGGCGGTCGGCACGCAGACCGCCAACGACATCGTGGGCCCGTTGACCAGAACGCGCATCCAGAGTGCACGCGCAGGCAGGATCGCCGTCGCGGCGGTCACCCTCGTGTCGGCGATCGGCGCGCTGTTCACCGTCAACGTCAGCGCAGGCCTCCTCTCGCTCGCCCTCATCTCGTACCAGGGCATCGTGCAGCTCGCTCCGACCCTGCTGCTCGGGGTCTTCTGGCGGCGGGGCACCGCAACCGGGGCCGTGCTCAGCATGATCACGGGATTCGTCACCGCTGCCGTACTCCAGTACTTCTACCCCGTCTCGATCCCGTGGCTCGGCGGCCTCACCTCGGGCGTCGCCGCGCTCGTGGTGAATACCGCCGTCTACGTGGTCTGCGCCTACGCCGCGAAGCCCGACGCGGACCGTGACGCCTGGACCGAGCGGCTCTGGCGCGAGAGCGCCGCCGCCCACGACGAGGACGAACTGGTCACGACAACCGCACGCTGACCATCGGATCGGCCGCTGCCTGGCGAGCCGCGGCCGATCCGGTGGCAGGGAGCAGGAGACACCATGAAGCTCGATCTCGTCGTGGAGAACGCGACGATCCACACCTTCGACGGCGACACACCTCGCGCGTCATCGATCGGCATCCTGAACGGTCGCATCGTCGGTCTCGACGACGACCTCCGAGGCGTCACGAGCCGCGAGGTCATCGATGCAGGGGGACGGGCCGTCTTCCCGGGCTTCATCGATGCGCACTGTCACACCAGCTGGTTCGGGCTGAGCATCCTGGAGCCCTCGGTCGACCGGTGCCGTAGCCTCGACGAGCTCTACGCCGCGCTCGGCGCGGCAATCGTCGAGCGTGGCGGGTCGGTAGACGATTGGCTCGTCGTCAACGGCTTCGATCACAACATCGTCGGAGGCTACCCCGAGCTGTCCGCGGTCGACCTCGCCACCGGCGAGACCCCCGTCTTCCTGCGACACAACTCGGGCCACCTCGCTTTCGTCAACAGCGCCGCCCTCCGAAGGGTGGGGGCTGTCGACCCTCGCCATCCGAACCCCGCCGGGGGCGAAATCAGCCGTGACGGGTACGGTGCGCCGACCGGGAGGGTCGAGGAGACGGCTCAGGAGATCTTCCAGGCGCATTTCCGTCCGAGGCCGCTCGAGCTGCTACAACGGGCAGTCGAGGTGGCGACCCGGAGGTACGCGGCGCAGGGCATCACCAGCTTCACCGACGCCGGCATCGGAGCGGGGTGGATCGGTCAGAGCCCGGTCGAGCTCGCCGCCTACCAGCGGGCTGTGGCAGCCGGATCACTCGCCGCTCGCGCCCAGGTCATGCCCGTGCTCGACGCGCTCCACGGCCTCGACGCCCACCCCGACGACGGCGACGGCCTCGGGCTCGATCTAGGTCTGCACAGCGGCTTCGGCTCCGACCTCCTGTCGCTCGGGCCCGCCAAGGTCTTCCTCGACGGCTCCCTGCTCGGGCAGACGGCCGCCATCAGCGAACCCTATTGTTCGCATCCGGGATCGGGATACTTCCAAGACGATCCGAAAGAGCTCCGGCACGCCATGGAGCGCGCCTACGCCGCGGGCTGGTCGCTCGCGGTGCACGCCATCGGCGACAGGGCGATCGACCTGGCCCTCGACTGCCTTGAAGACCTCCAGCAGCGCGGCCGGCCGCGAACGATGCCGAACCGGATCGAACACGCGTCGATCGTGCGCCCCGACCAGCTGTCGAGAATCGCACGCGCCGGCATCGCGGTCACACCCCAGGCGAGTTTCTTCGAGCACGGCGGCGACGCGATGACCCGCTCCCTCGGGCCGCGACGTGCGGGCTGGGCGTATCGCGTGAAGTCGTTCCTCGAACGGGGCGTCGTCGTCGGTGGCAGCTCAGATCGACCCGTCGCCGACGGGGATCCGCTGCGAGGGATGACCGCCTATATCGGGCGGCTCACCGCGAGCGGGCAGGTCTTCGGCGACCCGGCGGAGCGAGTCTCGCCGCGCGAAGCCCTCGCGCTCTACACGACCGGGAGCGCCGCGGCCTGCGGGATCAGTGCGTCCCGCGGCTCGCTGTCGCCGGGAAAGCTCGCCGACCTCGTGATCCTCGAGGAGGATCCCCTGACCACCGGGTCGTTCGACACCTCCGTCACGGCGACGATCACCGGAGGCGTGCTCACCCACCAAGCGTGAGCCCTTCCGTCCCGGGGTCGTCGGCGGGATCCTGCGGCTGCTCGTGAGTCGCCCGCGTCATTGACATGGCGGAGAAGACGATGCATGATTCATCTGCGGGAACGCTCCCGCAGCACCCGGAGATGGTCTGAAAGGCTCAATGATGCGCATTACCACCAAGCTGTCCGCTGTCACCGTCGGAGCATCCCTGATGCTCACGATGTCCGCATGCTCGCCGCCCGAGGGGCAGGGTGCGGCTACGACGGCACCCCAGGCCTCCGGGTCGCTCAACATCGCCTGCTCGCAGCAGGAGGACTTCTGCCAGGCGATCACCGCCGCGTTCTCGGCTGACACCGGCATCGACGCCACCTACGTGCGCCTCGGCTCCGGCGAGGTGCTCGCGCGCCTCGAGACGACCCCGGGCGAGTTCGACGTCTGGTCGGGCGGCCAGGCGGAGAACCACCTCATCGCCGACGACCGCGGCTTCATCGAGCCCTACGTCTCGCCGAACGCGTCGGCGCTCGCCGCCGAGTACAACGACGCCGACGGGGTGTGGTCGGGGTTCTACACCGACTCGGTCGGGTTCTGCTCGAACCAGGCCGAGCTCGACAAGCTCGGCATCGACGCGCCGACGTCGTGGGACGACCTCCTCGACCCCGCATTGAAGGGCACCGTCTCGATGCCCCACCCCGCGACTGCCGGAGTCGGGTACATGGCGATGTTCGCCGTCGACACACTGAACGGCGGGGCCGAAGACGAGACGATCGACTACTTCACGCAGCTCAACCAGAACGTGCTGCAGTACTCCAAGTCGGCGGCCAGCGGCACCGAGCTCGCCGGGCGAGGCGAGGTCGCCGTGGCCATCTCGCTCGATTCCGACTGCGTGAAGGCCAAGGAGGCGGGCTACTCCGACCTGGTCACGAGCTACCCCGAGGAGGGCACCGGCTACGAGGTCGGCGCCGTCTCCGTCCTCAAAGACGCCCGTAACGCCGAAGGCGCGAAGGCCTACATGGACTGGATCCTCTCGACCGACGCTCAGAACCTCTACGCCGACGTCCCCTCGTACGCGGCACCCACTCTCGCCGATGCGAAGCAGGGCTCGTCGGTGCCCGATCAGGATGCGGTGAACAAGGTCGAATGGAACCTCCAGAAGGCGGCCGACAGTCGCGAAGCGCTTCTGGCGCGCTTCGAGAGCGACGTGGCGTCGCAGTCCTCCGCCACCGAGTAACCGGTCACCCCCGCCGACCGGGGTTCGGTGGCCGTCGAGTGGCCACCGAACCCCTCCATCCATTCTCGAACAGGACGAGGACATGAACCTACCTCTCGCGCTTCCGCCGACACAGAGATCCCGCAGAAGCCGCCCCACCCGTGCAACGGCCCATCGCGGAACGAGCGTCTGGCTCGTGCTCGCGGTCGTGCTCGTCGCCTTGACCCTTCTGCTCGGCCTCCCCGTGAGCAAGCTCCTGGCCGCCGGTACGTCCCCGGCTGGCCTCGAGGCCATCGGGGCATCCTTCACCACCGACGTCACCACCCTCACCAACTCCCTGGTGCTCGGCGTTCTGGTCGGCATCGTCGGAACGATGATCGGCCTCGTCTCCGCCTTCGCGCAGGTGTTCCTCGTCTTCCCCGGCAAGAGGCTGCTGCACTGGCTCACCCTGCTGCCGCTCATCTCGCCGCCGTTCGCGGCCGCCACGGCCGTCATCACCCTGTTCGGTCGGCGCGGGATCGTGTCTTACCACCTGTTCGGACTAGAACTCGACATCTACGGCCTCGGCGGACTGGTGCTCGTCGTCTCGATGACCTTCACACCTCTGGCCTACATGAACATCCGCGGGATGCTGGAGAACCTCGACCCCTCCCTCTTCGAGGCGTCGGCTGCTCTCGGCTCCAGCGAGGTGCGGACGATCTTCCGGGTCATGCTGCCGATGATCGTGCCGTCGCTTCTGACCTCTTTCCTCATCCTCTTTGTCGAGGGGATCGCCGATCTCGCGAACCCTCTGGTTCTCGGCGGGTCGTTCCGCGTGCTCGCGAGCCAGATCTACTTCGCGATCGCCGGGAGCGGCGACATCGCCGCAGCCGCGGGGATCGCCCTCGTGCTGCTGGTACCCGCCCTCCTGGTGTTCGTCATCCAGAAGTACTGGGCCGGCAAGAAGTCGGTCGTCACGGTGACGGGAAAGCCGACAGGTCGCATCCGCCCGATGGAGAGCCTCGCGGTGCGGATTCCCGTGCTCACGGTCGTGACAGCCTGGATGGCACTCGTCATCCTGGTCTTCGGAACCATTCTCGTGGGCGGCTTCGTCAGCATCCTCGGCGTCAACAACTCCTTCACCTTCGAGCACTACGAGTTCGTCTGGAGACTCGGTTCCGATGCCATGCGCACGACGCTGACCATGACCCTCGTCGCGGCGCCGATCGCCGCCGCCCTCGCCGTCTGCATCGCGTGGCTGGTGGTACGGCACTTCCAGCGTTTCGGCCGGGTGCTCGACTTCGTGGGCATGCTCGGGTCGGCGATCCCGGGCACCGTTCTGGGCCTCGGCTTCGCCCTGGCCTACTCGCAGCCGACCTGGCTGTTCGGACAGCAGATCCTCCCGGCCCTCGCCGGTGGCCTGGCTGCGGGCGCCGGCTCCGTCGCGATCGTGATGGTCTTCATCGCCCGCGGCATCCCGACCGGGCAGCAGGCCTCGATCTCGTCGCTGAAGCAGATCAACCCGCAGGTCGACGAGGCCGCCATCTCACTGGGCGCCAATCAGTTCACGACGTTCGTCAGAATCTCCATCCCGTTGATCAGCCCCGCCATCATCACGGCGGTGACCTATGCGATCACGAAATCGATGACGACGATCACGGCGATCATCTTCATCACGACGCCGCAGACCAAGGTCATGACGGCTCAGATCCTCGATGAGGTCGATGCCGGGAGGTTCGGCAACGCCTTCGCCTACTGCACGGTGCTCATCGTGATGGTGCTCATCATCCTCAGCATCACCTCGCTCCTTCTCCGCCGCCTCAACCGATCCAAAAGGACAACCGCCTCATGACCACCACCACCTCGACCGAGAAGACGGACCGGCGACCGGCGACCGGCAAGAAGTCGCAGGGCGCACTGGAGCTCATCGGTGTCGCCAAGTCGTACACCACGGGCAGAGCGGATGCGCGCGCCGTCGACGACTTCACCCTCAGCCTCGAACCCGGTCAGTTCGTCACCCTCCTCGGGCCCTCAGGCTGCGGCAAGACGACGACCCTCCGCATGATCGCCGGTTTCGAGACCCCGACCAGCGGCGACATCAGGGTGGACGGGAAGTCGATCGTCAAGACGGCGCCGAACAAGCGCCCGATGTCGATGGTGTTCCAGTCCTACGCCCTGTTCCCTCATCTCTCCGTCGAAGACAACATCGCTTTCGGCCTGAAGATCAAACGTGAGCCCCGGCAGAGTCGCGGCGAGCGCATCGCGACGGTGATGGACCTGATGGGCATCCAGCAATACGCGAAGCGGTTCCCGCACGAGCTCTCCGGAGGTCAGCAGCAGCGAGTCGCCCTGGCGCGAGCGGTGGTCATGGAGCCGAGCATCCTGCTGTTCGACGAGCCCCTCTCGAACCTCGACGCCAAGCTGCGGATGCGGATGCGGGAGGAGATCCGGTCGATCCAGCAGCGCCTCGGGATCACCTCGGTCTTCGTCACCCACGACCAGTCGGAGGCGCTGACGATGTCGGACGTCGTGGTGGTCATGAGGGAGGGGAGGATCGAGCAGGTGGGGACTCCCGAGGAGATCTATCACCGACCCGACTCGCTCTTCGTCGCATCCTTCCTCGGCACGGCGAACTTCCTCGACGTCGAGGTGTTCGCGGTGAACGACGGCGCGGCGGGGGTTCCGCGCACGGCGACGATCGGAATCGCCGGCACGATGATCGACGTGCCGTGCGACGACCGGGCCGTTCAGGGAGGGCAGGGCAAGGCGCTCGTCCGCTCCGAGAATCTCCATGTCGGGCCTCCCGGGCAGGGCATCCCCGGCACCGTCCTCTTCTCGGCCTTCGACGGGGCGATCACCCGCTACACCGTCGACACCGCCTACGGAAAGCTGCAGGGTCAGGCGAACGGAACCGAGCGCCAGCTCGAGGCAGGTACCGAGGTGAGCTGCCGGTTCTCGGCATCCGAGGTCTGGCTCATCACCGAATGATCGACGCCACAGCACCAGCTCAGCTCGAGACCGACCCGAGACGGAGCAGGTAGATGCAACGATTCTTCGACCGCGCCGACACCGAATGGCGAAGACCATCGGGCTGCCTCCATTTCTACGCGCTTCCCGCCGAGGGAGAGCAGCTCCGGCGGGACTTCCGCTCGGTCTCGTCGGCCCTCTCGACTGTGCCGGGTCTGGGGCGCATGCCGGAGGAGTACCTCCACGTCACGGTGCAGCGGCTCGACGCCTACGCCGACGACCTCGTCGACCCCCGATGGGCGTCGATCCTCGACGCTCTCGGGCCGGCCTTCGAGCTGCTCCCCGAGTTCGAGGTCAGGTTCGCGCCTCCGACCGTGAGGTCGCATGCGGTCGAGGCCGTCGGCGGCCTCAGTCTGCACTGGTCTGCGCTGGTCGCGACGATTCGGCAGACACTGGCCGACGCGGGTCTGCGGCAGACTCTCACCGCGTCTCCGTATGCACCCCACTACACGGTCAGCTACTGCATCGAGGAGACCGACGACGCCGTGATCCGGCGTCATCTGACCCCGGCCGCGAAGGCCACGGCCATGGGTCTGTCGTCGGTGAGCCTGGTGGCCGTCGACCAGGACAGGGAGGCCGGTGTCTTCCGTTTCGAGACGATCAGGGAGTGGGCGCTCGGACATTAGACTGCCGGGCAGACGAAGGGAGTACCGCATCGTGAACCACCGCGCTCGAGTCGGGCTCACCGACGTCGCCGACGCCGCCGGTGTCTCGAAGTCGACGGCCAGCCGGGCGCTCCGGGGGGAATCGCGGGTCAGCGCGGAGACCATCGAGCACGTGCTCGCGACCGCGGCTCGGCTGGGCTACGTGCGCGACCGTCGGGCGGCGGAACTGGCCAGCTCGGCACCGACGACGGTGGGGCTGCTGCTGCGTGGTGCCGAGCGGTCGTTCTACGGCGAGATCGCAGCACGGGTTCAGGCGGTGACCGACGCGCGTGGCATCGACCTGCTGATCGTCAACGGCGGCGACGACCACGCCATGCAGATGCGAGCTCTCGACAACCTGCTCGGGCATCGGGTCGCCGGCATCATGATCGCTTCGGGGCGGGCGTCGCTGGCCGCAGCTGAACACGCGGCCTCCTTCGTGCCGACCGTGCTGGTCGGTCTTCCCTCCGACGACGACGCCTTCGACTCCGTCTCGATCGATGCCGCGAGCGAGATCGAGATGGCGGCGCAGGTGCTGCGGGCCGGGCACCGGCATGTCGCCCTCACCGCAGGGCACACCGCGGCGTCGATCGTGCTGCAGCGCCGCACCGATCTCTATCGCGAGACACTCGAAGCGCACGGCGCGACGGTGACGATGATCCCCGGTGTCGGAATCGACGGGTTCGCCGAGGGGTTGCGCCGCGCGCTCGACGACGGCGCGACCGCGATCATGGCCGGCGACGACCCGTCTGCGGTCGCCATCCTCGAGACCCTCGCGACCTGGGGCGTCCCTTCTCCTCAGGAGGTATCGGTCACCGGTTTCGACGGCGTCGGCGTCTACCGCTCCCCCCTGTTCGGACTGGCGACGATGCGCCAGCCCGTCGAGGAGATGGCCGTGGCGGCGACCGACATCATGATGCGTCGCCTCGACGGAACCCAGACCGCACCGGCACACGAGACCTTCGTCGGCGACTTCATCGCCGGCAGCACCCTCGCCTCCCCCTCCGGCAACACCTGACCCGCCGCCGCATGGCGGCTATACTGAGTGTTCCTTAATTTTGAAAGGGATGCTGATGCTCAAGGTCGCAGAGTCCGAGTACGCGGCCACTCTCGAGCACCTCAAAACACGCGTTCGTCAGGCGAGGTACACGGCTCAACGAGCGGCCAACACCGAGCTGCTCCGCCTCTACTGGCACATCGGCGCCACCATCGTCGCTCGCCAGGAGACCGCTTCCTGGGGAAGTGGGGTCATCGGGCGGCTGGCCGAGGACCTGCGAGACGCCTTTCCCACGATGAAGGGTTTCTCGCGCGCCAATCTCTTCACGATGCGACGTTTTGCCCAGAACTGGGACGAAGCGGCAATCGTCCAACGGGCCGTTGGACAATTGCCCTGGGGGCACGTGATCGAGCTGCTCAGCAAGATCGACGACGCCGAATTGCGAGACTGGTACGCGGAACAGGACGTCACTCATGGCTGGAGTCGACCCGTCCTCGTCCACCACATCACCTCACAGCTCCACACCCGCCTTGGGAACGCGCCCAGCAACTTTGCCAAGTCGCTCGACCGCATGGATTCCGAGCTCGCGCAGCACATCACCAAAGACCCCTTCACCCTCGACTTCCTGGCAATCGATGCCGACACATCGGAGCGAGACCTCGAGAACCGCCTCACCTCGCAGATCGTCCAGACCCTTCACGAACTCGGACCCGGGTTCGCCTTCGTCGGTCGCCAGGTTCATTTTGAGGTCGACGGTGACGACTTCTACGTCGACCTGCTGTTCTTTCACGTCACTCAGCTGAGATACGTGGTGCTCGAGCTCAAGACCACCAAGTTCGATCCCCGCGACGCGGGCCAGTTGGGCTTCTACGTGGCCCTCGTCGACGCTCAACTGCGGATCAGCGACGTTCACCGCCCGACCATCGGCATCCTCCTCGTCAAAGACAGGAACGAAACCTGGTGAGGTACTCGCTGGCGGGCACGAATCAGCCCATCTCCGTAGCCCGCTACGAACTGCCGCCCACCGAAGCAGCTGACCTCCCCAGCGAGGCCAGGCTCATCCAGATCGCTCAGGCTGCAACAGGGTTATGACCCTAAGAAGGCGTGAACGACCATCGACCCGTCACGATCCGCCCCCTGGAGGGCGCTCAGAGGGCGGATCGTGACGGGTCGATGAGGCGCGCGGCGCGCGGGTGCGCGCTAGGGCGCGAGGAGCCCGCCGTCGGGGGCGCGGACGCCCGCGGCCCAGGCGTCGTGGCCGGAGAGGGCGGCGGGGAAGCGGGCGGCGGCGGTCTCGTCGAGGTCGATGCCCCAGCCGGGGGCGTCGTTGGGGGTGAGCCAGCCGTCGACGATGTCGATCATGCCGGGGAACACCTCGTGGGTGGCCTCGTTGTAGACGTGGCCCTCCTGGATGCCGAAGGCCGGGCTCGACACGTCGAGTGCGACGGCGGCGGCGACCGCGAAGGGGGACGCGTCGCCGGGCGAGTGCCAGGCCGTCTTCACGCCCTCGAACTCCGCGAGCACGGCGAGGCGGCGGGCAGCGCTGAGGCCGCCGATGTCGGAGAGGTGGCAGCGGATGAAGTCGACCGCGTGCGACCGCACCAGCCGCGCCGCCTCGGTGGCGCTCGTGGCGAGCTCACCCACGGCGAGGGGCACGGGTGAGGCGGCACGCACCTCGGGCAGGCGGTCCCAGAACTCGGGCGCGAGCACGTCTTCGAGGAAGAACGGCCTGAACTCCTCGAGCGAGCGCGCGAGCATGACGGCGGTCTTCGGGGTGAGCCGCGAGTGCACGTCGTGCAGCAGCTCGACCTCCTCGCCGAGCAGCTCCCGCATACGTGCGAACAGGGCAGGCGTGCGGCGCAGGTACTCGTCGACCCGCCAGCCCGTCGGGGTCTTCGCCCAGGTGTACTCGTCGCCCGAGGGCGGGGCGCCGTAGTGGCCGATGCCCGGCTGGCCGGTGTGGATGCGCACGTGCCGCAGCCCCGCATCCATCAACTCCCGCGCATGCTCGGCGGTCTGCTCGGGCGTGGCGCCCTCGGCGTGCAGGTAGGTGTCGGCGGCGGCACGCACGCGCCCGCCGAGCAGCTCGTAGACGGGCGCGCCGGCGCGCTTGCCCGCGATGTCCCAGAGGGCCATGTCGATGCCCGAGAGCACGTTGTTGCCGACGGGCCCCTCGCGCCAGTAGCCGGTGAAACGGATGACGCGCAGCAGGTCTTCGATATCGCCCGGGTAGCGGCCCACGACGAGCCGCCGCACGTGCTCGAGGTACCCCGTCACCGCTTTCCAGCGCTGGGTGAAGGTGGCGCAGCCGAGCCCGTAGAGACCGTCGTCGCTGGTGTCGATGCGGATGACGACGAGCGGGATGCCCTCGGGCGCGGTGACGATGGCCCGCACGTCGGTGATGCGCACGTCGTCGCGCGGCACCCAGGGCTGGGCGAAGGTGGCGGGCGTCACGTCGAGATCGGACACGGTGCGGGAACTCCTAGGTGATGAGGGCGACGAGCTGATGAGGGCGGCAGGAAGGGTGGCGGGCGAGCGTCAGCCCGCAGGCAGCGCGGCGGGCGACGGCGTCGCCGACCCGTCGTGGATGGACTCCGCCGCCTCGAACCCGAGCAGCGTGCGCGCCCGGCTCGTGTCGACGAGGCTCTGCCTGCCGACGATCGGCGCCGTCACCGGCACCTGCGGGGCCCACCGCCGCAGCAGCTCGGCGCTCGGGGTGTCGAGCAGGGTGTCGCGGGCGCTGAGGGCGATCACCTGCGCGCCCCGCGCATCCGACTCCAGCGCGCACTGCACGGCTCGGGCGGCATCGGCCATCGTGAGGTACGACCACCCCTCCCGCACCAGGCGGCCCGGGTCGTCCGAGATCTCGGCCCGCACCTCCTCGAGCACGTGCGGCCACTTCACCAGCGGGAAGCGCAACGCGATCACGTCGACACCCCACCGCCGATGCGCGAGGGCCGCGGTGCGCTCGTCGACGAGCTTCGACAGCGAGTAGGCGTCGGCGATGTCGGGAACCGTCGACTCGTCGAGCGGGAAGCTCGGCGGCAGCACGTCGTGCGGGTTGTTCGGGTACCCGATGGCGTTGATGCTGCTCGCGATGACGGCGCGCCCGATGCCGCGCTCACCCGCCTGGCTCAGCACGTTGAAGGTCGAGTCGGTGTTCACCCGGAACACGTCGTAGGGCGTGCCGAGGCTGGGGTGCGGGATGGCGGCGAAGTGGGCCAGCGCATCCGCCCCGTCGAGCGCCCGGGCGACGTCGGCGACCGAGGTGGCGTCTCCTTCGAGCACGCGGTCGGCAGGATGCGCGCCGGAGTACGACAGGGACAGTGCGGTGACCTGGTAGCCCTGTGCGAGGAGGCGTTCGGAGACGGCGCGACCGATGATGCCGTCGGCGCCGGTGACGAGGACGCGGGTCATCCCTTGATCCCTCCCGACATGCTGGCGCCACGGAGGAACTGGCGCTGGAAGATGAGGAAGAGCACCACCGGCACGATCAGCGACAGGAACAGTGCCGCCATCTGCACGCTCAGCTCGGTCTGCTCGGCGAGCCTCGGCAGAGCCACCGACACGGGCTGGTTCTCGGGGTTCGGGAGCACGAGGAGGGGCCAGAGGTAGTCCTTCCAGGAGGCGACCACCGTAAGCAGCCCGACGACGCCGAGGATGGGGCGGGCCAGCGGCAGCACGATGCTCCACAGGATGCGCAGAGCCCCCGCGCCGTCGATGCGCGCCGCCTCGTACAGCTCCGCCGGGATGCCCTCGAGGAAGCGGGCGATGATGAGCACGTTGAAGGCCGTCGCCGCCGCCGGCAGCCACACCGCCCACCAGGTGTTGACGAGCGAGATGCCGACCACGGGCAGGTCGCGCACCGTGAGGTAGAGCGGCACCAGCGAGACGATGCCCGGGATGAAGAGCGTCGCGAGGATCGCCCCCGAGAACAGTCCGCCCCAGCGCGGCTTCAGCACCGTGATGACGAAGGCCGCGGTGGTGGAGATGAACAGCGTCGCCACCATCGAGCCGAGCGCGAGGATCGCCGTGTTGAGGAGGTAGTGCCCGATGCGGCCGCGCTCCCAGGCGATGCCGAGATTCTCCCACTGCACGGTGCCGCTGCTGAAGAAGGAGAACGGGCCCTGGATGAGGTCTTGGGTGGGCGAGACGGCCGCGAGCGCCAGCCACACCAGCGGGCCGAGGCCGGCGATGAGCAGCAGCACGAAGACGACGACCTGCCCGATGGCGAGGGTGGCCCGCACCACCGGCCGCGAGCGGTCGGCGTCGGAGATGTTGGTGCGGGTCTCGGGGTCGGCGTTCTCGGCCCGGCGGCGGGCCCGGCCGCCGAGGGGGCGGATGCGAGGGGCTGCGGCGGTCATGAGCGGCTCCAACGGCGGGTGAGGAGGAGGTAGGCGACGGAGAAGATGCTGAGCACGACGGCGAGCAGCACGCTGAGCGCGGTGGCCGCGCCGTAGTCGACCCTGATGAAGGCGTAGTCGTAGACCGACATGAGCAGGGTCTTGGTGGCGTTCTGCGGCCCGCCCCCGGTGAACAGGAAGGGCTCGGTGAAGATCTGCATGGTGCCGATCACCTGCAGCAGCAGCATCGTACCGATGATGCCGCGCATCTGCGGGAGGGTGATGTGCCACACCCGCTTCCAGATGCCGGCGCCGTCGAGCTCGGCCGCCTCGTAGAGCTCGCTCGGAACACTGGTGAGCGCGGCGATGTAGATGATGACCGCAGAGCCGGCACCGGCCCAGGTGGTCTCGAGCACGATGGAGGGCATCGCCATGGCGGTGGAGTTGAGCCAGGGCAGCGGGCCGATGCCGACGAGCCCGAGGATCGAGTTGAAGACGCCGTCGGAGCTCGGCTCGTAGAAGAACTTCCAGAGCAGGATGGCGACGACCGGCGGCACCACGACGGGCAGGTAGGCGAGCCCGCTGAAGTACCAGCTCCTCTTGCGCAGCTCCGAGATGAACACGGCGAGCGCGAGCGGCACCGGGAAGCCGAAGAGCACGGCGAGCACCGTGTAGTAGACGGTGTTGAGCGCGGCCTGCGGGAGGCCCGGGTCGCTCAGCACGTAGGTGAAGTTGTCCCACCCCACCCACTCCGCGGTGCCACCCGGGATCGGGTTCTGCCAGCTCATGATGAGCGAGCTGACGATCGGCCCCCAGGAGAAGTAGAGGTAGACGAGGATCGCCGGGAGGGCGATGCCGAGCGCCACGAACCCGGGCCGGGCACGGCGCCAGCGCCGGGTGAGGGCGGGCACGTCACCCGCCCGGGGAACGGCGGTGCGACGCAGACGAAGCTGTTCGCTCATCGGGAACTCCTGTCGTGGTGGTGGAAGGGAGAGAGGGAGGCGGGCCCCACCACGAAGCCCGCCTCCCCGGTGCGTCAGCGACCGAGTCGCGACTGCACGTCCGACTGAGCCTGGCCGAGCAGGCCCGGGATGTCGGCGTTCTGGTCGGTGAGCACGGTCTGCACCACGGTGTCGAGTGCACCGTAGACCTCTTGCGCGTTGTTCACCGGCTCCGCCACGACCGGGATCTCGGTGGAGGCTGCCTGGTAGGGGGCGAAGTTGGCCGTGGGCACGTTGACGTAGTCGGCGATCCACTGGAAGTAGGTGTCGTACTCGTCGGAGTTCACCACAGGCAGACCGGGGAGACCGGTGACCGAGCCCGCTTCGTTCGACGCCTTCGCGGCGGCGACGGCGGTCTCCTCGTCGAGGTAGGGCTGCAGGTAGAAGAACTTGACCCACTTGACGGCGGCCTCCTTCTCCTCCTCGGTCGCCGACGGGTTGACGATCTGCACGGTGCCGCCGCTGAGGGTGCCGTTGACACCGTCGTTCTGCGGCATGCCGCCGATGCCGAAGTTCTCGGCCGGCAGCTTCAGATTCTGCACCACGGTGTAGTAGTAGTCGGATGCTCCGATGACCATGCCGATCTTGCCTGCGGCGAAGTCCTGACCCTGCGACTGCACGTCGTAGAGCGCGTTCTCGGGCAGGGTGCCGTCTTCCCAGCGCATGGCCTTGATGGTCTCGAGCGCGTCGGTCGACGGGGTGTCGTCGAAGGTCGCCTCGCTGCCGTCGGCGTTCTCGACGGTTCCGCCGTAGGAGTAGGTGATGCCGGTGAACTGCCAGCCACCGGTGTTGTTCGTGCTGAGCACCGAGAAGCCGGCGGCGCCGGTGGCCGCCTTGATGGCCTTGGCCGCCTCGCGCACCTCGTCCCACGTGGTGGGCGGGTTCTCGGGGTCGAGGCCCGCCTTGGTGAACAGGTCGCGGTTGTAGACCAGGCCGAAGGAGTAGGCGTTGGTCGGAATGGCGAAGGCCTGGCCGTCGCCGTTCTCGGCGAGCTTCAGGATGGTCGGGTTGAGCGAGTCGTAGAGGTCTTCGGCCTTGAGGGCGTCGGTGAGGTCGGCAGCCTGACCGCGGGCGATGAGGCCCTGCGGCTCGGTGAGCGGCACGCTCATGACGTCGGGCAGGCTGCCGCCGGCGGCGAGCGCCTGGAAGGTGGTGGCGTCGTAGCCGGTCTCGACGGGGTCGAGGTCGATGTCGGGGTTGGCCTCTTCGAACGCGGCGACGCGGTCGTCGAAGTACTGACGGTCTTCGGGACGGTCGGCGCTCGGCCGGTCGCCGATCTGGATCACGACCTTGCCGTCGGACTCGGCGGACGTGCCGCTCGAGCACCCGACGAGGGTGGCCGCGGCGAGACCGCCGAGGGCGAGGAGAGCCGCTGCTGAGCGGATGCGTTTCGTCATTGAAACTCCTTGGGGAGGATCTGAGGATGAGGACGGGGGTGCAGGGAAGAAAATCGCTTTCCCTGATCGATGTCTACCACCGAACGGGCCGCTCGTCAAAACCCGAATGAAGAAATTCCGCCGAATGATGCGGAAATGTGGTCAACGCCGGTTTCTGAAGAACCGTTTGACACCGGCACGGCGCTGTCCTGAGAATGTCCCACAAGGAAAACGCTTTTCCTACATCGACAACTCGACGAGGAGACAACAGGTGTCAGGTCATCCCCCGCCCTTCCCCCGCCGCCGCGCCCGGCGCGCCCTGGCGGTGATCGCCACGGCAGCCCTCGCAGGGGTCGCCCTGCTGGCGCCCGCCACCGCAGCATCCGCAGCCACGACCGACCTCGGCGTCGAGTCGGCCGACGGCTGGTCGGGGGTGAGCTTCGACGGCACCACCGGCAGCGGCGTGCCCGCGGCCGTCTCGGCCGACTCCCACTCGGGCGCTGCGGCGCTCGCCATCGATCTCGACACCGCCGCGGTGACCGACGCCGGATGGGAGATGGCCTACCGCCCGCTCTCCGGAGTCGAGGTCGACTCGCTCAGCTTCTGGGTGAAGACGGTCAACGTCTCGAGCCTCGGGGTGCAACTGGTCGACAGCACCGGCCAGACGCACCAGACCTTCCTTCCCGTTCCCGCATCCGACGGCTGGCAGGAGATCACCCTCGCCTCGCCGGCCGGCGAGGAGCAGCACGGCTCGTGGGGCGGCGCCGCCGACGGCGTCTGGCACGGCCCGGCCCAGCAGCTCGGCTTCGTGCTGAACGCCTTCGCGCGCACCGACACCTCGGTGCCCACGGCGACCCTGCTCGTCGACGACATCGTCGCGCACGCCGCCGACCAGGCGTCGTCGTTCACCCTCGGCCAGAGCACGGTGGGCAACGTGTTCACCCCAGGCGAGCCGACCGCGTTCCCGTACACCACGACCGCCGACCGGCTCGACTGGCGGGTGACCGACGCCTCGGGCGCCGTCGTCTCGTCGGGCGAGCACCAGGTGGCGGGCGGCACCGGCTCGCTCGACATCGACGGTCTCGACCTCGGCTGGTACGCGCTCGCCGTCGACGCCTGGGAGGGCGACACGGTGATCGGTCACCAGGAGACCACCTTCGCCCGGCTCGCGGAGCCGCTGCCGAGCGACGAATCGGCCGAAGGCCGCTTCGCCGCCGCCACGCACTACGGCCAGAGCTGGAGCCCCGACAGCATGCAGCTGCTCGCCGAGGGCGGCTTCGCCCAGCTGCGCGACGAGGTCTACTGGAGCGAGGTCGAGACCGAGCCCGGCGTCTACGACTGGGCCCGGCCGCGCGCCGAGTTCCTCGACCAGGCCGACGACTTGGGTGTCGCCCCGCTGCTGCTGGCCGGTTACGGCAACCCGCTCTACGACTCGGGCAACGGCCCGGTGAGCGACGAGGCGGTCGCCGCCTACTCCTCCTACGCCGCGGCGATGGCGAGCGAGTTCCAGGGCAGCGCCTCGGGCATCGAGCTGTGGAACGAGTGGGACCTCGGTCTCGGCGGCAACACCAACGTCTCGGCTGCCGACTACGTGAACCTGCTGAAGTCGGCATCCCCGGCCGTCAAGGCCGCGGCGCCCGGATTGCCGGTGATCGGCCCGGCGGTCGCCGATCTCAACACCTCGTGGCTCGAAGACACCTTCGCCCTCGGCGCGCTCGACTACGTCGACGGCATCGTGCTGCACCCGTACAGCTACCCGGCGGGTGCCGAGGCTCTGGCCGACCGGCTCGAGCAGGTCGACGCGCTGGTGCGCGAATACAACGACGGCCAGTCGAAGCCGATGTGGATCACCGAGCACGGCTGGCCCACCGGCACGAACGCCCGCGCGGTGAGCGAGGCCTCGCAGGCCGCGAACGTGGCGAAGTCGGCCCTCATCGCCACCATGGACGGCGTCGAGCGGTACTACTACTACGACTTCGTGAACGACGGCACCGACCCGGCCGAGACCGAGAACAACTTCGGTCTGCTGCACCACCCCGACGACGCGCTCGGCGCCTTCACCCCGAAGCCCGGCTACGTCGCCTACTCGACCGCCGCCCACCAGCTGGCCGGCGCGAACTTCACCGACCGCGACAAGAGCATCGCCGACGTCTGGAACCTCGGCTTCACCACGCCGGGCGGCCCGCTGCGCGCGCTGTGGTCGCTGAGCCCCCAGGTGGTGAGCGTCGAGGCGACCGGCACCGTGACCATCACGGATGCGTACGGTGCGGCCCACACGGTGGAGGCCGGTGACGGCGCCGAGCTCACGCTCGACCTCGGCGAGGCCCCGGTGTACCTGAGCGGCGACATCTCCGCTCCGGTGAGCTCCGCCACCTCGCTCACGCTCGACGCCGCGTTCGTGGGAGCGCCGGTCTCGGCGCACTGGACCATGGACAACACGGCGGGCGCGACCGAGACCGCGTTCACCCTGGCGTTCACCGACGGTACGGAGGTCTCGCAGACCGTCGCCGCCGGGGAGCAGGCGACGCTCGACTTCGAGCTGCCCGCCCCCACCGCCACGGGCGACTACAGCGTGTCGGGCTCACTGACGAAGGGCGGGAGCTATCTCGGAACGCTCAGCGCCTCGACCACGGTGTCGGAGGCACTCCAGCTCTCGGGCGGTCACGCCATCGACGCCGACGGCGCCTCGGTGCTGCGGCTTCGGGTGAGCAACGCCTCCCCCGAAGCCACCACGGTGTCGGAGCTGTCGTACACGCTCGGCGACGCCTCCGGCGTGCTGGTGACGGACGGTGCGTTGGCCGGCGCGTCGGAGCTCGTGGCCGACGTGCCGCTCGCCGACATCGCCGACGCCACCGGGTGGACCGCCCTGGCGACGGTCGACGGCCGCGAACTCACCGCATCCGGCAGCGTGCGCCCGCTCGACGTGGGCGCCGCGGCCGAGGTCGCGCACCGCACCATCGACGTCGACGGGGTGCTCGACGACCTCGAGGGCGTTCCGTCGATCGACCTCGAGGCGGTCGGCGACGACCAGACCGTCGACTCGACCGGCCCCGCCGACCTGTCGGGCACGGTCTGGTACACCTGGGACGACGACAACCTGTACCTCAGCGCCGACATCGCCGACGACGTGCACGACCAGCCCTCCTCGGGCAGCACGATCTGGCAGGGCGACTCGATCCAGTTCACCGTGGCCGACGGTGCGCCCGGCGAGGCGACCACCTGGAACGAGTTCGGTGTCGCCCTCACCGCCGACGGCCCCCAGCTCTACCGCTGGCTGTCGGTGGGCGAGGGAGCCGGCACGGTGACCGGCTCGCAGGTGCAGATCACTCGCGACGACGACACCGGCCGCACGGTGTACGAGGTGGCGGTGCCCTGGCAGCGCCTCGGCGGCGTGCGTGCCGACTCGGCGCTGTTCAGCGGATCGCTGCTCGTGAACGAGGCCGACGGCTCCGGTCGCGCCGGTTACATCGCCTGGGGTGGCGGCATCGCCGCCGAGAAGGACTCGGCGCAGTTCAACGCGCTGCGCCTGCTCGCGGCGGAGGAGCCGGAGCCGACGCCCGAGCCGACCCCGACGCCCGAGCCGACCGGCACGCCGACGCCCACGCCCACCGACACGCCCGCCCCGGGCACGCCCGGCGGCACGCCGGCCCCCGGAACCCCGGGCGCCCCGGGCAACGGCAACGGCGACGGCACCGGCGGATCGGCTGACGGAACCGGTGGCGGATCGGCAGGCGCCTCGGCGCTCGGCGAGACCGGCAACGCGGCGGCGGGAGTGCTCGCCGTGGTCGCCTTCCTCCTCCTCGGAGCCGGCGCCTTCGCGCTCGTGCGACACCGCCGGGCGGAGAGCTGAACACCCCCGACGGGCACGGCCCGGCCTCGGCGCGCATCGCGTCGCTGAGGCTGGGCCGCCGACGCGGCCGGGCTCCGATCACGGAGCCCGGCCCGCCGGTGTCGTGGACGATCGAGGCCGACGCGCCGTGGTCGCAGGCCGCAGCGCGTCTGCGCCTCGACGGGGTCGAACTGCGCGAGCTCCCCGGGGCCGACTCGGTGCTCGTGCCCTGGCCCTTCGCCCCGCTCGAGCCGGGCACGCACCACTCGCTCGAACTGCAGCTCGTGGGCGACGACGGCTCGCCCACCCCCTGGAGCGACCCGCTCCCCTTCACCACCGCCTTCCGCACCGAACCCTGGCGCGCTCCCCTGCTCTCGCACCCCGCACCCACCGCCGAGGCGCAGCCCGTGCTGCTGCGCACCGAGCTCGACGTCGCGGCCTCCGTCACCCGGGCCACCCTGTTCGCCACCGCGCTCGGCGTCTACCAGGTCGCCGTGAACGGCGTCGACGTCGACGACCACGTACTCAAACCCGGGTGGACGGCGTATCAGCACCGCCTCGCCCACGAGACCACCGACGTCACCCCGCTGCTGCGCCCCGGCCGCAACGCCCTCACCGTGCGGCTCGCGGGCGGCTGGTACACCGAGGCGTACGGCTTCGGGGCGCGCGCTGCCCGCTTCTACGGCGACCAGCCCGCCGTCTCGGTCGAGCTGCGGCTCGAGCACACCGACGGCACCGTCGAGCACCTCGCCTCCGGCGACGGCTGGCGCAGCACCGTCGAGAGCGAGTTCGTGTCGAGCGGCCTCTACGCCGGTGAGACGACGGATGCGCGGCGCCGGCAACCCGGCTGGAACCAGCCGTTCTTCGACGACTCGTCGTGGCATCCGGTCGCCACCCGCCCGCTCGCACTCGAGCCGGAGTCGATCGATGTCGAGCCCGTGCGCCGCATCGAGGAGCTCGCCCCGGTGGAGCTGCTCACCACCCCGTCGGGAGCGAAAGTACTCGACTTCGGACGCATCGTCGTGGGCCGCGTGCGGTACATCGTCGACGGTCCGGGGGGCGCGACCGTCACCCTGCGCCACGCGGAGGTGCTCGAAGACGGCGAGCTCTGCGTGCGGGCCCTGCGCGCCGCGACCTCGATCGACACGCACGTGCTCGCCGGCGACGGCCCCGAGGCGGTGGAGCCCGAGTTCACCTTCCACGGCTTCCGCTACGTCGAGGTGAGCGGATGGCCCGGCCAGCTCGAGCCCGACGCCTTCCGCGCCGTCGTGCTGCACACCGAGCTCTGGCGCACGGGATGGTTCAGCTGCTCCGAGCCGCTCCTCGAGCGTCTCCACGAGAACGTAGTACAGAGCCTCCGCGGCAACGCGCTGGCCCTGCCCACCGACTGTCCCCAGCGCGACGAGCGGATGGGCTGGACAGGCGACGCCCAGGTGTTCACTCCCGCAGCCGCGTCCCTCTTCGACGTCGACGCGTTCTTCGGCAGCTGGCTCGCCGACCTCTCGCTCGAGCAGCGCGAGCGCGGCGGGAGGGTGCCGACCGTGGTGCCCGACGTGCTCGGCGAGCTGAGCGACGTGGCCGCCGCGGGCTGGGGCGACGCGGCGACGGTGGTGCCGAGCGTGCTGTTCGAGCGCTACGGGGACCTCGGCCTACTCGAGCGGCAGCTGCCCAGCATGGCCGCCTGGGTCGACCACGCCCTCGCGGCGGCCGGCCCCGAGCGGCTGTGGGAGCGAGGCTTCCAGTACGGCGACTGGCTCGACCCCACGTCCTCCCGCCCCGACAAGGCGAAGGCCGACCCGGGCCTGGTGGCGACGGCCTGGCTCTTCCGCTCGACCCGGCTGCTGGCCGACGCCCTCGCCGCGACGGCACGCCTCGCCACCGACCCGGCGGCGCGAGCGACTCGGAAGGCTGACGCGTCGCACTATGCACGCGTCGTCGATGAGATCCGCACCGCCTTCACCCGCAGCTACCTCACCCCGGCGGGCCGGCTCATGTCCGACGCCCCGGCCGCCTACGCCCTCACGCTGGCCTTCGGACTCGTCGACAGCGCTTCCGTGCGGCGGGCGATGGCCGAGCGGCTCGCCTTCCTCCTGCGCGCCGGCGGCTACCGGATGGCCACCGGCTTCCTCGGCACACCGCACGTGCTCGACGCCCTCCTCGACAACGGCCAGGCGCACGCCGCCGAGCAGCTGCTGCTGCAGCGGATGTGCCCGTCGTGGCTCTACCCCGTCACCATGGGCGCCACCACGATGTGGGAGCGCTGGGACTCGATGCTCCCCGACGGTTCGATCAACCCCTCGGGCATGACCTCGTTCAACCACTACGCCCTGGGCTCGGTCGCCGACGTGCTGCACCGCCGGGTGGGCGGGCTCGCACCCGCGGCACCGGGCTACCGTCGGCTGCGCATCGAGCCGTGGTTCGTCGAGGCGCTCGACCACGCGGCCGTGCAGCACGACACCCCGTACGGGCGGGCGGAGGTGCGGTGGCGGCGAGACTCCGACGACCCCGCCCGACCCACGGTCGTCGTGGCCGCCGTCGTGCCGCCCGGCGCGAGCGCCGAAGTGGTGCTGCCCGGCCTCACCCGTTTCACGGTGGGCCCCGGTCGTTATGAATGGCGAACGGATGCTCCGCGGCGCGCCGCGCGAACCCGCGAGCCGCTCACCCTCGACGACGACCTCGCCACCCTCGCCGACCACCCCGGCGCGTGCGCCCTCGTGTCCCAGCTCCTCGCCCGGCACGACCCGGATCTGGCCCGCGAGTTCGACGCCTTCGCCCGCTGGGTGCCCGGCCGGAGCCTCCGGGCGGAACTCGCGGCGGTCTCGCCCCCGGCGTGGCTGACCGACGAAATCGATCGGGGATTGCGAGCGCTTCATGTTGATATGTGAAACGCATTGCTTGCATGATGTAACAAACGACCTCATCGAAGGAGCACGCATGAAGATCACCGCCATCGAGACCCTCTCGCAGCCCGAGGGGCCCTCACCGTCGGTGACCTTCGTGCTGCTGCACACCGACGAGGGCATCACGGGCCTCGGCGAGACCTATTACACGCCGCAGACCGTGGCGGCCTACGTGCACGAGGCCATCGCGCCCGTGGTGCTCGGCGCCGACCCCCTGCTCGACTCCGTCTGGGACACCCTCTACGCCCAGTCGGCCCGCCGGGTCGGCGGCGGCACCGACATGCGCGCCATCTCGGCGATCGACCTCGCGCTCTGGGACCTCAAGGGCAAGGCGGCGGGCCTTCCGGTCTACGCCCTCCTCGGCGGGGCCGATCCCTCCCGATCGGGCGTCGCCGTGTACAACACCTGCGCGGGCATCGCCTACGCCGCCTCGACCCACGTGGGCCGCGGCGGCCAGGCGGGCCCCGACGACCTCTGGCGCGCGGCGAACGACCCGGGCGGGCTGGCGCAGGAGCTCCGCGACGAGGGCTTCGTGGGCATGAAGGTCTGGCCTTTCGACGCCGCCGCGCAGCGGTACGGCGGCATGCGCATCTCCTCGGCCGAGGTGAAGGCGGGCCGCTCGGTGGTGGAGCGCATCCGCGACGCCGTCGGCGACGACCTCGAGATCATGCTCGAGGGGCACGCGCAGTGGGACGCCTCCCCGGCCCTGAAGATCTTGGAGTCGGTCGCGGAGTTCGACATCCAGTGGGCCGAGGACTTCGTGCTCGCCCACGACCCCGCCACCCTCCGCTGGCTCTCCGAGCGCTCGCCCGTACCGCTCGCCGCGAGCGAGTACCTCGGCGGGCGCTGGCAGTACCGGCAGCTGCTCGAGCAGGGCGCCATCCAGTACCTCCACCTCGACCCCAGCTGGTGCGGGGGCATCAGCGAGGCGCAGAAGATCCTCGCCCTCACCTCCGCCCATGGCGTGGTGGCGTCGATGCACGACTGCACCGGCCCGATCAACCTGCTCGCCGGGCTGCACCTGGCCGCGGCGAACCAGACGGTGGCCTATCAGGAGGTGCTGCGGAGCTACCTCAGCGACGTCTACCCCTCGATGGTCGACACCGAGTGGACCCGCAGCGGCGGCCTCATGGCGGCTCCCGACCGCCCCGGCCTCGGCGCGGAGCTGACCGAGCAGTACCTCGCCCAGCCGGGCCTGGTGCGGCAGGTGTCGCGTCGTGACTGACGGCACCGTCGGGCGCGAGCATCCGGGGGCCGCCCGCCCGCGGATCGTCGTCGTCACCGGCGCGGCCCAGGGCATCGGCAAGGCCATCGCCGCCCGGTTCCTCGCCGACGGGCACGCGGTGGCACTGCTCGACATCGACCCGCTCGTGCACGAGACAGCCCGAGGACTGGCCGCGGCAGCCGACGGGGCGGGCGGTGGCGGCGCGGGCGGTGGCGGCACCGCCGTCGTCTCCGAGCTGGCCGACGTCGGCGACGACGACTCGGTGACCGCCGCCCTCGCCCGGGTGCGCGAGCGCCTCGGCGAGGTCGAGGTGCTAGTGAACAACGCGGGCCTCAGCCGGCACCGCGACTGGCGCAGCATCACGCCCGGCGACTGGGACGACGCGCTGCGGGTCAACCTCCGCTCCGCCTTCCTCGTCTCGCGCGCGGTCGCGCCCGCGATGGAGGCCGCCGGATGGGGGCGCATCGTCAATCTCTCCTCGGTCACCTACCTGGGCGGCCAGCGCCACCTGCTCGACTACGTCTCCGCCAAAGGCGGCGTGATCGGTTTCACCCGCGCACTGGCGCGCGAGCTCGGCCCGAGCGGCGTGACCGTGAACGCGGTGCTCCCTGGCGCCATCCAGACGGAGTCGGAGCTGGCGTCGTTCCCCGACCAGGAGGCGCTGGCGCGGCGCATGGCCGAGGTTCAGTCGGTTCCGCGGCGGGGCACCGTCGACGACGTCGCGCACGCGGTGGCGTTCCTCGCCGAGGAGCGCTCGTCGTTCATCACCGGCCAGTCGCTCGTCGTCGACGGCGGCTGGTACCTCGACTGAGCGACGGGCGAACGGATGCGCGACTCAGAACTCCGTGACCCCGTAAGGGGCGCTCTCGGTGCGCAGCAGGCGCGCGAAGCGCTCGGCGGCGCCGGGAGTGTGCTCGCGCATCCGCCCCGACCGGGCCACGGCCCGCCCCTCCGTGCCGCCGAGGTACAGGCTCGCGAGCGTGGGGGCGTCGAGCTCGAGGTCGACGGGCACGTCGCCCGCGACGCGCTCCACCTCGCCGACGCCCTCCCGCACGACGAGGCGGTAGGCACCCGCGGCGTACCCCTGCGGGTCGCCCACCGAGAACAACAGCTCGTCGTCGCGTTCGTATCCGCGCGCCGAGAAGGCCTCGACCACGTCGAGCACGCGGAGCCAGACCGCGTTGCGGCGACGCTCGACGCGCACGCTGTCGGGATCGGTCACCGCCCAGGGCAGCACGGGGTCGACCGGCGCGTGCCGCCAGGTGACCGTGTCGACCATGTCGACACCGGCGAGGAAGTCCCAGAGCGCGAGCTCAGACGCGGTGTCGACGGCGACCAGGTCGACGACCTCGATCGAACCGGGCTCGCCCGTCCAGCCGGAGGGCCGGTAGCACAGCACCGCGTCGACCGAGCCGTCGGCGGCGAAGGCTGCCGCGTAGCGCACCGCGGTGTCGGCGTCGCCCGTGGGCGAGAAGGGGTGCAGGGTCTGTTCGGGGTACGAAGAAGGCCGGCCGACCGAGCCCACCCTGGAGCGATGGAATCGCTCGAACACCCGCACGGAGTGCTGAGCGGCGAACTCCTCGCTCACGAGCTCCACGCTGTGCACGAGCGGAGCAGCGAGCGCGAACGGCTTCGAGGAGTCGAGCACGACGGTGACCGTCGACGTGGCCGGACCGAAGCCGAAGCGGCCGTAGATGGCGCCCTCGCTCGCGGTGAGCGCGGCGAGGGGCCGGCCCGCCTCGACCGCGCGGTCGAGCGACCGCTCCATGAGCCGCCTCAGCAGCCCGCGCCGGCGATGGGTCGGCCGCACGGTGACGTAGACCACGAGGTGGGTCTCCAGCTCGCGCCCCACCGCGACCGTGAGCGGCTTGCCGTAGTCGGCGAAGGTGGCGACCGGCGCCTGCAGCGCGCCCGGGCGCGAGCTCTCGGGCGATGCCGCGTCGAGCACCGCGCCGTCGGCGGCGAGCCAGCCCGCGAGGCGGCGCCGGTGCTGCGGCGACGCCGGCGGCACCAGGAAGCCGAGGTTCACGGCGTCGAGCCAGGCGTCGCTGCGCGGGTCGACTCCCTCCTCGTCCCGACGGGCGGGAAAGGCGTCGAAGCGGTAGGCGCTCTGTTCGGGATGCGAAACCATGCACCGAGAATAGCCGCAGCCGGACGACAGCGCTACGTTCGGGTACCCGATTCGCTCGCATCGTGTTACAAACATGTTGCGATGTGAAACACAACGGTTGACCTCAGAGGCGGTGAGTGGTTACTGTCACCACCGTGGCCGGTTGCGACGATGCAGCTCGATCGTCTGAGGGCACGCGAGCCGCCGGGCTCGACTCGACAGCGACAGACAGGACGGAACACCATGGCACTAGGCCGTAGGAACAGAGGCAGACTCCTCGCGGCGATCGGCTCGACGATCGCCGGCACCGCGTTGCTCGCGGGATGCTCGGGCGCGTCGCCGAGCACCCCCGACCCCGACGAGGTGAGCGGCTCCATCACCGTGTGGAGCTGGGAGACCACCGTCGAGGACACGGTGAAGATGTTCGAGGAGGAGTACCCGAACATCGACGTCACCCTGGTGCACCAGGGCGACGGCAACACGCTCTACCAGCAGATCCAGACCGCCTTCGAGGCCGGTTCGGGCGCACCCGACGTCACCATGGTCGAGTTCGACATGATCCCCCAGTGGGCGCTGTCGAAAGACATCACCTCGCTCTCCGCTCTCGGCGCCGACGAGATCGCCGGCGACTTCACCGACGCCACCATCGGCCTCGCCACCATCGACGGAACGCTCTACGGCATCCCGAGCGACGCCGGCCCCATGGCGCTGGCCTACCGCACCGACCTGTTCGAGCAGGCCGGCATCGCCGTTCCCACCACCTGGGACGAATTCGCGAAGGCGGCGGAGGCCTACAAGGCCGCCTACCCCGACTCCTACATCGCGAACTCGCCGTTCGCCGACACGAACACGCAGCAGATGCTGTGGCAGGCCTCGGTCTTCCCCATCCACATCGACGGCGACACCATCGGCATCGACTACGACTCGCAGGAGGCCGTCGACGTGGTGTCGTTCTGGAACGATCTGGTGCAGCGCGACCTGGTGTCGAGCATCCCGGTCTACTCGCCCGACTGGAACAAGGCGATCGCCGAGGACACCATCGGCAGCATGCTCGCCGCGGCCTGGAGCGAGCAGCTCACCGCTCCCGCGGCGGAGGGCACCAACGCCGGCAAGTGGACCGTCGCACCCCTCCCCACCTGGAAGGCGGGCACGCCTGCCTCCGCCCTGTGGGGCGGCAGCGCCTACGCGGTCACCGAGCAGAGTGCGAACAAGCCGGCAGCCGCCCTGTTCGCGGAGTTCGCGGGTCACGACGAGCGCATCTCGAAGCTGCCGAACGCCGGGTTCCCGGTGCTGAAGCAGTACGCCGAGAACGACGAGTTCCTCGCCACCCCCGTCGACTTCTACGGCGGCCAGGCGTCGAAGGCGGTCTTCGCCGAGGCCATGACCACCGTGCCCGACGGCTGGGAGTGGAGCCCGTTCTCGTCGACCGTGATGAGTGCCTTCAACGAGAAGCTCGGAGACATGACGAAGGGCAAGCTCACGCCCGAGGAGGCGATGGCCGAGATCCAGTCGACGGTGACCGACTTCGCCACCGACCAGGGCTTCACGGTCAGCGAGTAGTCGCTCGACCGGTTCGCGGGGGCTCCGCCGAGGGGCCCCCGCGAACCGCTGAGAAGGAGATCACCATGTCAGTCAGCTCATCGGCCCGCAGGCGGCGACTCATCCCGTACCTGCTCGTGGCCCCGTTCGTCGTCGCCTTCGTCGTCTTCGTCGTGGCGCCCATCCTGCTCGCCCTCTACAACAGCCTGTTCGTCGACCGGCTGATCGGCGGGGTGTCGTTCGTGGGCGTCGACAACTACATCAAGGCGTTCACCGACAGCGACTTCTGGGCGGGCTTCGGGCGCATCGTGCTCTACGCGCTCGTCTTCGTGCCGCTGCTCGTGATCGTGCCGCTCGGCCTCGCGCTCGTGCTCGACGCCAAGGCGGTCAAGACGCGCGGACTGTACCGCCTCGTCTTCTTCCTCCCCTACGCCGTGCCCGGGGTGATCGCGACGCTCATGTGGGGGTTCCTCTACGGGCCCTCGATCAGCCCGCTCAACTTCGTGGCCGAGCAGCTCGGCCTCCCCGGCCCCAATCTGCTGAGCGACGACGCCGTGCTGTGGTCAATCGTGAACATCGGGCTGTGGAGCTGGGCCGGGTACAACATGATCATCTTCTACACGGGCCTCCAGACCATCGGCCACGACGTGGTGGAGGCCGCGCGGCTCGACGGCGCGAGCACCTGGCGCATCGCCCTCAGCATTAAGGTGCCGCTCGTCGCCCCCATCGTCACGATGGTGGTCATCTTCGCCATCGTCGGGTCGCTCCAGCTGTTCACCGAACCGTTCGTGCTGCAGCCGCTCGCGCCCACCTCCATCCCCAACGACTTCACCCCCAACCTGTACGCCTACACCCTCGCGGGCGCCGGCCGGCAGCTCAACTACGTGGCGACGCTCTCCTTCGTGCTCGCCGCGCTGGTGGGGCTGGTCGCCCTGGTGTACCTCCGCATCAGCCGCAAGGCGAATCGAGTCGACTCATGAGCATCCGCACCTCCCGCCGCATCGACCGCGACCCCACCAGCGCGCTGGCGACCGTGGTGTTCATCGGCTTCGCGCTGTACATCCTGGCGCCGATGCTGTGGCTCGTCATCAACGCCACCAAGTCGAACAGCCAGCTCTACACGAGCTTCGGCTTCTGGTTCTCCGACACCCCCCAGCTCTGGCAGAACATCGTCGACGTGTTCGCGCAGCGCGACGGCATCTTCCTGCGCTGGATGGGGAACACGCTCCTCTACTCCACGGCGAGCGCCCTCGGCGCCACGCTGGTCTGCTTCCTCGCCGGCTACGCCTTCGCGAAGTGGGAGTTCCGCGGGCGGTCGGCGCTGTTCTGGACCATCATGGCGGCGATGATGGTGCCCACCACGGCCCTCGCCATCCCGACCTACCAGATGCTGAGCGGCGCGGGTCTCGTGAACACCCCGTGGGCGATCATCCTCCCCTCCATCGCCAGCCCGTTCGGCCTCTACCTCATGCGGCTCTACACCGCGTCGGCCGTGCCCGACGAACTGCTCGACGCCGCCCGCGTCGACGGGGCGGGCGAGCCGCGCATCATCAGCGGCATCGTGCTGCCGATCGTGTCGCCCGGGCTCGCCACCGTGTTCCTCATCTCGTTCGTGAACACCTGGAACAACTACCTGCTGCCCCTGCTCGTGCTGAACGACGTGAACATGTACCCGGTGACCCTCGGCCTCACCGGGTGGAACAACCAAGCGACCTTCCCCGCGGCCGGCAGCACCGTGATGTACCCGCTGGTGATCACGGGGTCGCTCCTGTCGATCATCCCGCTCATCATCCTCTTCCTCTTCATGCAGAAGTACCTGCGCAACGGCCTCACCCTGGGCGCCGTGAAGTGACCCCGCACACGACGACCTCGAAAGCGACGATGAACGACACACTCGACTGGAATGCCCCGCACACCATCTCGACCGGTGAGGAGCTCGCCGCCGAGGTGGCGCGCCTCGGTGCGGCAGCCGACCTGCCGGCGGCCTTCGACGACACGTCGACGCGCGCCGGGCGGGAGCTGCACTGGGAGGTGCGCTCGCTCGAGGCCTTCGCGTCGAACGACGGCGTTCCGGCCGGCGACGCTCCGGCCGACGGCGCCTTCGCACCGGTGGAGCTGCCGCACACGGCGATCGCACCGTTCCTGCACTTCCGCAGCACCGCTCGCGAGCTCGAGGCGCTCGGCGAGACGTTGAACCTCACCGTGGGCGCCGCCGACTACGAGACGTGGGTGTTCGTCGACGGCGTCGAGCTCGCCCGCCACCGGGGGTACTTCGCGCCGTTCTCCGCACGGTTCGACCGCGCCGGGCGCGACGAGGTGCAGATCGACATCGTCACGCGGCGCGCCGTCGACGAGGTGACCTGGGACGGCACCGACAGCGCCCCCAACACCGGCGACGCCCACGGCAAGGGCCTCGGCTCGGTCTGCGAGGGCCTGCCCACCGCGGGCACGGGGCTCCTCGCCCCCGTGCGACTCGAGGCACTGCCGGCGATCGGAATCACGGATGCGTGGTGCCGGCTGCGCGATGCGGCAGTGGTCGTCGAGGTGGAGCTGGAGGCGGGGTCGACCACCGGGGCCGGGGCCGAGTCCGCGGCCAGTGCCAATGCCGAGGCCGATGCGACCGCCACCCTGCACGCGGTGCTGCGCTCCGCATCCGAGGACACCGTCCTCGCCGAGACCGGCACCGAACTCGCATCGGCCGCCGCCGCCGGCCGCCACACCCTCACCCTCGACGCCTCGGCGCTGCCCGAGTGGTCGCCCGTCACCCCCGGGCTCTTCGTGCTCGAGATCGAGGTGCGGCAGGCGGGCGCGGTGCTCGACCGGCACACGCAGCGCACCGGCGTGCGGCGCTTCGAGCGCCTCGCCGATGGCTCCCTCGAGCTAGGCGGCACCCCCCTCTTCGTGCGCGGCACCACTACCATCGGCGATCTCTGGGAGCCTGCCTGGTCGGGCGACCGCGAGCTGCTGCTCGAACGCCTGCTCGAGCTGCGCGCGCTGAACGCCAACGTGCTGCGCGTGCACGTCTCGGTGCTGCCCGACCTGTTCTACCGCTGCGCCGACGAGCTCGGCATCCTCATCTACCAAGACGCGCCCCTGCAGTGGCACTGCTTCGAGCCGGTGCGCGACGACCTCGACCCCGAGGTCGAGCAGGTCGCCGAGCTGCTGCGGCTCGTGCGGCGGCACCCGAGCGTGGTGGTGCTCTCGTTCCCGAACGAGATGCACATGTGGGAGCCCTTCCACGACAGCGACGTCGAGTTCGTCACCCGCGCTGCCCAGCGCGTGGAGGAGCTCGGTCACTCGCTGCTCGTGGTGCAAGACCACTCCGGGCCCACCCGCCCGCAGGTCACCCCGCAGAGCTTCCACGAGTACCCCGGGTACTTCGACGGCACCTCGGCGAGCACCTTCTCGGCCATCGCCTTCGAGGGCGAGGGCACCAAGGCGATCATCTCGGAGTTCGGAGCCGGCGGCGCGCCCTCCTGGGAGGCGCTGCAGCGCACCGCCCGCGCCCACCGCATCGACGAGACCCCTTTCCCGCTGCCCGCCTCGCCCTCCGAGGCCTGGCACGCCGAGCCCGCGCGCACGCACGTGATCGGCGGCACGATGGACCTGCTGCAGCGCGCCGTCGGCCGCCACGACGACTTCGAGTCGACCAGGGCGGCCTCGCAGGCCCACCAGGCCCGCGTGCTCTCGCGACAGGCGGGGCGCATCCGTCGTGACCGGGCGGCGTCGAACGGATGCATCCAGCACTACTTCAGGCAACCCACCGACTATCTGTACAACTCCTGGTTCGACCTCGCCATCGTCGATGCGGCGGGTGAACCGACCGCCGCCTTCCAGGCACTGCGGGAGGCCTATCGCCCCGTGGCCGCCGAGCTGCTCGGTGTGCCCGAGCGGGTGTTCGAGGGGGCCGACGTGCGCGGCACGCTCTGGCTCTACAACGACCTCGCCGAGAGCGTCGAGCTGCGCGCCGAGTGGACCGTGACGCGCGACGGGGCACCCATCTCCGCCGGCGGCGGCGAGCTCTCGCGGCTGGTCGAGCCGCACACCTCACTCGACGCCGGGGCGGTCGTCTTCGCCGAAGGCGTCGAGCCCGGCCGGCACGAGGTGGAGCTGACGCTGCACCTCGGCGGCCGGGAGTACACCCGCCTGCGCACCGCCTTCGAGGCGCGTGCCCAGCTGACCCCGCTCGATCTCGAGGTGGCCGTGCTCGGCGACGTCGAGGGCTTCGCCCTGCGCACCGGCGGCTGGCTCGGCGACGTCGTGCCGTGGACAGCCGGTGCGGCGACCGTCGTCGTCACCCCGGGCACCCCGCTCGACGACGAGACACGGCAGACCCTCATCGAGCGCGTGGCGCGCGGCGGCCGGCTGGTGCTGCTCGAGCGCCCCGCGGGTGAAGACGTGGGCTGGACGAGCCCCTCCGTCTCCGCGGTCATCGCCGGCGACCTGCACACCGAGCTCGCCCACGCCGAGTTCTCGCTGCTCGACAGCGGGCTGCGCACCGACGACTTGAGCCGCTGGCCCACCCACGACGGCAGGGTGGTCACCCACCCGGTGCTCGCCGCCGACGGGAGGCAGTCGCCCGGCTGGGCGAGCACGGGCCCGCGCCTGCAGTACTGGGCGGTGCAGGAGTTCAAGAACCGCTACGGCTCCACCGTCGTGTGCCAGGCGCACGTCTGGGACTCCGTGGCCGACCCCGCCGCCTCGGCCCTGCTGCGGCACCTGCTCGCCAAACCGGCGCGGGTGATCGCGTGAGGCACGACTGATGCCCAGGATGCTCGGGATGCGCGCACCGCGTGTCACTATGGAAGCGGACTGGTACGCGATGTACCGCGCCGAGAGCCGCCCGCCCAGGAGAGGACAGCATCGTGACCGACGACGATTCACGACGATACGACGTCGGAGTGCTGGTGAAGGCGATCGACGTGATCGAGGCACTGGTGGGCACGAACGGTCTGGGGCTGACGGAGCTCGCCTCGGCGGCCGGCGTGAGCCGCGGCTCGGTGTTCCGCATCGCGACGACGCTCGAGGGCAGAGGTTGGCTCAGCAAGCATCCCGACAGCAAGAAGTACTACATCGGGGAGCAGTTCCTCGCCCTGCTGTCGCGCTTGGACTCCCGGGTCGACCTGGTCTCGCTCGCCCAGCCCGCGATGACGCGGCTGCGCGACCAGTTCGGCGAGACGGTGAACCTCGGCAGGCTCGCGGGCGGCACCGTGGAGTACGTGCACATCGTCGAGAGCGAGCACGGGCTGCGCATGGCGTCGAAGCCCGGGGCACGCGACCCGTTGCACTCCACCGCCATGGGCAAGGCCCTGCTCGCCCGGCTGAGCGACGACACCGTCGAGGCCCTCTTCCCGCCGGATGCGCGGGAGCGGCGCACCAGCCGCACCATCACCACCCTGAACGGCCTGCTCGCCGAGATGGAGCGGGTGCGCGAAGCCGGCTGGGCCGAAGACGCCGAGGAGAACGAGATCGGCTCGCGCTGCATCGCCGTGGCGATCTCGGGAATCGACGGGAACCCCGTCGCCGCCCTCAGCATCTCAGGGCCGACGGCCCGCATCGACGACGCCCTGGCGGCTCAGATCGCCGAGAGCCTGCGCGAATCGGCGGCCAAGCTCGAGGAGTCGCTCGGGGCCGGGCTCATGCAGACGGCGGTCGGCGCGCTGTAGCCCCCGAGGGCCGCGGCACCCCCGCGCCGCCCCTCGTCGCCCACACCCCTCACGCCGCGCGTGCGGGGCACTTCGTCGTGCCTCGGCTACAAATGCTCGCATTGCGAGTCGCAACGCTTGCACTACGAAACAGTCGCAGCTAGCATCGCTGCTGTCACCCCCGCGACCGAAGAGAGACCATGTCAGACACACGCACCTCCACCGCCTCCGCCGAGCTCTTCTCGCAGGCCCTCGACCTCACGCCCGGCGGAGTGCACTCCAACGTGCGACTCGCCTCGCCGAAGGTCTTCTTCGCCCGCGGGCAGGGCTCCCGGCTCTGGGACGTCGACGGCAACGACTACGTCGACTACCTCCTCGGCCAGGGCCCGATGTTCCTCGGCCACGCCCCCGTCGACATCAACGACGCCGTCGCCCTCGCCGTCTCGCAGGGCATGGTGTTCGGTGCCGAGCATCCGCTCGAGGTCGAGGCGGCAGCCGGCGTGCTCGGCACCCTCGGCTGGGCCGAGCGGGTGCGGTTCGGCCTCACCGGCACCGAGGCGGTGCAGGCCGCGCTGCGGCTCGCCCGCGCGGCCACGGGCCGAACGCGCTTCGTGCGCTTCGAGGGGCACTACCACGGCTGGCTCGACAACGTGCTGCTCGGCCCCGACCCCTCCGTTCCGGCGAGCGCCGGGCAGTTGGCCAGTCACCTGGGCGACTCGATCGTCATCCCCTGGAACGACGCCGACGCGCTCGAGTCGCTGCTCGCCACGCGCCACGACGAGGTCGCCGCGGTCATCATGGAGCCCGTCATGTTCAACATGGGAGCGGTGCTCCCCCGCGACGGCTACCTGCAGAAGGCGCGCGAGCTGTGCGACCGCTACGGCATCGTGCTCATCTTCGACGAGGTCATCAGCGGCTTCCGGGTGGGGCCACAGGGCGCCGTCGGCCTCACCGGCGTGGTGCCCGACCTCGCCACCTACGGCAAGGCCATCGCGGGCGGCTGGCCGGTCGCCGCGCTCGCCGGCTCGGAGCGCCTCATGGGCCTGTTCGGCACGGGCGAGGTCAACCACTCCGGCACCTTCAACTCCTCGGTCATGGCCTGCGCCGCCGTCGCCGCCACGATGACCCGCCTGCGCGAGAACCCTCCGTATGCCGAGCTCGAGCGCGTGGGCACGTCTCTTCGGGAGGGGCTCGACCGCCTCGCCTCGCGCCACGGGCTGCCGCTGCACCTGCAGGGTCTGCCGATGGCCTTCCACGCCTCGCTCGGCGGCCCCGACGGCGAGTACCACGACTACCGAGGGCTCGCCTCGCGTGACCTCGCCGGGTACGCCGCTCTCAGCACGCAGCTGGCCGAGCACGGCGTCTGGGTGGCCGGCCGCGGCATCTGGTACGTCTCGGCAGCCCACACCGACGACGACGTCGCCGAGACCCTCGACCGGGTCGACAGCGCGCTGGCGGCCCGATGACCAGGGTCGGGGTGGTCAGCTTCTGGCACGAGACCAACGAGTACTCCGCCCGCCTCGCCGGGCTGCAGCAGTGGATCGACTACGAGCTGCTGACCGGCGAGGCCCTGCTCGCGGCGCACGCGGGCACCTCCTCGGTGGTGGGCGGCATGCTCCAGGCGCTCGGCGAGCGGGCCGTGCCCGTGTTCGCGGCGGGCGCCTGGCCCTCCGGCTGCACCCCGGCCGATGCGATGGCCGAGCTGCTGCGGCAGCTCGACGAGGCGCTCGAAGCGGCGGGCCCGCTCGACGCCGTGGCCCTCAACCTCCACGGTGCCACCGTGGCCGTGGGCGAACCCGACGTCGAGGCCCGCGTGGCGGAGCTCATCCGTTCCCGCGTCGGCGACGTGCCCGTCGCCGCGGTGCTCGACCTGCACGGCAACCCGTCGGTCGAGCTCGCGGCGCAGGTCGACGCGGTCATCGCCTACCGCACCTACCCCCACGTCGACATGCGCGAGTGCGGGCTCGAGGCGGTGGCTCTGATCGACCGGATGCTCGGCGGCGAGCGCCTCGCCACCAGCATCGCCAAGGTGCCGGTGCTCAGCTGCCCGCTCGTGCAGGGCACCGAGCACGGCGTGCTGGGCAGGCTGATCGCGGAGGGGAACGCGCGGGCCGCCGAGCTCGGACTCGCGCGCACCTCCGTGCTCGCGGGCTTCGCCTATCAAGACGCCGAGCGCGCCGGCATCTCGGTGCTCGTGGTGGCGCCCTTGGCGCTCCGGGCCGCTGCCGAGGGGCTCGCTCACGAGCTCGCCGACCGTGTGATCGCCGCCGACGCCGCCGGTGAGTTCCGGCTCGAGCTGCCGAAGGCCGACGAAGCGGTGACGCGAGCCAGGCACAGCGGGCTGCGCCCGGTCGTGCTCGCCGACGTCGCCGACAACATCGGGGCGGGCAGCGCCGGAGACGGCACCGTCATCCTCCGCGAACTGCTGGCGAGCGGCACCACCGAGGCGCTCGCGGTCATCGCCGACGCCGCGGTGGTCGCCCAGGCGTGGGATGCGGGGGAGGGCGCCACGATCGACTGCGAGCTCGGCGGCAAGACCGACTCGCTGCACGGCGAGCCGCTGCCGTTGCGTGCCGAGGTGGTGTCGCTCTCCGACGGCGTCTACGTCTCGGAGGGGTCATGGGCGGCCGGCGTGCGGTTCGAGATGGGCCGCACCGCGGTGCTCGGCGTCGCCGGCAACACGGTGGCGGTCACCGAACGAGCCACTCCCCCCTTCCACCGCGAGCAAGTGACCTCGCTCGGCATCGACCCGGCGCGCGCGAGCATCATCGTCGCCAAGGGCGCCCTCGCCTGGCGCGCCGCCTACGGCGACATCGCCGCCCTCACCATCGAGGTCGACGCCCCCGGAGCCTGCCCCGTCGACCCGAGCGTGCTCCCGCGCGTGTCCCGTCCGGTCACCGTGCTTCCCGCGCAGACGCCCCGCGCCGGGGCGACCCTCCCGCCCGTCGCCGACCGCGCATCCACCCCCACCCCCGCACAAGGAGACCCCGCATGAGACTGCTGCGCATCGGAGCACCCGGAGCCGAGACGCCCGCCGCCCTCGTGGACGACGACCACTACCTCGACCTCTCCGACCTCGTCGGCGACTTCGACGAGGCGTTCTTCGGCTCGGGCGGTCTCGACCGCATCCGCCCCGTCGTCACCGAACGGGTCGACGCCGTGCGGGCCGGCCGCCTGGCTGCCGAGCCCCTCGCCGGTCAGCGCATCGGCGCGCCCATCGCCAGGCCGCACCAGATCATCTGCGTGGGCCTCAACTACGCCGATCACGCCGCCGAGAGCGGGCAGGCCGTGCCCGAGGAGCCCATCCTCTTCACCAAGTCGCCGAACACCCTGGTCGGCCCCGACGACGAGGTGCGGCTGCCGCGCGGCTCGTCGAAGACCGACTGGGAGGTCGAGCTCGGCATCGTCATCGGCCGCCGCACGAGCTACCTCGACTCCGTCGACGAGGCGCGCGACGCGATCGCCGGCTGGGTGCTCGTCAACGACGTCAGCGAGCGCGAGTTCCAGCTCGAACGCGGCGGCCAGTGGCTGAAGGGCAAGTCGGCCGAGACCTTCAACCCCGCCGGCCCCTGGCTGGTGACGCCCGACGAGGTGCCCGAGGTGCGCGAGCTCGGCATGTGGCTCGACGTGAACGGCGTGCGGCGGCAGACCGGCTCGACCTCGACGATGGTTTTCGACCCCTTCGTCATCGTTCACTACATCAGCCAGTTCATGGTGCTGGAGCCCGGCGACCTCATCAACACCGGCACCCCGCCCGGCGTCGGCCTCGGCATGAACCCCCAGGTCTACCTCGCCGCCGGCGACGTCATGACCCTCGGCATCGACCGCCTCGGCACTCAGCGTCAGCTCGTCGTCGCCCCGCGCTGAGCGGCGGCGACCGTCGCCGACTGCAGGAAGCCCAGGAGCGCAGGCCACAACCGGGCTTCGGCCGCTGCGTGGCCCTCGCGCGTGCCGCCCAGCTCGATGCCGCCGGTGAAGAGCGAGTCGGTGGGCTGGAGGCCGAGGCGCAACAGGTGCCCGGCACGGGGGAACTCGTGCCGGGCGTCCGCGTCGGCGAACCCGCCACCCCGCCGGCCCTCGATCAGCTGGGCAGCCATCGACGCCGACGGCCACACCGCGTCGTCGGCACCTGACGCGACGAACAGCGGCGCCCCGATCTCTTCGGCGACGATGCGCGCGGTCTCGCGCTCGGCCCGCCCGGCGTGCGAGAGCCCGCCCTCGTAGGCCGGCCGCAGACGCAGCAGGGTCGGGCGGTCGTGCGCGGCGTCGCGGCGCAGCCGCCATCCGTTGCGCGCGAGCTGGGGCACGAGCTCGCCGGTGCGCACCGGAAGCCACCCCGGGTCGGCGCCCGCGAGGGTCCACGATCCGACGCCGGCCTGTTCGCCGCCGTCGCCCACCGCCTGCCAGCGCGTGGAACTCGGGCTGAGGGCGACGAGGGCGTCGGCGCGGGCGACCCCCGCCGCAGCCGCGGCCAGGAGCCCCTCGGCTCCGCGCGAGATGGCGTAGCCGGCGACCCGCTCCGAGTCGACGTCGGCCCGGGCGCGCAGCCAGTCGAGCGAGGCGCCGAAGCGCTCCAGCGGAATGCGCGAGATCACGGGAGCACCCGACTCGTCGACATCGGTCCAGTCGGTGACGAGGGCGACGAACCCCGCGCTCGCGAGCAACGACGCGGTGAGCCGCAGCGAGTCGACGCCGCCCTCCGACCCGCCGAAGCAGGCGACAGCCGGATGCTCGGGCACGCCGCCCGCGGCGGGAAGCGCGAGCAGCCCACGCCGGCCGTCGACGTCGACCTCCGCCACCGACACGCCCGCGGCCGCGGGAAGCCGCAGCACGGTCCGGCGCGCCAGGGGCGAGCCGGAGCCGCCGGGCTCACGCACCTCGATCGTCACCCGCAGCGCCTCGACGGGCGGCACGAACAGGTCGGGCACCTGGCCGGGCTGGGCGAAGCGCAGCGCGGCGACGGCCACCCCCGGTGACGCGGTCGACCAGTCGCCGGAGCGGGGTGCGGTCGTCGCGAGGTCGAGGCGCCCGTCGGCCGGAACGTCGAACACCGCCGTCGCGGCCCAGCGCCGCCCCAGCAGGTCGGTGCAGCTCGACGCCACCTCGACCTGCCGCCCGGTGGGAAGCCCCTCCACGACGACGGGGAACGGGTCGGAGTAGAGACTCTCCGCCGGCGCCTCGATGCTGACGCCGGAGGAGACGACGTCGGGCTGCTCGCCGGGTGCCGACGACGCGGTGACCGCGGCCGGAGCGACGGCAGCATCCGTCGCCGCGCCGGGCCCGCCCCCCGCCGCCGCCGCGGCAGCCGCCGCGTCGAGCCGCCCCGTCGCCCGGTCGAACCACCCCGGGAACACGGCCGACACCGTGCCCGCCACCCCGAACAGGGCGAACGGCACCACCCAGTAGCAGACGATGGAGAGGGTGCTCGCGTCGTCGCGGATGGTCGCCGAGCCCTCGACGATCGGCGGGATGAGCGACGACACCGTCATGAGCGCGAACACGCCGACCCACATCCAGGTCATCGCCGTGGTGATGTAGCGGAACCCGTCGGTGGCCGCGGTCGCCGCATCGACCGTCGACCGCGCCGCGTCGCGCACGAACGGCCTCCCGATCAGAACGCCCACCAGCGCGATGAGGAACAGGGCACCGTTGCTCGCCGGCTG